>JBGTNW010000148.1:0-39145 GCA_041742865.1 Phormidesmis sp.
GATACTGCCTATCGGATTCGCTCATCCCCTGGAGCCTGCTAGCCCTTTGCTGCAAGCGCTTACGTCAGGCTTTATCTTAGAGAGAGCAGAAAACGCGATCGCGAGAAAAGTTGCAGATGATGCGTCGGTCATATCTATTAATGGTGGCAGTAGCCACGCTCATCAGCCTAGGCGTGCTGCTAACGGCAGTCAGTTCGCTCGGTCAACTGTATGGCGCGATCGCCCTGATTTCTCCCTTGCTGGCTCAGGCCGCCATTGCCCTAATTAGCTTGGCCTTAGCTGCGGCTGTGGGCATATTGGCTTACTATAGCTGGCTATTTTTACGGCCCAAACGAAAGCGAATCGTGACGTTACCCCAATCACCCGATCAGGTGGCGGCAGTGAGCTTGCAGGCCGTTCAGCAGCAGGTGAGCCAAATTGAAGATGAGATTGCACGGCAGGCGCTAGCCGCTCGTTCTCAAGTGCTGAGCGCGCGGCTCAGGGGCCAAATGGGTGGTCAAATAGATGAGCAATCATCTGGATCAACCTTTCAAATTGTTGTGTTTGGCCTAGGCTCAGCTGGTAAAACGGCTTTGGTGAATGCGCTGCTAGGAGAGATGGCTGCGCCCGTAGCGGCCACGCTCGGCACGACGCAATCGGCGCAAACTTATCGAATAGAGGTGCCGGATTTATCTAGATCAAGTTTATCTGGATTAAAGGCCAGATCGCAGGACAAGGCGGCGGTGCTGATTACCGATACGCCAGGATTGCTAGAAGCCAGTGCTTTAGGTGAGGCGCGATCGCAAGCGGCCAAGGCATTGGCAGCAGCAGCAGATCTGTTGCTGTTTGTGATTGATAACGATTTGCACCGGGTGGAGTACGAGCAGCTGGTGACGCTAGTAGGCATGGGAAAACGGCTGCTATTGGTGTTTAATAAGCGCGATCGCTACTTGCCAGCCGAAAGAGAACAGATTTTGCAAAGGCTGCAAGAACGGACGCATCAATTACTCAACCGTGAGGATGTGGTGATGGTGGCGGCTTATCCTTCCTCTGCCCAGCTACCTGATGGCAGCCGAGTGCAGCCTGATCCTGAAATTACAGATTTGGTTGAGCGCATGCTGAGCATTTTGCGACAAGAAGGAACAGATTTGATTGTCAGCAATCTGTTGTTACAGTCGCAGCAATTAGGAGAAGAGGCCAGGTCGCTGCTCAGCATCCAAAGGCAACAGCAAGCCGAAACGATTGTGGATCGCTATCAGTGGATTGGAGCCGGGGTGCTAGCAGCCACGCCGTTGCCAGTGATTGATATGCTGGCAACAGCAGCTGTGAATGCGCAAATGGTGGTGGAGCTAAGCCGAGTGTATGGGGTAGAAGTCAGCATTGAAGAAGCCAAAGCGCTCGCGGTATCGCTGGCCAAAACAATGGCTGCTTTGAGCTTGGCGAAAGGGACGATGAAGCTGCTAGCAGTTGGGCTGCAGGCAAATGTGGCCACGGCGATCGCCAGTAAGCTGTTGCAGGGAGTCAGCGCCGCCTACCTGACGCGGATTGCGGGCAAGAGCTTTATGGTGTATTTTCAGGCCAATCAGGATTGGGGCGATCGCGGTATTCAAGCCGTCGTAGAACAACAATATCAGCTCAATCGCCGCGATGCTTTTGTCAAACAGTTTTTGCACAGTGCGATTGAAAAAATGACCTAAAAACTGCTCTCAAAGACAGTTCATCGTTCTCGGACTAGACTTTGTTCCCGTTCAGAAATCAGGTTGTTTCTTGGGCGTTAGCCGGGAGCAAATACAGTAAGCCTGAGATCCAGGTAAGGGCAACGGCAACCCAAAAGAGCACGATGCCACTGCTCTGCCAAATTCCGGACAGCGGCGCAAGTAAAAGAGAAATTGCAACAATCTGCACAACCGTTTTGGCCTTGCCCCAGATTCCAGCGCCCGGAACGCTGCCTTTTTGAAAGGTCGGGTTGACGCGCCAGCCAGAAATGGTGAGCTCTCTGGCTAAAATTAAAAACACGCCCCAAGCGGGCACTTCGCCCATGCCGACTAAGGCCATCAAAGGAGCCATAACCAGCAGCTTATCGACTAAAGGATCGAGAAATTTGCCGAGTTCGGTGACCTGATTGAGCTTGCGGGCAAGGTATCCATCTAGCCAGTCTGTGCCCGCAAAAATCACGAAGGCAATTACGCTAATCCAACGATGGGCATCGGTTGGATTCAGCAACGCAATTAAAACAATGGGCACGCCCAAGAGGCGAGAAGCGGTAATCCAAGTGGGTAAATTCATAGGATTTAAGCGTAGTTCAAGCAGGGCGATTGCCAAGGCCGTAAGAAATTTCTCTTTCGACGTAGCTGTGGGGCTCTACATGAATGGTGGTGCGAGTGGGGCCAAACTCTTGTTCGAGCTGCTGTTCTATTTGCTCAGTGATGCTGTGGGCGCTTAGCACATCGGTCGGTTCGACAATCAGGTGCATATCGATAAAAACCTGACGACCCAGCAGGCCACGTGAGGCAATGCTGTGGCAGTTGAGCACACCGGGCACTCTCATGACGACATTGTGGATAGCTTCGGGCGCGATCGCCATTTCATCGACTAGCCAAGGCAAGTTGGCAGAAAGCACCACCCAGCCGCTGCGAATCACTAATAGCGCGACCGGCAAAGAGAGCGCGACATCTAACCACTGCACCCCCATCCAAACGCCAATTAGGCCGCCGAGAACAGTAATGGTAATCCAAACGTCGCTCATGGTATGCTGCGCGTCAGCAATCAGGATATTGCTGCCAAGGCGGTTACCGACTCGCCGCTCATAAAAAGCAACAAAAATGTTGATTCCTAGCACTGCTAGCAAAACCCAAAGGGACGTTGCACCCATAACCACTGGTTCGCCACCCGAGATGATCCGATCAGCGGCCCCTTTGATGATTTCAAAGCAGGCAATTCCCAGAAAAGCGGCAATTCCAAGCGCACCGATGGCTTCATACTTTTGGTGGCCATAGGGATGGTCACGATCTGGAACGGGGGAGGCCAGCTGGTTCGTGACCAGGCCAAGGACGTTGTTAGCGCCGTCGGTAATGCTGTGAAGCGCGTCAGCTAGTAGGCTGAGTGAGCCGGTCCACCAGCCGACCATTAGCTTGAGGCCGACAACGGTGAGGTTGAGCACTAAGGTAATTAACAGCACCCGCCGTACTTCGGCCCGGTAGGTGTAGAAGCTTTTAAAGTTGGGATGCTCAGGGGCGGTGTGCGAGTGGCCGTGAGGCTCTGGGCCTTGGCTGATAGCCGATCCGGCATTGGCTGCTGACGGGTTGTCTCGCTTGCCTTTTGCGATCCGCTGTTGCCACCGTTTACCAATATCCGACATGACTTGCAGCTCTCCCAACCTTAAGCGTTGTGTTTGCTAGCGTATCGTGTTCTTGACCGGTTGAACCTCTTTCGCCAGGGATGGCTACACTTTTTAGCAAAAAACGGCTTTAGCAAAAAAGGCAGCCGCTAGCTGGCAATGCTCTCTGCGTTGGCGGTAGAGATCGCCTGATTGACCTGTGAAAATATTTCTCGGCAGTGGTTTTGAGTGCGTAGAGGCAGCTCTTCATTTTTCACGACTAAATCGATTTTGGAACTGCCATTTTTAACAGTGGGCGGACTGATCAAAAGTTCGATGGTGGCTAGTTGAGAAAACGAGACGCTACCGGGTTTTTCTTTGGCAACAATGCAGACCGGATCTTGATAGACCAAATTTAGGTCACAGATTTCTAGAGCGCTCACTAGCGCTTTGCTAATATCTTCTTGAGAAGAACCGGTCATGAAAAAACTGGTGTAGCGGGCCATAGTAACGAAATGGGATAACAAATCGGAATCGTCGTGAAATCGCAAGAGGGCTGAACTTTAAAGATCGTTGCCCGAACGAGATCATTGACAGAATACCGTTGTTTTACTCAATAGGGAATAGGGGATTACGGGCAGCGGTATCGGTATAAATTGTGCCAAGTGTCGCTGAGTAGCTACATTTTGTAGATTTTCGTGGGGTTTTGGGTGGAGGTTTTTGGGTGGAGATGATGAGACAAGCGGCGGTGGCAAAAGGCAAGCTGATTGTGTTTGAAGGGGGGGAGGGCAGTGGTAAAACGACGCAGATTCAGCAGTTGTACGACTGGCTAATAGCGAATGTGGCGATCAAAAGACTCCAGGCGAAAAATCAAATTGCGGGGGTGAAGCTGACGCGAGAACCCGGTGGCACAGGGCTTGGACAGCAAATCCGTCGGCTGTTGCTGACCCCTACTGACCAGCCGATGATCAGTAAAGCTGAGCTATTGCTCTATGCAGCTGATCGGGCTCAGCATGTGGAAGAAACGCTGGTGCCGTGGCTAAATCAAGGCTATTGGGTGCTGTGCGATCGCTTCACGGACAGTACGGTGGCCTATCAAGGCTACGGGCGGCAGCTCGATTTGACTCTGATTCAGCAGCTCAATCAGATTGCGACTGGCGGGCTGAAAACGGATTTGACCTTGTGGCTAAAGCTGCCTTGTGCTATTGGGCTTGTTAGAATGCACCAGCGGGCTCAAGCAGATCGAATTGAGCAGGCGGGTGATGGGTTTCATCAGCGGGTGGCAGCGGGGTTTGCAGCGCTGGCCGAGCCAATGGCCGATGGCAGCCCCAATGCCCTGAGCAGCGGGCCGACGGCGGTGGTAGATGGCGATCGCCCCGTGGCAGTCGTCGCCGCTCATATTCAGCAAATCATTCAGCAGCGATTAGCCCAGTGGTATCCTCAGTAGCTTCTTCGACCAACGATTTTTCAGATCCGCTTGCCGATCCATTGGCCACTCCATTTGCCAATTTGGTGGGCCAAGATCAGGCCAAAACCCTCTTAAATCGAGCAGTAGCGTTGGCGCGAATTGCGCCGGGCTATCTGTTTGTCGGCCCAGATGGAACGGGGAAGGCGCTAGCGGCAGCTGGGTTTACAATGCTGCTGCTGCGGTCTAGCTCGGATGGAGCCAATGACGCCATCCGAGCTGAGGCTGATGTGATTTTGAGTCGGCGAATTCGCGATCGCAATCACCCTGATTTGCTCTGGGTAGAGCCGACCTATTTGCACCAAGGCAAGCTGTTAACGGTGAGTGAAGCGGCAAAAACTGGGTTAAACCGTAAGGGACTGCCGCGCATTCGGCTAGAGCAAATTCGCGAGATTGCTCGGTTTTTGGCTCGGCCAGCGCTGGAATCACCGAGAGCAGTGGTCGTGATTGATCAAGGCGATCGGATGGCTGAAGCAGCGGCGAATGCGCTGCTTAAAACGTTAGAAGAACCCGGTCGAGCCACCATTATTTTGATGGCCCCCGATCAGCAGACGCTACTACCAACCCTGGTTTCAAGGGCTCAGGCAATTCCGTTTCGGCGGCTCAATCTAGATCAAATGGCTCAGGTGTTACAGAAAACTGGCTATGGTGAAATTTTACAATCGCCGGAGGTGATGGCCATCGCGCAAGGTTCCCCGGGCCGTGCGATTATTAGCTGGCAGCAGTTGCAGCAGTTACAGACGGCTGCGCCAGCGCTGCTCGCTCAAGTGGATCAAATCGGCCAAGTACCGACGACACGCCGAGCAGCCCTAACACTCGCCCGTGACATTAGCCAATTGTTAGATACTGAAGCCCAGCTTTGGCTGCTGGATTATCTACAGCATCGCTATTGGCAGCAAGGCATCGGCAACGCCGACACCCTGGCTGGGTTAGAAAAAGCCCGCCGCTATTTGATAGCGTTTGTACAGCCCCGCTTAGTGTGGGAGATGACCCTTTTGGCTCAATTCACTCAGTAACCGCCCTGCATGAACGTAAGTCAAGTCAACTCACTCAATTAAATAGTCAGATCAATGTTTCAGCACCTAGTCTGACGCTGCCGTTGCAGATCAAGCCAGAAAATCGCCCGTTAACGATTCGATTCAATTAACCGAGGAACAGCCCCTCTCTCTCAAAACGGCATTAGAGCTTCTAGTGACGAAAAGAGAAGCGGAGGTTCTTTTTTGGGCCGTTCAGGGACAAGATAATCAGGCGATCGCTACCCAGCTCAATATTGGCATCAGCACGTTCACCAACATTTAGAAAATATTGACCTAAAGCTTCAGGTCAATAATCGGACAGAAGCGATGACACGATCGTTAGAGCAGGTTGGGTTGCTGAAAGCCTAATCGTTCATCATTTATGCAGAGCTGAAATAAAATGACCCTATGGCGGTAGATAACTTTAGCTTCTCACCAAAGCCTGGATTTTGCCGCACCAGCAAAATGCCAGCCAAGCCCATCAGCAATAAACTGTAATAAACTGTATGAGCAGTACTGAAATTCTGAAATTACAAATCAAGCCCACGGCTATGGAGAGCCAACTGTAACAGGCTCCATTGCAGCGTCAGGCGTTATCGGGACTGTCATAGGCATTGATGTATCTTTAGGAACTCTTAGCCAAACATCCACGAGCTGATTTGGGTTATCAGGCAAAGCCATTTTGCCTGCGGGCACCATTACATAGCCTGTCGCAGTGTCTTCATCCGCTGCTATTGGTTTCTCATTCGATGCTTTTTTATCTGGCATTTGTTGATCTTGAAGCTGTAAGCGATCGCCTCTACCTAGAGGTTCACTATTCTGCATCTCTGTTACTACAGGCTCAGCGGGCAGCGGCGGAAATACCCATCGACTTAAAATAGAAGCGGCCATTCCAGCAATTAGCGCAATGGGAATCAACATACTCGTTCGCCAGCGCAAACGACTTTGAGATTTGCGACTCGCGGCAATAAAGTCTTGTGCAAGGCCCGATAGCTCATCACGATGAAGTTGCACAAACGCTAATGTCTCTTGCAGTTGCGTGCCGCCTAGCAAATACTCAGAGGCTTTTGGCCGATGCCGCTGATCCCAATCTTGAGCACTGCTCTCTAATCGTCGCTGTAAGCGCATGATGCTGCGTGATTCAGCCAGCCAAGTCCGCAGCAAATCCCAATCATGAACCAGTGACTCATGGATAATTTCTACGGTTCTAGGTGAGCCTAAAAGAGGCTTCGCCGTTTCAGAGACATTGTTTAAAAACCAAGTCGTTAGAGGTGAAGACGCATCGCCCTGGGTTTGCCAAGCAGCGCTAGGCATTTCAATACCCTCCTCTGAGCAATAGTTAGTCGCAATAGAAGATTGTGACACCACCACCAATCGTTCTGCCGCTAGTCTATCCAAGGTGCTATCGATGAGTTCGTCCGGAAAGCTTTCATTAATGAGCTCATTGCGAAAGGCTCTTCGGCTTCGATCTTCGCGGCCTTCTCCTAGCTCACACAGGGCTAAGAAAATTCGCCGGGCAGCCTGTTGTTGTTCTTCATCTAAGCTTTCATAAATGGCACTGGCCCGACTGGTGATGACGTGTTTGACTCCACCTAGTGCCATATAAGCGTCCATCGTTAGCTTAGGCACTGTCCCCCCTTTGGCAGTGACATCTCGCCTGCGCCACAGCTCCAATAAGGTTTGCTGAATCAGCGGCAGTTCACCGGGCGCGCCGTTAGTATCTAATGCCAAGGTGTAAAGCATGGTGGGATCGAGTTCAACGCCCATTTTTTCGGCAGGCTTTTGCACGACAGCTTTAATTTGATCGTAGCTCATCGGCGTCACGACAACTGTGTTGAGATCGACCAGCATTTTGAACGATTCGTAAGGAATTAGTTCATCGGTAGTATCAGCGCGGAGGCCAATCACAATGCCCAAGGGCGCACTGGGATCTTGTAGCGTCTCAGTGAGAGTACGGATAAATAGCTGACGCTCAGCGAGATCGTTGACATTATCGGTAGGGGTTAAGAGTTCTTCAAATTGGTCAATGACTAGCCACAGCTTGGAAGCAGATGGAATGCTGGTCGCACCGGGCTTCATTAAGCTAGCGCGCACAAGCTGGGCTAGCCCTTCTCCGGCTCCTTTGTGCAATAGGCGCTCAGCTTGGTGCATTTGGCTTGCTCGCTGCACGTCATCGGTGGTAGCTGTGGCAAAAGCAGCCGCTAACCCTTTGAGCGGATGGCGGGTAGGTGTGAGTAGCTTAATCTGCCACTGTTCGCTGCCTGGAATGCGATCGCCCTTACGCAAATGATGCATCAGCCCAGCTCGGAGCAAAGAGGTTTTACCGCTGCTAGAAGCGCCGACTAGCGCACAAAAGTCATTCTCTTTAACATGATTAATGAGCTGCTGAGTCAGCTCTTCTCGGCCAAAGAAATAGTCAGCATGAGCTTCATCAAACGGCGACAGCCCCCGATAAGGACAAAAGCCAAAAGAGAGCTGTTTGATTCGAGTCATTGTACTGATAGGCGTTTTAGAAAAAGCCGCCTTGAGCCCACTCACCCGAGTCAGCACAATTTCACTGCCTGAGTTTTCAAACAAAGGCTGCTGAATTTCGCCTCTGAGCTGTTGGCTAACATGCTCAGTAAGCGCGTAATTAGTGATTTTGCCACCTTCTTTTCGATAGGGGTCCAGGCCCGATAGCAGCGCTTCGGTCAACACACTATGCTTACCTTCTAACGATTCGTACGCCGACTCATATTCACGAGAGGCGGCCATAAATAGACGGTCTGTGCCGTTACGAGCCCCCGGATCAGCTTCGTTGAAGTTCAGCAACTCGCCACTGTTACAGCAATCTAAAATGACAATAATCTGACGCACTGGGCTCTGTTGCAAAAGACGCCTGAGCCAGTCGAGCGAGAGCCCAAAATTGCACTTATCTGGATCGGCGTCGCTGGTCGCTAAGTAACCTTCTCGAATCCCGGCCTCACGCTGCAAGCCGTGCCCCGAAAAGTAAAACAGGGCCGTATTTGGTACGTTGCTACCCTTAGGTTTAAACAGCTGAACCAGCGATTCTTCTAATTTTTGGGTGGTGACTTTACTGCGGTTGCCTACGGTAGCCCGCCCCTTTTGAATCACTTCAGGTAGCCGCTGCACCCGAAATTCTCCTTGCGTTTGCAGGCGGGCCGCAACGGCCTCCGCGTCGGCTGCTGGAGCGCTGAGCGTAGGCAGTGATTGGTATTGATTAATGCCGACAATTAGCGCATCCCGTGTCATGAGTAAAACACCCTTTGCAAAAGTAAGCGCGCTGGCTTTAGCTGGCCTAATGAGGGCTCAGAGCTTAGCTGACGCTGCGTGGAATGATGAAGCCGCTAGATCGATGGCTTAACTAGGCTGTTGGCAAGCTGGTCAGCAATACGATTTAGGAATTGCGAGGCCCATTCACTCCTGCAAAAGCAACTTATTCGACACTTCAAATAGTTTCTTTTGAATTAACTAATAGAAATTGATTGAAGGAGCCTAATAGAAAGTAGCTTCATAAACAATATAGACAGATGCTGTTTATTTATTAACAGCATCTTTGCCTTGATTTTTCTATAGCAAAAAAGGTTGATTCATTAAACTTAAACGGGCTTTACTAATAAATACTGAGCCGATTAACCGATAACAATATTGCTTGATGAATGAGTTGAATACTCTCATAGTATCTACTCACAGTCGTTGGGAATTTAGCTAGTTTTTTCAGGGAATATACGGAATTTATTATGAAGCGAGCGCAAGGCATCAATTTTTTTTGCTATGACCTAGGCCAAATGGCTGATTTTAAACCGGCCTGCTGAATTGGTATATCGGGATAAAAGTCGATAAGCAATCAAACAAATATTTTTTAGCTCAGTTATTTTTCGAGATGAATCGAGTTTTATTGTTAGGTTGATGCCTAAAAGATAGTACGCAAACTAGTAGCCAAATAAAGTTTTTAGTTGCAAACCAAGTTTCAAAATGAGTTTCAGTAAAAAATTTACTTTCATTAATAAAAAATAATGCCTAGGCCATAGATTTTTGCGCTTTTGAAAACAACGGCATTGAGTAAGTGTGGTTTTTATTGAGGTAGTTGGAGTTGGTATCTGGGCCTTAAGGTATAAACGCTGAACCTTGGCTAAGTGATGTTGGAGGGACTCAGATGCTTGGGCACACAAGGCTCATCAGCAAGTAATGGCGATGCCAAGGGAAAAAAGTAGGCGCTGTGAACACCATGTGGACAAGTGACGATGAAGTAGAGATCAATCCGCCCTGTTGGGAAAGCGCCCTGTTTTTCTTGGATAGGTTTACTTATATGGACTCTGAGTTTGGTGTGATTGACTTGATTGCGACTGGAATGTTTGATTTGTCTCATCCGGCAACGGCCCAGGAGCTAGATCTGACGCGATCGCTGCGGGCTATTCGCCAAAAGTCGTCAATGGCTAGGTCGATTGTGAAATGGATTGCCGAAAACAAAGATCTGTTAGAGGATTATCCGGAGCATTTACGTAAGGTCTAGAATTTGAGCGCTGAGATGATTGATCATTAAGCTTATGAGCAACGAACCGTTGGATAAGCCCATACGGCTGCTGCAATATCAAATTCAGCAACGGCTTGACCAGGATTTAAATCGGGCTCGCAGCCGAGAGGTTGACTGGCCATTTGAAGTGCTGATGCGCCCCGCTCTCACTATTAATTCAGGCCCAATTCTTCGACCGGCCCTTTGTGTAATAGAGCATCTACCCGTAACGAATGCTGTCATTAGCTCTGCAGCAAATGTCGAGGCAGGCCCTATACCGATGATTCACTGGATATTGGATATAGAGACAGACAACTCACGGCAACTGAGCTATGGCGTTGAGCGGGGAATTGTCTGCTCCCAGGTGCAGTCTAAAACGCAGTGTACCAAACCAGATAGGCCGTTAGCGATCGCTGACGGCTGTGACTATTGGTGCCTTCGGACTGCCTCAGTAGAACTTCTGATTAGAGCGTTAATGGTAGGAGGGCTGCGATCACCTAGCAAGCTTTTACAGAGGGGCGAGCGGGCCATTGCGACTGCCCTACCGGGGCTTGCTCTATGTCTTCAAGAACCTTTGCCGCTTTACTTTTTGACACGCACGCTGGCCGGACAGCGAACTTATATCCATACTCCGTTGCCGCTACAAGTCTGCGATTGGCCAGTTTAGTAGCTCTGTAGCAGCCGATTTAGCGACGGTGATAGCTAACTGCGATCAGCTTTACTTTCAGCGCGGCTGTCTTCGACGCGTAACCGAACTGAATCACCGTGAGACGGTAACCCTTCTGCCTCGGTGAGCAAATCAATATCTGTCGCTACATTGGCCAGTGCGGAGCGCGTGTACTGCACCAGGCTAGTGTGCTTCATAAAGGTTTCGGTGCTCAGCGGTGATGCATAGCGAGCTGCGCCCGAAGTTGGCAGAGTATGGTTCGGCCCTGCTAAATAATCACCGACGGCTTCGGGGGTATCATGACCCAGGAAAATCGCGCCTGCTTGATGAATTTGAGGCAGTAAATCCCAAGGATCTTCAATTTCTAACTCTAGGTGTTCCGGGGCAAAGATATCCGAGAGCTGAGCGGCTGTTTCCAAGTCGGGTACGACCACTGCTAGACCATAGTTGGCGATCGCTTTTTCAGTCAGAGTTTGGCGAGGGTGATTTTCAAGCTGCCGCGCTACTTCAATATCTACAGCGCTAGCGAGGGCCTCATCGGTAGTAATTAAAATGGCCGCCGCTAACGGATCGTGCTCAGCTTGCGCGAGTAAATCAGCCGCGATATGCACTGGATTAGCAGTGTGATCGGCGATGATCAAAACCTCTGATGGGCCGGCCAATGAGTCGATGCCAACGGTACCGTACACCTGCTTTTTGGCCAGCGTGACGTAAATATTGCCAGGACCTGTGATCACGTCCACTTTAGGAATCGTGGCAGTGCCATAGGCGAGAGCAGCGATCGCCTGCGCCCCACCCACCTGATAAATCTCTTGAATGCCTGCCTCTTGCGCCGCGACTAGAACAGCCGGACTGAGCTGCTGATTAGCACCTGATCGGTTGGCACCCAAAGGCGTGACCATGACAATACGACTAACACCTGCCACTCGCGCCGGAATCGCGTTCATCATCACGGTACTTGGATAGCTAGCGCGCCCCCCCGGCACATAAATGCCAGCGCTAGCCACGGGACTGAATCGTTTGCCCAAAACTACCCCGTCTGGTTCAAACGTCACCCAGCTTTTGGGCAGCCGTTGACGATGAAACCGCTCAATATTTTTGCAGGCTTTTTGAATGGCTCTAAGCAGCCCCTGAGAAATTTGCTGGTAGGCCGCGTCTAGCTGCGCTCCATTCACCCTCAGCGATTGCGCCGTGAGCCGCTGATGGTCAAACTTCTCGGTGTAGTGAAGCAACGCTTGATCGCCGCTAGCTCTCACTGCCTCTACAATGTCACGAACCGTGGATTCGGCGTCTGTAACTTGGGCGTCGTGGGTGCGATCGCAAATGCGCCGTAGCTCGGCTCTAGCATCACTGAGCTGATGAATAATTCGCAGCATGTATAAAAAAGGGAATTAAATTGCCTAGAAATATTCCATCAGCTTAGCGTGGAATTCTTATGAGGATCAGCTCTTCAGCCGCTTTTGGATAAAGCCTATTCCGGCTTGGCTTCAAGAAAGTTTGCTGAGAATGTGTTTTTCTTGCGCTGCACCTCGAAGGTCAGTGCTATAATTAACTACTCTAATTGTCGTCTTAAAAAACTTTCATATATTCTTGATTTATACAATACAATCCGCCAAAAGTTAGCCAGAATTGAAATAAAGCTCATTGGCGATTGAAAACTGAACGGTTAGGCTGAACGGCTGAAATCGGATAGCCTAATTAAAGACAGATCAAGAAGACTGTGATGATTTTATCTGATGATAAAGTAGACGAAGAAAAACTGATAAGGGCGAATGTAAGGGCAAGTAATGGCAAATACTAAATCTGCGATCAAGCGCATTCAAGTTGCAGAGCGAAATCGTTTGCGCAACAAGGCTTACAAATCGGCTGTAAAGACGCTAACGAAACGCTACCAAGAAGCAGTGACCACTCACGGTGCGTCTCCTTCGGAAGAAAGCAGTAAGCTAGTTCAAGAAAGGCTATCGGCGGCTGTGAGCAAAATTGACAAAGCGGTTAAGCGAGGCGTTCTGCATCGCAACGCGGGCGCTAGGAGGAAGTCTCGGCTCTCCAAGCTGCTCAAAGCTACTGAGCAGAGCAATGTATCTGCAAATTCATCGGCTGACGCATCCGCTAGCGAAGCGGTCAGTGCTTAGATCAGCAACCAGTAAAGCGGATTGGAAGAAAGCAGACTGAAAGCATCTCGCTGCTCTAGTGCAGATCGATGCAGACCTAAACGATGCCAGTATGCAATTAGTAGATACCCACGTTCATATCAACTTCGATTCTTTTGATGCGGATAGAGATGAGGTTGCCACGGCTTGGCGTCAAGCGGGTGTGGCTCATTTGGTTCACTCTTGCGTTGATCCCAGCGAGTTCAGCAAAATTCAAGCGATCGCCTATCGCTATCCGGAAATTTCCATGGCAGTAGGACTGCATCCGCTGGATATGGACAAATGGGTAGAGGGTAAAACCGCTGATCAGATTGCTACCTTAGCGGCCTCTGAGCCTAAAGTTGTAGCTATTGGGGAGATGGGCCTAGACTTCTTCAAAGCGAGCGATAAAGAAATTCAGCAAAGCGCTTTTATCGCTCAGCTAAAAGTTGCTCAAGTGTTAGATTTGCCCGTCATTGTCCACTGTCGAGAGGCAGCGGCTGAAATGGCTGCACTACTTGAGAACTTCTTTGAAGCACATGGGCCGGTAGCAGGCGTCATGCATTGCTGGACAGGCAATCCCCAAGAAACTCAGCAGTTTTTAGATTTGGGCTTTTTCATCAGCTTTAGCGGCATTGTCACCTTTAAAAGTGCAGCTCAAGTTAGTGACTCTGCGCAGATGGTGCCGAGCGATCGCATCCTGATAGAAACGGACTGTCCATTTCTATCGCCTGTACCCAAGCGTAAACAAAAGCGCAATCAGCCTGCTTTTGTTCGACATGTTGCTGAGCATATCGCAGCGCTAAGGGGCATTCCGCTAGCTGAACTAGCCCATCAAACAACCCAAAACGCCCAGCAGTTGTTTCGGCTACCCAGCGGATTAGCTTACGAAAGAATCGATTCTGCTACCAATTAGTTTAAATAGTTTAGTGCGAACCACCCACTGCTTGACAATTCAATATTTTTAAGATCCAAATTTAGACTATGATGTATAGACAAAAATACTCACTTGCATTCTCTAACCCAATCTTCAGTAATGTTCATTTGTCATTAGAAGCTCAGTTTCTTTGCCAGTAAAGCGGTTGAATCTTTCCGTGTGAGGTTGCATTAGCAACTTTGTACCTTAATATCGTCTAATCATACACTGCGATTCCTTTTGAAACTTCTTAACTTTTCTTTCGGGCTGAGTGTAAGTTTAAATTTCTTAACACCCTTAACACCCGTTCAGAAGGCTTTTTATTCAACAAAAGCTCTATTCGCGGCATTGTTGAAAAGAGCCTTTGCCCCAGCTTTTTTGCCCTATAGCTTTTTTACGTCTAACTGCTTTTTTACATCTAACTTTAGTGGCTATCTTTCCCTCTTTTGGATTTTAGCGACCTTGGTTGAGCTTGATCGTAGCGATGGGCCTCCGGGTTCTAACTTGCTAGGTTCTTTCAGCGCTTTGGGTAGCTCCTCCTAAAGCCCTGTCGCTAGGCTCACCCTAGCCTAGATTTATAGCTGCTTCATAACTTTAACTACATCTCCCCTGCTGTCTAAACGTTTGCCCTGCACGGCGCGATTTTGAGGAAACGCATGACTGACTCTACTCTTGCCACTATCGATTCAACTGATTTAACGGCTAATCCATCTGTAAGCCTTACTACCCAGGCTCAAAGCCCCAATCTAGCGCTCAATCAGGTGCCAGTTCACCTGTTGCCCGATTTAGTTGAAATTCAGCGTGCCAGCTTTCGCTGGTTTCTCTCAGAAGGCTTAGTCGAAGAGCTAGAGAGCTTTTCGCCAATTACCGACTACACTGGCAAGCTAGAGCTGCATTTTTTAGGTAAAGACTATCGGCTCAAAGCACCTAAATATATGGTGGATGAGGCCAAGCGCCGGGATAGCACCTATTCGGTGCAGATGTACGTCCCTACTCGTCTGATCAACAAAGAAACCGGTGAAATTAAAGAGCAAGAGGTCTTCATTGGCGATCTCCCCTTGATGACAGATCGCGGTACTTTCATTATTAACGGCGCTGAAAGAGTTATCGTCAATCAAATTGTCCGCAGCCCGGGCGTTTACTACAAAGCAGAAACCGATAAGCACGGTCGCCGCACTTACACAGCCAACCTCATTCCCAACCGAGGGGCATGGCTCAAGTTTGAAACTGATAAGAACGATCTCGTCTGGGTGCGGATTGACAAAACTCGCAAGCTATCCGCTCAAGTACTGCTTAAAGCCCTAGGGCTAAGCGACAGTGAAATCTTTGATTCACTGCGTCACCCTGAGTATTTTCAAAAAACGATTGAAAAAGAAGGACAGTTTAGCGAGGAAGAAGCGCTCTTAGAGTTATACCGCAAGCTGCGCCCCGGCGAGCCGCCGACAGTCAACGGCGGTCAGCAGTTGCTAGATTCCCGCTTCTTCGATCCCAAGCGTTATGACTTAGGTAAAGTTGGTCGCCATAAGCTCAATCGCAAGCTGCGGCTAAATATCCCCGAAACCACTCGAGTACTGACGCCCCAAGATATCATGGCGGCGATTGACTACTTAATCAACCTAGAATTTGACATTGGTAATCCCGACGATATCGATCACTTAGGCAATCGCCGAGTCCGCTCGGTTGGTGAGTTGCTGCAAAACCAGGTGCGCGTGGGCCTCAATCGGCTAGAGCGAATTATTCGTGAGCGCATGACAGTTTCTGATGCAGAATCGCTAACGCCTGCTTCTCTGGTTAATCCTAAACCTTTAGTCGCTGCTATTAAGGAGTTCTTTGGATCTAGCCAGCTCTCTCAGTTCATGGATCAGACCAACCCGCTGGCAGAGTTAACCCACAAGCGTCGAATCAGTGCGCTTGGTCCGGGAGGACTGACTCGTGAGCGAGCAGGCTTTGCTGTGCGAGATATTCATCCTTCTCATCATGGTCGCATCTGTCCTATTGAGACGCCTGAAGGCCCAAATGCTGGCCTTATTGGCTCACTTGCGACCCATGCACGGGTCAATGACTTTGGTTTTATTGAAACACCATTTTTCCCGGTGGTAAATGGTCGAATCATTAAAGACAATCCAGCGGTGTATATGACCGCTGACGAAGAAGACGACTTGCGGGTCGCACCTGGCGATGTCCCGATTGATTTCGACAATAATATCTTGGGCGAAACAGTGCCTGTGCGCTATCGCCAGGACTTTACCGTGACAACGCCTAAAGAAGTGGATTATGTTGCAGTTTCGCCTGTGCAGATCATTTCGGTAGCCACTTCGCTGATTCCGTTCTTGGAGCATGATGATGCCAACCGAGCTTTGATGGGCTCGAACATGCAGCGTCAAGCGGTGCCACTGCTTCGGCCGGAGCGGGCTCTAGTAGGCACTGGGCTCGAAGCACAAGCCGCCCGAGATTCGGGCATGGTAATCATTAGCCGCACCGATGGGGTAGTCAGCTACCTCGATGCCAATTGGATTAAGGTGCGCGATCCGGAAGGAAATATCCATACCTATGAACTGCAAAAGTATCAGCGCTCGAACCAAGATACCTGTTTGAACCAAAGACCTTTGGTATACGAGGGGACTGAGGTTGTAGCTGGTCAGGTAATGGCCGATGGCTCTGCAACTGAAGGCGGTGAAATCGCCCTAGGTCAAAATGTGCTAATTACCTATATGCCATGGGAGGGTTACAACTACGAGGACGCGATCTTACTCAGTGAGCGGCTGGTGTACGAAGATGTGTATACCTCGATTCACATTGAAAAATATGAAATTGAGGCACGTCAAACCAAATTAGGGCCTGAGGAAATCACTCGCGAAATTCCCAATGTGGGAGAAGATGCTCTGCGTCAGCTCGATGAAACTGGCATCATTCGGATCGGGGCCTGGGTTAGCTCTGGCGAGATTTTGGTGGGTAAAGTCACACCGAAGGGAGAATCCGATCAGCCACCGGAAGAAAAGCTCTTACGAGCCATTTTTGGTGAGAAGGCCAGAGACGTACGGGATAACTCGTTGCGAGTACCGAATGGGGAAAAAGGCCGGGTTGTCGATGTCAGAGTGTTTACTCGTGAGCAAGGCGATGAGCTACCACCGGGAGCCAATATGGTGGTGCGGGTGTATGTGGCCCAAAAACGCAAAATTCAGGTCGGTGATAAAATGGCTGGCCGCCACGGCAATAAGGGCATTATTTCGCGGATTTTGCCGGTAGAAGACATGCCTTACCTGCCGGATGGAACACCGATTGATATTGTGCTTAATCCGCTAGGTGTGCCTTCTCGAATGAATGTGGGTCAAGTGTTTGAGTGCTTGCTGGGCTGGGCCGGACAAAACTTGAATGCTCGATTTAAGGTGACGCCGTTTGATGAGATGTATGGCGAAGAAGCTTCTTTAGAAACAACGCATGGCAAATTGCAAGAAGCCCGCGAAGTAACCGGGAAAGATTGGGTATTTAACCCAGATAATCCTGGCAAAATTCAGCTTTACGACGGCCGTACGGGTGAGCCTTTTGACCAAGAGGTGACGGTGGGGCAGTCTTACATGCTGAAGCTGGTGCACTTGGTCGATGACAAGATCCATGCGCGTTCGACGGGGCCTTACTCGTTGGTGACTCAGCAGCCGCTGGGGGGTAAAGCGCAGCAAGGCGGTCAGCGCTTTGGCGAAATGGAGGTTTGGGCACTAGAAGCCTTTGGCGCAGCCTACACGTTGCAAGAGCTGCTGACTGTTAAGTCTGATGATATGCAGGGGCGCAACGAAGCGCTTAACGCGATTGTAAAAGGCAAAGCGATTCCGCGTCCGGGTACGCCTGAGTCATTTAAGGTGCTGATGCGAGAGCTTCAGTCGCTGTGCTTGGATATCGCGGTGCATAAAGTGGAGATTCAGGAGGATGGCACGAGCCGCGATAGCGAGGTAGATTTGATGGCCGATGTGGGTAATCGTCGGACGCCTTCGAGGCCAACTTATGAATCGGTTGCTAGCCCAGGAGATTTGCTGTCTGAGAGTAATTTTTCTGACGAATCTCAGCCAGCGCAGCCGCTGGGGTAACGGTCGTGGATTGGCCTCGATTGATTCGATCCGTTAATTGGGGCCATTGATTCAAAATTGAGCGCAGCAGCGTTGAGCGGCGATTTTATTGGGGTTTGCTGGGGATTTGCTTGGAAGTTGCTGAGCGATCGCTCAACCCATTTGTAAGTCATATCGAGAGTTATTAAGGAAATAAACACAGGATGCCGAAAGTAGAACAGCGCTTTGACTATGTAAAAATCGGTCTAGCTTCACCAGAGCGAATTAGAGACTGGGGTGAGCGCACATTACCCAATGGCACGGTAGTCGGTGAAGTCACCAAGCCCGAAACCATCAACTACAGAACCCTTAAGCCAGAGATGGACGGGTTGTTTTGTGAGCGCATTTTTGGTCCTGCCAAAGACTGGGAATGTCACTGCGGCAAATATAAGCGCGTAAGGCATCGCGGCATCGTCTGCGAGCGCTGTGGCGTAGAGGTTACCGAATCTCGCGTACGCCGCCACCGCATGGGCTTTATCAAGCTGGCCGCTCCGGTTGCCCACGTTTGGTATCTCAAAGGGATTCCAAGTTACATTGCAATCTTGCTAGATATGCCACTACGTGACGTAGAGCAAATTGTTTACTTCAACGCTTATGTCGTATTAGATCCCGGCAATGCCGATAACTTAACCTACAAGCAACTGCTGAGCGAAGATCAGTGGATGGAGATAGAAGATCAGCTATACGACGAGGATTCTCAGCTAGCGGGCATTGAAGTAGGAATTGGCGCTGAAGCGCTAAAGCGACTCTTAGAAGACCTACAGCTAGAAGACACCGCCGAGCAACTGCGAGAAACCATTGCCACTTCTAAAGGGCAAAAGCGCGCCAAACTGATTAAACGCCTGCGGGTGATTGATAACTTTATTGCAACTGGCTCCAACCCAGACTGGATGGTTCTAGACGTAATTCCAGTAATTCCGCCCGATTTGCGACCGATGGTGCAGCTAGATGGGGGACGGTTTGCCACCTCTGATCTAAACGATCTGTATCGCCGGGTGATTAACCGAAATAATCGTTTGGCCCGCCTCCAGGAAATTCTGGCTCCTGAGATCATTGTCCGCAACGAGAAACGAATGTTGCAAGAGGCGGTAGACGCACTGATTGACAACGGTCGTCGAGGCCGGACAGTGGTGGGCGCCAATAACCGACCCCTGAAGTCGCTGTCGGACATTATTGAGGGCAAGCAGGGCCGATTCCGTCAAAACCTACTGGGCAAACGGGTTGACTACTCAGGTCGCTCGGTAATTGTGGTTGGCCCAAATTTAAAAATTCATCAGTGCGGACTACCGCGTGAGATGGCGATTGAGCTATTTCAGCCGTTTGTCATTCATCGGCTGATTCGTCAGGGCTTGGTCAACAACATTAAGGCGGCGAAAAAGTTGATTCAGCGTAACGATCCCAGCGTATGGGAAGTGCTTGAAGAAGTGATTGAAAGCCATCCTGTCATGCTGAACCGAGCGCCGACGTTACACCGATTAGGGATTCAGGCATTTGAGCCGATTATGGTTGAAGGCCGAGCAATTCAGCTTCATCCGCTAGTTTGCCCGGCATTTAACGCTGACTTTGACGGGGATCAAATGGCTGTGCATGTGCCACTATCGCTGGAGTCTCAGGCAGAAGCAAGGCTACTCATGCTGGCTTCTAATAATATTCTCTCACCCGCAACCGGCAGACCGATTATTACGCCGAGCCAGGATATGGTGCTGGGCTGCTATTACCTAACAGCAGAAAATCCGGCTAAACAAGAAGGTTCAGGGCGGTATTTTGCAAACATGGAGGATGCTATAGCTGCCTATGAACAGGGCAACGTCGATCTTCATGCCAAAGTATGGCTGCGCTTTGATGGTCTCGTTGAAAATGATGAAGACGACAGTGAGCCGAAAGAAGTGACGACTGATGACAGCGGGATGACCACAAAAATCTACAAGTTCCGTCGAGTTCGAGAAGACGAATCAGGCAACGTAATTTCTCAGTACGTTAAAACTACGCCGGGTCGCATTATTTACAACCACACTGTGTTAGGAGCGTTGGCTGAATAAGACTGGCGGAATAAGGCCGTCCGACTACAACTGACAAAATCAGCCAGTCTTATTCAAAAGCAACCCAAAAGCACCGTTAAATTCCAGATACCAAGCAGCAAAGCTTCAAAGGCAAAGAAACACCCATGACAGAGCAAGCCGAATCTAGACCCACTGTATTTCGCAACCGAGTTATTGACAAAAAGCAGCTAAAGAACTTGGTTTCATGGTCTTTTGAGCACTACGGGACGGCCCGCACTGCTCGGATGGCCGATGAAATTAAGGGCTTAGGTTTCAAGTACGCAACCCGCGCTGGTGTTTCTATCAGCATCGAAGATCTCGAAGTACCGCCTAGCAAAAAGGCAATGCTAGAGTCAGCCGAAGAAGAAATTCGCGATACTGAAGAGCGCTATACCCGAGGTGAAATCACCGAAGTAGAGCGCTTTCAGAAGGTCATCGATACCTGGAATGAAACGAGTGAGCATCTCAAAGACAAAGTGATCGAAAACTTCCGAGATCACAATCCTTTGAACTCGGTTTATATGATGTCTAACTCGGGTGCGCGGGGAAACATTTCTCAGGTGCGGCAGCTCGTGGGTATGCGCGGACTGATGGCAAACCCGCAAGGAGAAATTATTGATTTACCCATTAAAACCAACTTCCGGGAAGGTCTGACGGTAACTGAGTACATCATCTCTTCTTATGGCGCGCGCAAAGGCTTGGTAGATACCGCGTTGCGAACGGCTGACTCGGGCTATCTCACCCGCCGACTGGTGGATGTGTCACAAGATGTGATTGTGCGCGAGGTTGACTGTGGAACTGATCGCTACATTCCGGTGCGGCCCATGACTGATGGTGAGCGGGTGCTGATTCCGTTGGAAGATCGCTTGCTAGGTCGAGTACCTGCAGAAGATGTGAAGCATCCTAAGACGGGTGAAATTATTGTTGCGCGTAATCAGGCGATTACCGACGACATTGCCAAAGCGATTGGAGAGGCCAAAGTCAAAGAGATTAAAGCTCGCTCTGCATTGACCTGTGAGGCAGCTCGTTCGGTGTGTCAGCACTGCTACGGTTGGAGTCTGGCGCATTCTCACATGGTGGACTTGGGTGAAGCGGTCGGGATTATTGCTGCTCAATCTATTGGTGAACCGGGTACTCAGCTCACTATGCGGACTTTCCACACGGGCGGTACGTTTACGGGCGAATTAGCGCCTCAAATCACGGCTAAGCGTGCGGGTACGGTGCATATTCCTGACAGTATGCGGGTACGTCCTTTCCGCACTCGTCATGGGGAAGATGCGCTATTGATGGAGAGCAATACCCAAGTTTTAATCGAGTCTAATGGCAAGGAGTATTCGGTTTCTTTGCCGCAAGGGGCCATTTTGTTTGCTAAAGAAGGCGATGAGCTGAAAAAAGGCGACATGATTGCTGAGATGCCGAGTACTAGCCGAGTCCGTAAGGTGACGGAGAAAGCGAGTAAAGACGTGACTTCGGATCTGTCGGGGGAGGTGTTCTTTGATGGCTTGGTGCAGGAAGAAAAAACTGACCGTCAGGGCAATATGACGCGCTTGGCGCAGCGGGGTGGGTTGATTTGGGTGCTATCGGGTGAGGTGTACAACCTGCCGCCGGGCGCGGAGCCGGTTGTGAAAAACGGCGATCGCGTTGACGCCGAAGGCGTCCTCGCCGAGACCAAGCTGATTACCGAGCGCGGCGGCACTGTCCGCCTCACGGACACCTCTAACGACGGCAAAGGCGGCCGTGAAGTCGAAATCATCACCGCGTCTGTATTGCTTGATGAATCTGAAATTGAAATTGAAAGCGGCCAAGGCCGTGAGCACTATTTCCTCAAAACTTCCACAGGCCAAAAGTTCTCGCTTAATGCCACTCCCGGCACCAAAGTGACGAGCGGCCAAGTGGTGGCCGAACTTGTAGACGACACCTTCCGCACTCAAACCGGTGGCATCATCAAATTTGCTGGGGTAGAAGTTGCTAAGCGCGGTAAAGCCAAGAACGGCTACGAAGTCGTCAAGGGCGGCACCTTACTGTGGATTCCGGCCGAAGCCCACGAAGTCAATAAAGATATTTCTCTGCTGATGGTAGAAGACGGTCAGTACATCGAAGCAGGCACAGAAGTGGTCAAAGACATCTTCTGTCAAACCAGTGGTGTTGTTGAAGTCACGCAGAAAAACGACATTCTGCGGGAAGTGGTGATTCGCCCGGGCGACATTCACATGATCGATAGCCCTGAAGGCGCGGAGAGCAAAGACGGTACCATCGTCAACGCTGGCGAAGAGGTGATTCCGGGGATTGTTGCTGATTCTTTGCGCTACGTCGAGTTTGTGGAAACACCGGAAGGATCGGCGCTGCTGCTGCGGCCTGTACAGGAGTTTGAAGTGCCTGACGAGGCCAAGGTGCCTAGTCAGCTTTCAGTGAGTGATAGCGACGATAAGACCATTAGCCTTAGAGCTGTGCAGCGGTTGCTGTACAAAGATGGTGAGCGGGTGAAATCGGTCGATGGGCTAGAAATTTTGCGCACTCAGCTCGTGCTAGAAATCGACGAAGGCGGCGCGCAGCTGACTGCTGACATTGAAATGAAGGCCGATAGTGACGATGAAGATGCCGCAAAGCGATTGCAGCTCGTGATTTTGGAGACGTTGGTTGTGCGCCGCGACATTGAGGCTGATCAGACTCAGGGAAGTACCAAAACCCGTCTGCTCGTCAGCGATGGCGAGGAAATTCAGCCGGGGGCAGTGATTGCCCGCACTGAAATTCGCTCTAAAGAAGCGGGCGAAATTCGAGGTATTCGTCAAGATTTGGAATCCGTACGGCGAGTGCTGGTGGTGCGAGACGCGGATCGGATGGTAATTGATACGGCTGGTCAACCGCCCTTGGTGGCTGAAGGAGACTTACTAGTCGATGACACCGCGATTGCTGAAGGCGTGAAAACGATGCAGTCAGGCCAAGTGATTGCGATCAATGATGGCCAAGTGGTGATGCGAATAGCCCGGCCTTATCGGGTATCGACGGGTGCGGTTTTGCATATCGACAATGGCGATTTGGTGCAACGGGGTGATGGCTTAGTACTGCTAGTATTTGAACGGGCGAAAACAGGGGATATTATCCAGGGTTTACCGCGAATTGAAGAGCTGCTAGAGGCGCGCAAGCCGAAAGAAGCCTGCATTCTCTCGGAGCGACCAGGCGTGGCTCAAGTGGTGTACGCCGATGATGAAACCGTTGAGATTAAGGTCGTTGAAAAAGACGGTACGGTAACTGAGTATCCGGTAACGCCGGGGCAAAACCTAGTGGTTTCGGACGGTCAGAAGGTGGATACGGGTGAAGCGCTCACCGATGGGCCTTCTAATCCGCATCAGATTTTGGAGGTGTTTTTCAAGTATTACCGCGAAAATAAGGGTACTCACGAAGCGGCAATGCTGAGCTTGGAGCACGTTCAGTCATTTTTAGTGAACGAAGTTCAGTCGGTGTATCAGTCTCAAGGGATTGATATTTCGGATAAGCATATTGAGGTGATTGTGCGGCAGATGACTTCTAAAGCGCGCCTAGAAGATGGCGGTGACACCACGATGTTGCCGGGTGAGCTAGTGGAAATTCGTCAGCTAGAGCAGGTGAATGAGGCGATGTCAATTACGGGGATGGCTCCGGCGGACTACACGCCTGTGCTGCTCGGTATTACTAAGGCTTCGCTAAACACCGATAGCTTTATCTCGGCAGCGAGTTTCCAAGAGACTACCCGGGTGCTGACTGAAGCGGCGATTCAGGGTAAATCGGATTGGCTACGAGGGTTAAAAGAGAACGTGATTATCGGTCGTTTGATTCCGGCGGGTACGGGCTTTAATGCTTATGAGGAGCCGTCTTCACCGGAAGTGGATACTTCATTTGATGGTACTTTCTTGGGCAACGACATGGCGCTATCGGATATGGTGCTAGATGATCGCACAGCGCGGGCCTATGACCGAGAGGGTGGGTTGGATCTCATTGCGGGAGATGGCATGGTAGGTGGCGCTGAGGAGCCACTGGCTGAAAAACCACTTGAGACGTTGCCGGATGATGAAGATGACGCGATCGCACCTGCTGATTTGCTTTTAGACGAAGACGATTTGATCGACGATCAAACGACAGCTTTATAAGCTGCCGGAGTTAACGCTGATAAACCACGTCCAAATTGAAACGATGAGTTTCCCCACCGGAAAAACTACAGTTCTGGACGTGGACAAGGTTTAGTTTGGTACGAATCGCAAATTGACGTTTAACCTCACGGCTGTTTCCCGTCAGATCGCTCGCTCTTTGGCCATTTTTCAAAATATGCCTCGGCTGTTTCAGCTCGTATGGGCGGCAGCTCCGGGCGCTTTGGTTGTGAGCTTGATCCTAACGCTTGGCAGTTCGCTGATTCCGGCGACGCAGATTTATATCAGTAAGCTGATTGTGGATCAAGTGGTGGGGCTCATTGGGGCTGGCGCTGCGCTAACGATGATAACCCAAACCCTATTGCCCTTAGTAGCAGCAGGGTTTGGGTTTTTGCTATTACAGGCGATTTTGCAGCAGCTCGATGGCTATGTCACGCAGGTGATGAGCGATCGCTTCCTCCTACATGCCAACACCCAACTGCTGACTCAAGCCACGCGGCTAGATCTGGCCCATTACGAATCCGCAGCATTTCACGACATTTTAGAGCGTGCGCAGCAGAGCGGCAGCAACTACCCGATGCGAGTGCTGCGGCTGTCGGTAACGCTACTCGGTCAAGTCACTCGTCTATTTGGTCTGCTCGCTCTTTTACTCCGGTTCAATCCTTTTGTATTCGCGCTGCTATTGCTGAGCGCCCTGCCAACCTTTTGGGTCAGCGTCCGCTTTTCCGAACGTCGGTTTTGGATGACGCGCCGCCAAACCCATAGCCGCCGATTAGCCGATTACTTTGGCAAAATTTTAACCGAACCTCAGTTTGTCAAAGAAGTGCGTCTCTTCAACTTAGGCGACTACTTGGTGACGCGGTATCACATCATTCGCGAAGACTTTAATCAAGAATCTAAAGTGCTCGCTAGACGCCAAGCCCTCGCGCAAGTCAGCCTAGAAATTATCTCAGCGGTAGGTTTTTACAGCGCTTACGCACTCGTGCTTTGGGAAACAGTGCGCGGGCTGGTGACGATTGGCGATTTGACCTTATACGCAGGCACCTTTCAGCAGGCACAAGCCGCCACCTCGGGCATTTTGCTCACGGTAGCTACGCTATATGAGTTCAATTTGTATGTCTCGCAATACTTTGAGTTTCTTGACCTTGCGCCTCAAGTGACTACCCCCCTGAAACCCAAGCCTTTTCCTCAGCCCATTCGTGAAGGCTTGGTGCTCCAAAATGTCTACTTTACCTATCCCGGCAGCGACAGCCCGACACTAAAAAATATCAGCCTGAGCGTCGCTCCGCACGAGTGCATTGCCTTAGTCGGGCTGAATGGCTCCGGTAAAACCACTTTGCTCAAGCTGCTGACTCGACTTTACGACGTTGATAGAGGGCTGATTACGCTGGACGATATCCCACTGAGCGCTTTTAAATTAGCCGATCTCAGACAAAATATTGGCGTTTTGTTTCAAGATTTTGCTCGCTACGAAATTTCGGCTAAAGACAATATTGGCTTTGGCAACTTGCCCAACCGTGACGATCAGGGGCAAATTTCTCAAGCCGCGACCGCTGCGGGTGCAAGCGCTGTGATTGGTGAATTAGCAAAAGGCTATGACACCGTGCTGGGCAAAATGTTTACCGGCGGCGTCGATCTTTCGGGCGGACAGTGGCAAAAAATTGGCTTGGCAAGAGCCTTTATGTCACCAGCGCAGGTGCTGATTCTCGATGAGCCCACAGCCGCTGTTGATGCGGTAGCTGAGCACGAACTGTTTGAGCGCTTTCGGCAGTTGACGCAGGGCAAAATGACCTTTTTGGTCAGCCACCGATTTTCGACTGTGCGGATGGCAGATCGCATTGTGGTGTTAGAAAAAGGCGAGGTAGTTGAAACCGGCACCCATGAGCAGCTAATGGCTCAGCAAGGCCGCTATGAGGAAATGTTTCGGCTCCAGGCGGAAAGCTATACGGCTGCGTAAATTGTGGTTGTTGGTCTGATTTTAAGTAATCTGCTCAACAGCACAAGGGCTCATTTTCTGGGTAGGATGAGCAGGCAAGCGATATGGTTATAAAAATCACTCATGGATATTAGGTTTAAGCTTTGGCTCGGCGTATTTGGCTCACTGCTAACGCTTTGGCTGGCGGTGATTTTTTTGATGTGAGCGATTGCTGTGAAGCGATCGCTAAAATTAAGCCGATAAAAATAAGGTTTCCCAGTCGATTGTCTCGGGGCGATCGCCTTTACTCACGATCTCAAATGCCTTGTTTTCTGCCGCTGCAACTTTCAAGCAAGCCACACAAGCTGCCGCCACATCGATGCGACTCGTCTGCCCATTGAGCGTATCGCCCATCGCCACCACTACGCCTAGCTTCCCTGCTGTGGTGGCCTTGACCAGCGTATTGAAATCTCTAGACGTATACGGGCCATCAATCAGCTGACCGGGGCGAATAATGGTGTAGGGCAACCCAGATTGCAAAATAGCGGCTTCGCCTTTGGCTTTGGCATCCAGCACACCATAGGCATTGAGCAAATTGTACGGAAACTGATCTGGACGAGCGACTCCGCAAGAAGAGACAAACACAAACCGCTGCAACGTCTGCGGCATCGCCTGTACCAAATTGCTGACGCCTAGCGCGTCTACGGCCTCTGGCGAATTGCGCGCCTGGGCATTGCGAAAGTCGGCATCTAGGTAAATTTTGGCCCAATTAGCGGCTTGCTCCAATGGATTGCTGCCCAGATTTATCTGAAAATCCCAGCGGGCAGAAGGCAGCGCCGTTGTCCCGGTCGCACAAATTAGGTGAGTAATATCGGTAATGGCCGCTAGCAGCGGCTGCGGCTGACGAATATCGCCGACGGCTACCTCCACCTTGCCTGCAAACAGGGTCTGCACTTTTTCGGCGCTTCGAGTTAGCACCCGTACTCGATACCCTGCATTCAGCAGCATCGCGACCGTTAGCTGACCGACGCCACCAGTTGCCCCGGCAACCAGCACAAGATCGGATTGAATTTTATCCTGTTCGGGCTGATGCAAAGGCGTAAAGTCAGTTGTCGTCGTCATCGCGTGTATCCTTATTGATCGCCAGCATGGAGGATTACCAGTTTGAGGCACGTCCCCTGTTAATCTATCGTCATAAGCACTAGAATCCCTAGAGATACTTTCTAGAGACACTTTAGAAATTCTAGAGATTCTAAAAAATTTAGGAGATTCCAGCGCCCAGTTAGCATCTTGTTAGCACTTGGCCCTGCAAATACTGAACCATGCTCAAGTTGCCTTTTTTTAAGTCGGTTTTCGTTAAGCGGCCTTCGCTGAAGGCTGTTTCAGTCAGTGTAACGGCAGCAGTTGAAGCCATAACTGCCAAAGCTGCTTCAACCACAGCGCTGAAGCAGCTAGTGCGATCGCCTAGCGGTAAATTTGCGATTGGCCTCAGCCTACTAGGCGCTAGTACCGGTTTTGCCTTTACCCAGATCGTCCCGACCCAGCCGCAAAGCACTTCGTCACTTTCATCATCTGCGCAGGCTCCGCTTCGCCGCGCAGGCGATCCAGCCGCTGAAGGCATTCTGAGCGCTCAGCATCTCTTTTTGACCAACCAGATTCTCTCTAGTAAAATTCAAGCCCTAGCCAAAGTACCGCCAGCTTTAGCCAATTCTGCGAGTGCCGCTACCGGAGCTCAGACAGGAACACCTACTACCCAAGATTCAGCATCTCCAGTCAATACCAGCAGCAGTCTAGCTCCCCAAAACAGCGCTTCTCACTCAGTAGCCGCCGCTGCTGCCCCTGCGCCCAAAGTCAGCCAGCCTGTTTTCACCGGCACTACCATTGACACCGTACTAGAAATGCGAGTGGCCGTTGCTAAAGATGTCAACGCCATAGCATTTGCTACCTCTAGCGGCGGCGTAATTGCAAATTTAGACGGCAGCATTCTCAAATCGCTGTCGGCTGAACGTTCATCTCTGGCCGAAATCAGTAATGGCATTATTGTCGATGGCCAAGCGCTGCCAACTGCCTTTTGGATCTATCCCGAAGATGGGGGCTTTGTGGCCATTGGCGATCGCTGGTATCGCGGTCGGGTGCTGATGGCTTTGCGCGATCGCGGTCTGATTGCTGTTAACTACGTCCTGCTAGGTGACTACCTCTACAGCGTCGTCGGCAGCGAAATGTCTGCCAGCTGGCCGCTAGAAGCGCTCAAAGCCCAAGCCGTCGCCGCCCGCTCCTACGCCCTAACTCACAACATTCATCCCGCTAGCGAAACCTACTTTGATCTTGACAATACGCCCAGATTCCAAGCGTATACAGGGATCTCTCGTGAAGCCAATACGACCCAAGCAGCGGTGCAGGCGACAGCCGGAGAATTCATCAGTCATCAGGGCGGCATTGTTGAATCACTCTATGCGGCCTCACAGGCAATTGTTGATGATGCGCACAGCGGCAGCGGTATGAGTCAACTCGGTGCACGAGATCTAGCCGCACAGGGCCATAGCTATGCAGACATTTTGAGCTACTACTACCCTGGCACAGCCTTAGGCCGATTAGAAACAGACACAGAATAATCACCAAATCACCTTATCGACAGGAGATAGGCCCGCTGTACTCTGTCTGCTTACTCAGCGATGGCGAAACAATTGTCTTTCAAAAATTTCAAGATTTTCAAGATTTTCAAGAATGGATGCTTTCAGCCGTGTATGACTGAGCACACGCATCTAATCACAGCTGTTTGAACCTGACCAAACAGATTAATTGAGATAGATTTTAGACAACTAAACCTACCCCTAAAGCAATACAGAAGTCATGACTATTAAATTCCCGGCTCTACTGACGGTCATTGGCCTGATAGTTTCTGCGCCTTTATCATTGGCTGCTGCTGCTTTTGCTCAAAGCGAACCACAAAATATTCAGCAGGGCGTCGTTGAGTTCATGGCTGACACTCAGCCATCGGTCTGTAATCTGCAAGTTGCGAACGTTTCGGTTGATGAGGCAGCAGCGTTTACCACTGACGTTTTGAACAATGCTGGCGCTCAGATTACGAGTTGTGAGGCCGTTATCGGCACAGATGATGGCAACAGCAAAAACTTTAACTTTCTCAACCTCGCTGAAGATCAATACTACAAAGTCATCAGCGAAAGTGAGGCTGAATTTGATCCCAACAGCGGCCTATATGGCTTTTCTGTTCTCGGCATTAAAATCGTGCCGCTAGATGCCAGCGGAAATGCTGTGAATCTCGCCGATGTTGAGTATCTCTATCCTTCTGATACAAGCTATTGCCTGACCGATGTTGAGACTGAACCCCATGCTGTAACCTGCCTGTTTAAAGTCGAAAGCAACGATGAAGTCCTTGTGGGTCGGCTGGATTATTCTTGGTAGGTTTGTTCTTAGTCGCTAGGGTAGCTCCGCTAAAGTCACGGCAATCCCTTGCTGATAAAGCCTTAAACTGTGGTTGATGATTATGAACGAGGCAGCGCCGGATGAGAAGACATGAACCAGTAATAGCTCAACGCTGACCAAACTAATCCACTCAAAGCTGAAAGGGCTAGTCCCAGCTTGAACGCCGGAGTCTTTTCATAAATGGCATCGACCTCGTAGTTCCCAGGCGCTACTGTGAATTGAATTCGACCATCAAAGGCGGTTTGAGTCGTAATTTTTTCGCTATTGACATAGATCTGCCAGCCCGGATAAGCATAAATTCTCAATAGGCTAGTGACTGGATTCAGAGCGTTTAGCGTCAGTCGTCTATGATAGCTGCTCCAGTCAATTACTTTGGCTTCGCCGCTGCCTTTGACCAGCTCAATTTTAGGCTGATTGGGTTGAGGCGTTGGCAGCGGTCCCGATACCGTTGCTTTTATTTCTGGAAAGCCTTCCGGCGTATAGGTTTCTTTGACATAATCAGCTTTCTCTACCTGATCACCTGTCAGCCGGGGGCGATATTCTGGAACATCAATGAGGTGATCGCGATCCGGATCACTCACAATTTTCTCTAGCCAAGGCCGATTCACTACTATCCCACTGCCGCCACTGTGCAGCGTCGGATTTCTGCGCGCCATCTGGTAGCCAAAGCTGAAGTTGCTTAATAAAATAGCGCCCACTATGGCTAGACAAAGCAGTTGAGAGAATCGCTTCAACGATCCGGTAAAATTGCATAGCGATAGCACTGCCAAGGCACATAGAGCCGCCCCGGCTAAATATTGCAGTTGGGCCAAACGCACCGCCGACTCAATTTTTTGCAATACTGGATTCATCGCCCATAAAGGCCATGAAATATCACTCATCAAAAACACAATACCTGCTACCGTAGCCAGCAAAATTGCCGTAATCCGGCGCTGAGCGGGCCTTCGTGCAAACCCCACAAACGCGATACCTGCAAACGCAATATAGGCAAGCCACTGCCGCACGATAATATCGCCCACGCCCCCTTTCGCCAGTTCAATCCAATTAGCCAGCGAAGTCTTAAAGCCTGCTTGCGAAGCCAGCATATAGTCGATATTGATATAGCGTTGCTCCAGCACTGCCGGAACCAAAAATAAAGCTACTACCCCCCAGCCTAAAGGCGCACAGAGTAAAATCCGCAGCTTTACGCGCCAAGGGTGAGGCCACAGTAGCACTAGGGTATAAAACGTCCAGCCGACAGCGACAATCAAAAAGCTAGGTAGGTGGGTCAATGCTACTAATGCCCAGACGCCAGTTAGCCAAATGCAAGCACTTGCATGATTCACCGCCCGATGGGTTAATAGCAGCAGCAACGGTGGCCAAATAAAAGAATAGAGCCCTGCCAAGCCGCCGCCATTCGTGAGATAGGCGATGCCGGGGCTTAGCATGTAAGCCAACGCACCCATCAACGACGAGAAGCTCCCCCAGAAAGGCTTACCAAAGCTATAAAAGCTTATCCCGGAGAGAAAAATAGCCCCCGAAAACAAGGTATTGACCGTCTGACCAAACGTTAGCCCCAATGCCTTGAGCCCCGTACCTAGGTAGTAAACCAGCGGCGGATAGAACACAAAAGTAGGACTACCGTAGCCCAAATTAGTGCCAGCTAGCCAGCGCGGATACCAAATACCCTCGAAAAGCTGCTTAGAAAAGTGCTGTAGCCATGTCAGATGCCAGCGAGAATCGCCTAAGCCGTTTAAACCGTAGCGAATCATGCGCAGGTTAATCGCTACAGTTGCTAGGAGCAAGAAAACAATAACACCTATTTCTATCAGGCCAGAAAGATAGGCTGAGTGTTTGTGATTTGAACTTAATAGCGGATTTGAGCTACTGACAGGCTGAGGATTTTGCATGGTTTCTTTAACGATGTATGCCGTCAGAGTTGAAGCTAGTGTACTGTCTACGAACCTCAGCGTCCATGGATAGAAAATTGCCTTTACAATTAAATTCGTAGCTACTCAGGCAGAAGTGTCGGCATCAGAGGGCACCCGAGGAAGGCACTTTTGAGTGCGTCAAGGACAGAAAGCCGTTGCTTTCTCAACGTAGAGAGATAACCGCGAATACGACAGAACTGCATTCGGCTTAGCTGTTATCAAAAGGCACTTGAAAGTTGTGCTGAAGGCTAAGACCGCCGATTGATGCGCTTGGCCGGTCGAGTAAGTTTTTAGGGGGTGATTGTTTCACCCGACGCAGGCGGATGCAGCCAAGGAACAGGTGATAGAAGAAATTTGCGTCATTGGTCAAGCCGCCTTGTTGGGATAGGCTGAGCAATCCGAGCAATGGCCCGTGATAGGTTCATTTGCCCAGGGGGTAGGCGACGGAGCGCAATTTGGATTGCTGTGCAAATTGACCCACACTTCGGGGCACCTGGTCGCTATCTGATTGATTTTTATCATCTCTGTAAGCATCTAAGTGCGGCTAGTTCACGCTGTGCACCCAACCCCAGGCAAAGGCGAAAGATGGTTTTGCCCAAAGGCGATCGCTAACGGCTGGCGCAAAGCACCTAATTAGATCCTCTAACCATCCTTTAAAAACAGAACATCAGCTACTTGGATCGCATGAGAATGAGAGTTTGAGTCATCCGTTGAGCAATCTATGAGCAATCTATCTAAGGACATATCTTTCGTAAACCCTCTAGACTCTCTGGTTAACTGGAGGGTTTACGCTGGTAGCACTGAACAGGCATCTGGCTATCTATACTTATTTGACTGTTCACTTGGCTGTACTTGGGCCACTTGTTTGGATAGCCTCACGCCAAACGATCAGCTTAATGATCACGGGAGCCCTCTGATGACATCTACTACTTTAGCGCTCAAAGGTATGAGCTGCGCCGCTTGCGCCAATAGTATTGAAAAAGCCATTCACCAGGTGCCGGGTGTCAGCCACGCTGAGGTTAGCTTTGCGGCCGAGCAGGCCAGCGTTGATTTTGATGGGCGTAAGACTAGCTTAGCGGCGATTCAAGCGGCGGTGGCTGATGCAGGTTATGAAGCTACTATCAGAGAAGCGTTGAGCCTGGGAGAAAGCGATGCTCAGGCGCAAGCTGAACGGAAATTGGAGCAGCGATCGCTCCTAACCAAAGTCATCATCAGTGGCGCGGTTGGCCTAGGGTTAATCCTCGGCACATTGCCCATGATGCTAGGCGTGGACATTCCTGGCTGGCCGATGTTTTTGCACAACCCTTGGCTACAGCTCATTTTGGCAACACCTGTATTATTTTGGTGCGGCCAATCCTTTTTTATCGGTGCTTGGAAAGCCTTTACGCATCGCGCGGCGAACATGAATACGCTAGTTGCCTTAGGTACCGGTGCAGCTTATCTCTATTCTCTTTTTGTAACGCTGTTTCCTAGCGTTCTCACCCATCAAGACCTAGCGCCAGAAGTTTACTACGAAGTTGCTGTGGTGATTACGGCGCTGCTGCTGCTAGGTCGCTACTTAGAACATCGGGCGAGAGGGCAAACATCGGATGCGATTCGGCAAATGATGGGTATGCAGGCCAATACAGCGCGGGTTGTTCGGCAGGGCCAGGAAGTGGATTTGCCGCTGGCAGAGGTGGTGGTGGGCGATATTATCGTCGTGCGACCCGGTGAAAAAATACCGGTCGATGGAGAAGTTACGCAAGGCGCTTCTACGGTCGATGAATCGATGGTGACCGGCGAACCCGTGCCAGTGAAAAAAGGGCCCGGTGAGGAGGTGATTGGCGCAACCATTAACAAAACGGGCAGCTTCAAATTCAAGGCATCGCGGGTGGGCAAAGACACAGTGCTGGCGCAAATTGTGCAGCTTGTACAGGCTGCACAGGCTTCAAAAGCACCTATTCAGAAATTAGCTGATCAGGTGACAGGATGGTTTGTCCCGGCGGTCATTGCGATCGCGATTCTCACCTTTATTGTGTGGTTCAACTCGACGGGTAATACGACGCTTGCCCTACTCACTACTGTCGGCGTGTTGATCATTGCCTGCCCTTGTGCGCTAGGGCTAGCAACGCCTACCTCGATTATGGTTGGCACTGGCAAGGGCGCTGAAAATGGCATTTTGATCAAAGATGCAGAAAGCTTGGAGCGGGCTCATAAGCTGCAAACGATAGTCGTCGATAAAACCGGCACGCTGACTGAAGGCAAGCCGACTGTTACTGATTACCTAACGGTGCGAGGCACGGCTAATCGCAACGAAATTAAGCTGTTGCAAATGGCCGCAGCGGTAGAGCGAAATTCAGAACATCCCTTAGCTGAAGCGGTGGTTAACTACGCTGAATCTCAAAGCACTGAGAAGAGAAAATTAGCGACTGTACAAGATTTTGAGGCAGTCACGGGTAGAGGCGTTCAGGGCATGGTTGAAGGTCACTGGGTTCAAATTGGCACCGAGCGATGGATGCAGGAGTTGGGCATTGATACTCAGGCGCTTCAGGTACAGCGGCAGGCTTGGGAAGCTGCCGCCAAAACCACCGCTTGGATGGCTGTCGATGGTCAAGCTGAGGCACTGATGGGAATCTCAGATGCGCTGAAAAAAACTTCTGTAGGAGCTGTCAAGGCGCTGCAAAAGATGGGGCTAGAAGTGGTGATGTTGACCGGTGACAATCAGCAAACAGCCGCAGCGATCGCTCAAGCCGTCGGTATCCACAGATTTTTTGCCGAAGTTCGCCCCGACCAAAAAGCCGCCCAAATTCAGCAATTGCAAGCTGAAAACAAACAAGTTGCGATGGTCGGTGATGGCATCAATGACGCCCCCGCTTTGGCTCAAGCCGATGTCGGCATTGCGATTGGTACCGGCACAGATGTGGCGATTTCAGCTAGTGACATCACGCTAATATCTGGCGATCTGCGCGGCATTGTCACCGCTATTCAGCTCAGCCGCGCCACCATTGCCAATATCCGCCAAAATCTGTTCTTTGCCTTTATTTACAATGTCTTAGGTATTCCGATTGCGGCAGGCGTTTTGTACCCTATTTTTGGCTGGCTGCTCAGCCCGATGCTTGCTGGAGCCGCCATGGCCTTTAGCTCAGTTTCGGTTGTGACCAATGCCCTACGGCTCAGAAACTTTCAGCCACGATTACCCAAAGAACAACTTTAGAGAAATTTTAGAACAACTTTGGGCTGTGAGAATTAAAGATAATCTCGTTAAATAGTTCAATCTCACTATTCTAATGGCAATTACCAGTCATCCTTTTAAAAAAACTCATGAAAATTCTTTCTCTTTTAGTCGCCAGCTTACTGAGTCTAAGTTTATTCTCTGGTTCAGCCAATGCCCGAATGCCAGCAACTGATACAGGCGAGTTTCGCTTTATTAATCAGCCGCTGGGCCTCAAAGTCGGCGTCAGTGCTGCTGGTTTAGGTCTAATCGGGTTAGAGCTATGGTGGTTTTTGTTGAGTAAACCCAAAGCCTAAGTTGCTGAAATAGAACAAGGTTTTCAGTCGGTTAATATTCTCGTTTCGTGGGACGTTGATAGTGAAGAAGAACGCAGGCGCTGAGGTACAAGGAGAATAGAGAAAAGATTTCTCCTCCTCAAAAAAATCAGTGACTCATTTCTAATTCAGCCGGTTCTAGCAAATCTTCTACAGGCAGCGCGGCGCTGACAAGCGCAATCAATGGCCCCATTTGCTCTTGTCCGGTTAGGGCGAGTTCGCTGTGGCAGAGGAAAACGCGATCGCTTACTCGCCCCAGCAAATCACGCAGCGTTCTGCCTAATTCAGCCTCGTTAGCGGCCTCCGTCTCCACCAAACTAATTGGCCGACCGGGCCAGCTTTGCAAAAACAGCGGCGCACCAAACAGTTCACCGCTGCTCATCCCCCACAGCGGCGAACCGGCGTCTAGCCAAAATTGCCAGCGGTGAGTTAGGCGCTGAGCGCGGTATTGATAAATGGTCGAGAGTGTGACGCCTGTGCGCTCTGGCGCTAGCGGTTTGACCGGATAAGGATTAGCCGAAACGGTGCCCTTTTGAATGAGCTGAATGAAGCGGCCGACATCGCTCATCGCTGATTTATCCGCTGACTTATCCGCCGATTTATCCGGGGGGCCGTCAATCAGACGCAGCCGATCTTCCACTTCCCAAAAGTACTGGGCTGTTTCGGTGAGTTCGCGCAGCGTTGCTAGCTGGTCGTAGGGCAGGTGGTGCCCGCGCCACAAAAAATCTTGGATGATGCGATCAATCGAAATCACCGTGCTGAAGGTGAGCCGCTGCTGAAGAAGCTGCTTTTGCGCTGCAATCCAGTCTAAAAGGCGGTTGTAGGCACTGACTGCCTGATGGCCGAGTCTGTCCCAGCGAGCAAAGGTCTCGGCGGCTAGCAGATGAGGATTTTCGACATCGGGTACAAAACAGTAGTCGGCAATCAGTTCGGCGCGAACGGGATCAATGGCAATCAAATCGAACCAAGGCGCGACATTGGCATCAGGTGTATTTAGCTGGGCCGTTGATTGGGCCGTTGACTGGGCCGCTGAGCGCATCGGTGCGGATAGGCTCTGGCTAAGAACAACCAGCATTTCAGCGATCGCATCTCGATCTACCAAGCGGCCTAAGCCAGGATAAATCAGCGTTAGTAGTGATAGCAGCGCTCGCACCATCGGTGAACTCACCAAGGGCCGCTGATCGTTGAGCGATTCAATCGCAATGCCGCGATTGGCCAAAATTTCAATTAAGCTGTAGCGGCCAATAGCGTCTAAACCGGGGCCAATCACCGCAACTTCGTGGGGCTGAACAAGGCCGGTGTCGATGGCCGTTGCGATCGCTTCTGCGGTCGTACGCAGCATGTGCCCGCGCGAGGTTTCTTGAATCAGCGCTACCGGCTGTGGCAAATCGGGCATCGCCAGCGGATCTTCGACCCAGTGGGCAAAGCGATCGCCCCACGCTGCTAAAGAATGATCGGTAATAAGCGGCAATTCACGCTGCTCACACCGCTGTGACAAGGGCAGCATCGCCGCCGGATCAGCGCCCAAGCCCAGCCGAATTTTGCCCTGAGGATTGTAGGTCAATAGACAGGGGCGCTCAGCGTCTAAAAAAGCTGAAAAAATAGGGGACGCGATCGCCGGATACTCATCCACATCATCTGCCAAAATCCCTCGAAATCGAGCCAAGAGCTGCGTTTGATACTGCGCCATCGGCAGCAAATGTTGCCAGTACAGCGCGCCCATCAGCCCATAGGTCAATAGTCCCCGGTGCAGGCACCAGTCTTGCCACTCAATTAGTGCCGCCCCCACCGTTTGCCATAGCGCCATTGGTGCTATGGCCGTTGGCATCCCCGCTTGCAGCAGCGCCGGAATCTCTTCAATCGGCACACAGCCCTGAGCGGCTAGCTGCAAAAAATCCAGACTGCGGCGCACCATCCGCGTCTCGCGCCAGCCTTCTACCTGCAACAGGCCGCTATCGAGCTTAGGCTGCCATAGTCGAGTTGCCAGCACCTGCTCATTTTCGGGCCGTAGCTTCAGCGGAAACTGCGCCTGGAGGCTGAGGTGCTGCACCAGTAGGGGCCAAAACAAAATTATTTCATCCTGGATGAAGCCCGCCGGGGTAGTCGTAATAGTAGCGACGCGATCGCTCAAATTCTCAGCCAGCCGATTTGCCAACTGCATTCGGTTATCACCATTGGCTGCAAACACCAGCAGCGGCTGACGCTGATCAGCCCCCGTGTTGTCAGCAAAATCAATTAGCTGCCGCGTTTTCCCACTGCGGGTAGGGCCAGATATCCAAACCGCTGCCATATCACTGCATCCAAAAATAAGCTCAATAAAAACACAAAAAAGGCCCGCTCTATAGCGGGCCTTTCCTAACTAACACTAATTAATATCTGGGTCAATTAGTATTGGTTAATATTTCGGGTGACCTATGAAACGGCTGCTGCCACTACAAATAATCCAACTACCAGACTAGCCGCTACGCTACCCATAATAATGTAGTTGCGCTTTTGCATACCCGTCGGAGGCTCAGCTGTATACATCTTGGGTTCAACCGCAAAGTTATTTAGCCGACCGCCTTCTTCTTCTGTGTAGCGCATAATATAATCTGCTCGTTTCGTTATATTAATTTATATTAACAAACTACTGTCAGTTTATCTAGTCTTTTACGCTCTTCTGATTCAGAGATCTTCCTGTGGGCTTAGGAAGGGGCTCATATATAGCGGCGTGCGGATGCATTCGTACGCCGCGACTCACTTGGCCTGTTGTGCCGTAAAGGTTTCACAGAGACCTCTGTATTTTAGCCAAGTGAGAAACGCTATAGATGGCTTAACAAAAGCTGTGCATGCATTAGCCTTGAGATACATTAAGCCTTGCTTTTAGCTCTACGGCCTTTGGTTTTGCTCTCTACGGTAGCCGTCCCATCTTCTACGTCTTCTGCTACATCCTCTTGCATTTCTAAATCAACTTCAACCGGCAAATCCAGCGGCAGATCGTCTGGTTCGGTGGGTAGCGATGCCGTTTTCAGCTTCGCTAGGACTAATTCTTTGACCTTAGCGGCAAACTCAGGATCTTCCTTCATGCGAATAATCGTATTGTCACGACCTTGACCCACGTTTGCCCCTTCAAAGCTGTACCAAGCGCCTTTGCGCACCACAATATCTTGCTCTTCAGCCACATCCAGCAGACAGCCCAACACAGAGATACCCTCGCCAAAGATAATATCAAATTCAGCTATGCGAAAAGGCGGAGCAACTTTGTTTTTAGCAACTTTGACTTTGACTCGAATGCCAAACTGATCGTTGCCTTTTTTCAGGGTTTGGATGCGGCGAATATCTAGTCGGACGGAGGCATAGAACTTGAGTGCGTTACCGCCCGTGGTGGTTTCGGGGTTGCCGTAGGTGACGCCGATTTTGAGGCGCAGCTGATTGAGAAAAATGACGGTGCACTGGGATTTGCCAATATTGCCCGTGATTTTGCGCAGCGCTTGGCTCATCAGACGCGCCTGCAAGCCCATGTGCGAGTCGCCCATTTCGCCTTCGATTTCAGCGCGGGGGGTGAGCGCGGCCACCGAGTCGATCACAATTAGGTCTACCGCCGAAGAGCGCACGAGCTGATCGCAAATTTCTAGGCCCATTTCGCCCGTATCCGGCTGTGAAATGAGCAGATCTTCGATATTGACGCCTAGCTTCTCGGCGTAGTAAGGATCGAGCGCATGTTCGGCGTCAATAAAGGCAGCGACTCCACCTTGGCTTTGGATTTCAGCGATCGCGTGCAAAGCTAACGTCGTTTTACCCGAACTTTCGGGGCCGTAAATTTCAATCACGCGCCCTTTCGGCAAGCCGCCGCCCAAGGCCATATCCAACGTCAGCGCGCCAGTCGGAATGGTTTCTACCTGCATACGGTTGGCTTCACCTAACCGCATAATCGAGCCCTTACCAAAGTTGCGCTCAATCTGGGTGAGTACAGAAGTCAGGGCTTTTTGCTTATCAGAGGAGGCGTTAGCGGCCATAGGGATTTCCGAGAATGAGGTCAGTAAAAGAATGCGTGGCGTGAAGCGACAGATATAAAAATTCGATATATACTATATCTTAGTACATGCGAACTAAA
>JBGTNW010000149.1:0-8296 GCA_041742865.1 Phormidesmis sp.
ACCTAGAGCCAGAGTCTTGGTTAGTTTTTTCAGATTTAAGTTAAACATCATGTTGTTCATAGTTGATAAAAGACGTTTCACGATTTTTAGACTCCAATAAACAAAGTAGATACGTCATTTACTGAGCCCGAGATTACCGCCAAATCTCTTCGAGATTAACCGAAAGGTTTGGCGACATCAGGCTTTGAGCCGTGACGTTCCCATATTGGCCTCGTTTATTGACATTGCCAGCCCTATAAAGTCGTGACTTACTGCGTCCGATTTTGAATATTAGGCCCTATTAAGTCGCATAAAGTCGTGAAATTTTGTATTCTACTGAGGTAAGAATCGCTCTGCTCTTGTTCGCTATGGATTCAGATGAGTTCGTTAAAGCGTAAGAGTCTCTGAGGGGAAAAGGCTACAGAGATATAGCCGTAGGATAGTCTCCAAAAAACATCAAGGACGCCGGCTCAAGACTGTGGCAATGTTTGTCTCAAGCCTTAGAGGGCGATGTCAAAGTGAGTAAGGCGAACTTTCAAGGGGCGCTCATTCAGCTTACTCAGAACGGTCGGTATCAAAATCACGTAGCACCCCAGGAGCCAAGCGCAGAGGAACCAAGCGCGAAGGCACCGTCCCACCACAATCTGAGAGCACTCGCGGATGGGGTTGCGTTAGCTCAAAATCCGTTTGGCGATCGCGGTCGAATTACCAATCCGGATCGCTTCTTTGACCGCGAGGAAATTTTACGGCAGGTATTTGAAGGGCTCAGTCAGGGGGCTAGTCAGTCTTTGATAGGGGAATCGCAGGTCGGGAAGTCATCGTTGCTCTCTATGATTTATCTCAAAGGGCGCGATCGCTTCCCTGATTACAAATTTGTTTTTATCGATATGCAATGCATTCAAAATGAGGCTGAATTCTTCAGAGCGCTCTGCCACGAATTAGGGTTAAAGACGCCTTGCCGAGGCTTTGAACTGCACAGAAAGCTGCGAGGCAAGCGATATGTTGTATGCCTTGACGAAGTAGAAAGAATGGTAGATCCTGATGATTTTAGCGGCAAGGAACGCACTGAACTAAGAGGGTTATCCGAGGGGATGCAAGCGCCGATCACATTAGTGAGTGCTAGTCGCTCGCCGCTGTCAGTTTTATTTCCCGATTCACCTGAGACCACCTCACCGCTTGCAGGGATTTTTCAGCAGCTAACCGTACTTCCTTTTTCACCCGATATCACGCGCGCCTTCCTTCGACATCGCTTACAGAAGACCAACAAGAACTTTACGCCAGCTCAAATTGATGCTTTGGTAGAGAAAAGTGGCGGACATCCGGCGCGGCTTCAGCAATATGCCGCCGATCTGTATCGTCAAAATTGAACAATGGTGGCAAGGAACCATGGCTAACTTTTCAGCCAATAGCGAGATTTACGCTCTACCAGGGCGGTTTGACCCGTGGAACCTCCGACACTGCCTACGCCTAGCTGTTTGGATTTATTTTCAGCCCTCGCGCCTTAAGTGCTACCTCTACCAGCTCGATCCTGAGTTTTACTGCGCCGCGCCTGGGCTAGCCATCTTTAAAACTTTTTTCATTCCAGACTATCGTCACCTCTACTTGAGTGCAATCAACGCGAGTCTTTTGCTATCAAGTGCTTTGGGCCTGCTTGGATTACCCCTCCTATTCATCACCGCTTCGCTCAATATCTTCAATTTTGAGGGTGTTTTCGGCCTGCTGTATTGGTTGATTGGTATTTTGGCCGGGAACGCGGTTGGCAGTCTGTTTTTTCTGCTGTTTTTTGGAATGTTTGGGATCGCAGTCAGCGTAGCGAGGGGAATTGTCGCTGGGTTATCTGTGGGGGTAGCCACCAGTGTTGCGCTGAGTATGCTGCTAAGTTTTGGGCTATTGGGTGCCGGGAAGCTCGACTTTAATATTGAGGCGGCCTTTCTAGTTGGCAGCGGGGGGGTTGCCGTTTTTTTCCTGTTGGGTCTGCTCTCTCGCACGCTAACCAAAGAATCAATTGCGATTTTGATAGTGGCCAGTATAGCGGGTGGGCTGATTTTCGGCCTGATTCTAGATCCTTCTATTCAGGCTTTTAGAGAAAACTCTCCAGATAACATTGTGACACTAGCACTCTCATTTGGGCTGGTTATTGGCGTCTTAGTGAGTGTTGCTATCGGCGGGGCTGATGGACTAGCGGTCGGGGGGATAGTGGGGGGAGCTTGCACCTTGATTGCAGGCACCGTTTTTGGCATGGTCAGTGAGCTAATGACGGGCTCCTCGCTTGATACTGATGCCCTGCGGGTGGCTAATTTACTGCTGGGATTTACCTGTGGATTAGCGACGATTGGGGTGAGTGGTGCAGCGCTGAGTCTGGCTCAGGGCGTTATTGATGGAGCCTTCATTGGAATTGCACTGGGAATCGCGGTAGGCGTGCAATCTGATTGGACATATGGACTGATGACCATGTTGGCAGCCACTCTATTGGCCCTGCGGATGCCTTTCAATATCGTTGAAGTTGTTCTGGCCCTGCGCAGTCTATTGCAAGGGAAGAGACATCCCTGTGAGTGGGATGAAGTCTTTACAATTCCCTTACCGGGGACTCAGCAAAGGCTCGTTCAGTGCTTGCAACAGGACGAGCAGAGGGGACTGCAGATACTCGCTAATTTAGTGTGTAATCCTTTTCAGCGGTGGGCTGCGCAAAGGGGTTTTAAAGCTTGCTTAGACCAACATCACTCGCCCATTCACACGCTCTACGCGCTGCTGACTAGCACGGTCGGTCAAAGCTACATTTTTGCGCCGGTTACGCCTGAAGGCTGGGCATCGTTGCCCACTATCAATCAAGTGATGCTAGGCGAACTTAGCGGGCAATGGGTCGATTGCAACATAGACGCAACCAGCAGGCTGTTTGAGCGAGGAATCTATGCGCTGACGAAGGGGTTGCGCGATCGCCAATCCACACCGCTCTGTGATTTTTCTGGCCTGTTGTTCCAGCTGCTAGATCGCAGAATGGTTGAAACCAGCCTGTCCAGCCTAACGATACTCAGCGCCTCTCGGCCGATTTTCAGTGCCTTAGTTCCTTATTCAGGCGGCACAGAGATCAAGCAGTCGTTTGAGCTGATGGAAAAATTCTTAAGCTGCCGTCGGCTCTCTGATATTGCTGAAGCCGTCGAGCTTGTGGAAGAGTTTTCGTCGCCGGAAGCGGCCATACGGCCCTTTGTCCTCACGGTGCTTAACACCCTAAGCACAATAGGCGCAGATATCTCGAACTATACAACAGCGGTTAGTCGCCTCAACAAACAAAATGCACTGCTGAGATCGACCGATGCGCTAGCTTCTTTAGGCAGTGAAATCAATGCCGAATCAATCTTTCCAGAACAAATTGTCCTAAAGCAGATTGTTTTTCAATGGCGTCACTTAGTCGTTGAGGCGGGTGGGCGGCTGGGTCGATCTACAACCTTAGAACCTTTGCTAAATCCATACGTAGCAGGTAATCCAGTGGAGAAGGAGAACTTCGTCGGACGAGAAGATATTATGCTCCGACTAGAAGAACTCTGGCAGGTGCCGACGCAAGCGCCATCCATCGTCCTGTACGGGCACCGACGGATGGGTAAAACATCTATCTTACGAAATCTTCAAACTCATCTAGATGGCCTTTCAACAGTTGTCAACTTTAATTTGCAGCTGTTTGGCAATGTTCAAAGCACGAATGAATTGCTTTACGCATTGGCGGTAGAAATTTACGACACTCTCTCAGTCGAGATCCGGCAAACATTACTGGAGCCGGATGCCAATCGTTTTTTGACGTGCAACCCCTATCAATTGTTGATTCAATTTCTTAAACAGCTCAATAGTGTTCGTAAGAATCGACGCTTTATTATCGCGGTAGACGAGTTCGAGCTGCTTGAGGCCCTTATCGACAGGGGCACTATCGATCCCGCGTTAATTCATTTCTGGCGCGGTCTGATTCAAACCTACCCGTGGATAATTATGATTTTTGCTGGATTGCATACCTTAAATGAGATGCAGCAAGATTACTGGTCTCCTTTTTTTAGTAGTGTTACCTCGATTCCAGTTAGTTTTTTATCTACTCAAGCAGCTCATAAATTAATTACACAACCGTCCAGTGATTTTGACATTGAGTATGATACAGAGGTCGTACAGCGAATGATTGATCTCACCAATGGCCAACCTTATCTGCTCCAACTAATGGGTCGCGCCTTAGTAAGCCAGTACAACCGCCAGATATACGAAGAAGCACAATCTCGTGAAAAGCGGTTCACGCTTAGAGATCTCGCGTCAGTAGTGGAGTCTCCAGCGTTTTACTGCGAGGGAAATGCCTACTTTTCAGGTGTTTGGAGTCAAGTAATGGCCAGTCAACCGCCCGGTCAATCGACAGTTTTAGTAAAACTTTGCAAGCACGATTTATCCGACAAGCAGCTCTTAGAAGAGACATCCTTTAACCGTCAGGAATTACAGTCAATTCTAGACGCATTACAGCGTCACGATGTCCTTCAGAAAGTGGGCAACTACTATACGTATCACGTCGAACTTATGCGACGCTGGGTCAGTATCAAGTGTCAGTCATGATGAATGTCAACTATTTTCAGTAAAAAATCCAGTAAAATTCGCAGGGGGTGCCCTGCCAGGTGGCGGTGGCCTCAATGCCTTTGGGTTGCAGGGAGCGGTTGAGGATCTGGGCGATCGCCTGGGGGTCGCCTGTACAGGCCAAGCGCCAGGGGGTGGTTGGAGTCAGGCATAGCTCAGGCACCCATTAGGATGCAGGGGGTGCAGGGGCTAGGGAGACGTGTATCGACACACTAAGAAGGCGTCAACCTCTGAGGGCAGGGCACCGCGAGGGATCTCAACAGACCAAGGAAGGCTAGGAGGTTGGGATGGTTCGACCGGTGGTGGATAAAGCGTTGCTGGATTCTCCCTACCAGCGATATGCAATGTTGCCTCGCGAATGGCGATAGCGGCACGACTATTCTGGAACATAAAGGGGAAATGCTGCTGCGTCAGGGTGACGGTGAGCGTGTCGTCATCCGACTGTAGGAAACGATGCCATTCCGTTGGAAACTCATGGCGGAGGCTGAAGAGCCGGAAGAGTCCCTGTTCACCAGCTATGTTGACGAGTTGGTTCAACCCGTCTTGTAAATTCTCTATAGCGACTTGCTTGAGGCGTTCGCCACCGTCCCTGGCGGTGTAACGCAGGTGCAGGATTACGTCGGTGATGGTGTCGAAGTCGAACTGGGGCAATTCAAATCCATCCCATTTCCCGGATAGCTCTAGCCGCCAGGTGGAGGTGGCCCCAGCCCCTTCAAAGGGCAGGTAACGTTCGTCGCGGAAGTTGAGTTCAAACAGGCCGCTGTCATTTTGGGCACTGCTGGTAGCAATAGACTGGGTCGCAGCAAAGCCTGGGCTGAAACGACTATCCCCATCATCTGCCAACAGATCTTCGGCGTACGGAGTAGGCGGAATTTGATTCCCGCGAACCTTGCTGGAAAGCAAAGTTCGATTACAGTTGATGCTGGTGTAAGGGCCAACAACACAGGGAATGCTTAGGCTCACCGGTAGTGCATTAATGTAAAGGATAAAGAAAAATAAACTATAGCAGTTTCGATTCTAAAGGATTAGAGCAGATGAACATCGAGATGACCTGCCCAACGTGTGGTTCTCACGACATCTCCAAGAACGGTACAACTCGGAGTGGCAAGCAAAACTACAAATGCCGAGACTGTAACCGTCAGTTTGTCGAAGACCCACAGTGGAAGCCCAAAGATAAGAACGAGCAGAGCTTAGTAGATCTGCTGCTGCTAGAGAAAATCCCGTTGGCAGGCATCGCTAGAGCCACAGGCGTCTCTGAGAGTTGGCTGCAAAGCTATGTGAATGCCTGCTATGAGCGAGTGCCTAAAGCAGCAGTCATACCAAAGGCAAAAGGCAAGCTAAAAGTGCAGATGGATGAGCTGTGGTCATTTGTCGATGACAAAGGCAACAAGCAATGGGTCTGGCTAGCCATTGATGCCGATACCCGAGAAGTGATTGGCTGCCATATCGGCGACCGCTCAAGAGAATCAGCCCGGTCATTATGGCAATCAATTCCTGCGGTGTACAGACAATGTGCTGTCGTCTATACAGATTACTGGGAGCGGTGCGACCCCGCGTCGCTTTGCGGCGCTAGGGAACGCGCACCAAGACAAGCATACGAGACGGTGATTGCGGCTAATCGTCATCGTGCTGTTGGCAAAGATAGCGGCTTGACGAGCTATATAGAAAGGTTCAACAACACGCTGAGGCAGCGGGTTTCGCGATTAGTGCGAAAAACACTTTCCTTCTCCAAAAAGTTAGAAAACCACGTCGGTGCTATTTGGAATTTCATCCACGAGTACAACCGTTTAATCAGAGAAAAGAGGGTCGAGAATGATCCTAACGCTATTTTCTCTATCCTTTACTAAAATGGACTACCCATTATTTATTCCAATGCCGCCTATTGAGAGCTCAGTTCTTGAATCAGGATTTCGCAATTCGATGAATTCCACTTCAGCCTTGGGGGAGACAATATAAGCCCTATTATCATCTTGATGCTCTAGGTAGAAGGAGCGGGCGAAAGGGTTGAAAATGACGTCCTGCGAAGGCCCTAGCAGATATGTTCTAGATTGATGCGGCTCAGCAAAGTTACCTAATAAAAGATAGAGAGCGATCGCCAAAACGTTTCCCTCGGGTCAGCCTGGCTAGTCCAACGCTCGATGCGAGCAAACAATCCCTCAATCCGAGGCCGATACCGGCGAATCCGATAGCCATCCCGCACAAATTCATTAACGGTGCCATCCGCCCTCAGCACCGGCACCAAATCCTCCGCACCGGATAGGATAAAGACATCTGATTCTTCACCATCGCGATAGCGCGGTAAACCTTTATCTGTCTTGCGCATAATCGACGGCAGCGACAGATTCCAGCCCAGCCCAAAGATGCCATTCCCTGCTCCCGAATCATAGGAAACCGACAACTGTGGGCCAAAGCCAGAACGACCCGGACTGGTGGCGATCGGCACAGACATCGAGCCAGTGCCCGTCACCGGATTGGCGGCCAATTTCTCGCCTATTCCCTTAATTGCCCCACCGCCTTTGGGTAAGGACACAGCCGGCGGCGACGTAAAGTAGCTTTGCTCAGCAGATGATTGAGGCGATTGGCCGTTGGATTGAGCTGGAAAGTCCAGCATGGTCTACCTCCATAAAAAACGAGGTGGTCTTTTCAGGTTCTGAACCTGATTGATGTCTCGATTGTTGTCGCTACCCTGATTTGTGATCTCGGAAAGCCCTATCAAGGCGTTACCCATTTGACCGATTTCAGAAGGCGGCGACAACATCGAGACACTAACGATATTTGGCCCATGTGGAGTGGAGTGTACCTGCTTTTGCGCCGATCCGGACAATGCGGCGCTAACGAGTGCAAATAGTGGCGCGATCTCCCTCGAATCGGAGGTCACTAATCGATCCACGTCCCAACTCAGACTCAACTGCTGTAATAATTGCTGGTGAAAATCGACTCCAAGCTTGCTCAACTGCGGAACTAGCCCTTGAGCGAATATTAGAACCAATCGCACCCTCAAACACGCTAAGAAATCCACGAGCATCAACACTCATTGAAGATTGCACATCTCTGAGTTCAAAACGTGTTACCCGTTTATCCCGAATCTCAGCATTAACTAACACCTCAACAAAAGGAGCTGTTTCACCGCGTTGTGGGATAATATTAGCATCAGCAGCTCTTGCATCTCGATTTCCTAAGAGACAACCTGTACACCAGCCTTTAATTTCAATTCCATCAGTTTCAAACTCTATGCGTAGACGTACGCCATCCCGTGCAGGTAGAGCAAAAATACGACTGGAATTAAAATCTTGTAAGTAATGAGCACGACGTACACGTCTGTAGGGGGGAAATCGTCTAGAGCCAATCTGCGAGTGGTTCCATCAATATCTAAACTGGCCCAATTATCTCCAGGAAGGTAAATCTCTCTTTCATTGCGAGCTTTGGCAGCTTCATCTACTTGATTGAGATGTAACTGAGGTCTAATACGGCTTAGCATACTGTTGATTGCTGAAACACCTGTTCTACCGTCTACATCACGGCAGGCAGTTTGCGATTTAGCAGGACTACTTAACGTCGAGAAAATAATGCCTAATGAGCCAATACCTAGAGCCAGAGTCTTGGTTAGTTTTTTCAGATTTAAGTTAAACATCATGTTGTTCATAGTTGATAAAAGACGTTTCACGATTTTTAGACTCCAATAAACAAAGTAGATACGTCATTTACTGAGCCCGAGATTACCGCC
>JBGTNW010000150.1:0-3626 GCA_041742865.1 Phormidesmis sp.
TGAAGCTATCGTTGTGAGCGCGACCGTTAGCTAGTTTTAGCCCGTCTGTGAAGCAATCAAATTCAGACCTAACTTACGTCATTTCAGCCGATCAGCTCTTCGGGAATAAGCTAAGCTACACAATTTTTGGTGCATGATGAGCGTACCAATGGCGGGCAATATCAACGCGGCGGCAAATCCAAACCTTGGGATGACTTTGCACGTAGTCTAAAAATCTGGCTAGCGCAGCAGCGCGTCCGGGTCTGCCGGAGATGCGGCAGTGCAGCCCAACACTCATCATTTTGGGGGCGGTTTCACCTTCGGCATAGAGCACATCAAAAGTGTCTTTGAGATAGGTGAAAAACTGATCGCCTGAGTTAAAGCCTTGGTAGGTGGCAAAGCGCATATCGTTGCTGTCGAGCGTGTAGGGAATGACTAGATGCGGCTGGCCGTAGTCGTGAGTCCAGTAGGGTAGGTCGTCGGCGTAGCTGTCGGCATCGTATAAGAAACCACCGGCTTCGACGACGAGGCGGCGGGTGTTGGGGCTCAGTCGCCCTTGATAAAAGCCTAAGGGTCGAGTGCCGGTTACTTGGGTGTGAATGTCAATCGCTTTTTGAATGTGCGATCGCTCCATTTCCTCCCCCACATACTGATAATCGATCCACCGATAGCCGTGACTGGCAATCTCCCAATCTGCTTCCACCATTGCCTTGGCTGCCTCGGGATGACGCGCTAACGCCATTGCTACTGCATAGACCGTCAACGGCATTTGGCGCTGCGTAAATAACCGATGCAGCCGCCAAAACCCAGCTCTGGAGCCATACTCATACATCGACTCCATGTTAATGTTGCGAACGCCTAGCAGAGGAGAAGCGCCCACCGTTTCAGACAAAAAAGCCTCCGAAGCTGCATCCCCATGCAGAATACAGTTTTCGCCGCCTTCTTCATAATTAATCACAAACTGAATTGCTAGCTGGGCCTCATTCGGCCAATGCGGATGCGGTGGCGTTTGACCGTAGCCAATCAAATCTCGCGGATAGGCTGAAGACATATAATTGCTTGCCTAGGCTAATAAAAAAGTTTCTATTGCATTCTATGACTGAGTGATGACAAGTTTTGTCGCTTTTGCATCTCAATCTCAACTACCCTAATCTTTTGAAGAGTGATTTTAAAGCGTGAACAGTGAAAAGGTGTAATGCTAGCAAGTATTATTTGGATTTTATTGGCGGGCTTTTTTGTCGGGCAAATAGCACGGCGACTCAAAGCGCCCGCATTGGTGGGAATGGTGCTAAGCGGCATTCTGCTAGGCCCACAGGTCGGAAATGTGATTAGCCCAGGGGTGCTATCGGCGGCGGATTCACTGCGCACGATTGCAGTGATGGTGATTTTGATGAAAGCAGGACTCGGGCTAGATCGAGACAAGCTGATGCAGCAGGGAACGGTGGCGCTGCGGTTGGGTTTTTTGCCTGCGGCTTTCGAGGCCACAGCGATCGCGCTTGCCGCCGTCTGGCTGCTCCACTTTGATCTGTTTACCGGGCTATTGCTCGGCTGCATTATCGGCGCAGAATCTCCGGCGGTGATTGTACCGGGCATGCTGCGGCTCAAAAGCTTAGGCTGGGGCGTAAAAAAAGGCATTCCCGACGCGATTTTGACGGGCAGCACCCTATCGGATGTGCTGTTGTTGTTAGTGTTTAGTTTGTTGCTGGCGTTCTTGAGCCAAGGTCAAGCGGTCGGATTGACGCTACCGGGTGGGGTAAGCTTAAGCCCTTTGCAGCTATTGCCTTTACAGGTCGTGGCTCAAATCACGTTTGGGGTGCTGCTCGGCTGGGTGAGTGCGCGGCTGCTAGTAGCGCTGCTCGCGCGACGTAATTGGACTCAAAACACCGTGCAAGAGGCGCTGGTGGCAGCCGGATTGGCGCTGTCATTAGTGGTTATATCGGCTGCGGTTCCTATCTTTTCGGGCTATTTGGCGGTGATGGCGACAGGTTTCTTTTTAATTGAGCTGAATGCGCCTTTAGCAAGGCGGTTGCGCAGTGGATTCGACAGTTTGTGGATTGTTGCTGAAATTATTTTGTTCGTGCTAATGGGGGCGAGTATTCAGCTGGCGGTCCTAGAAAATGTGCTGTTTGTGGGGCTAGGGCTACTGGCGATGGGGACATTGGTAGGGCGATCGCTTGGCTGGTATCTTTCTACGTTAGGCAGTAACTGGACTTGGAAAGAACGATTGTTTTTACTGCCGGGAAATTCGGCTAAAGCAACTGTCCAGGCTGCGATTGGAGCCGTGCCTTTGGCCGCTGGTATCGACGGAGGAGAGACCATTTTGGCGATTTCGGCGCTGTCTATTTTGGTCACCGCGCCGTTGGGCGCTTGGGCAATTCCCTTTTTTGCACCAAAGCTGTTGGAAAGAGGAGAAGTGGATCCGACTAAGGTGGCGATCGCCCGCCAAATCAATCTCCTTGCAGCTGTAAACAGCTCTGACAATGCCGTAACCGTCCTCACGCAAGCCGCAGATCTAGCCCGTCGGAGTGATGGCGAGGTCATTGTGCTACACGTTCTTTCAGATAGCGGTCTTTCAGATAGCGGTGTTCTAGATAGCGGTGTTCCAGATATCGGTCTTCAGAAACTACAGCAACAGACAAAACAGATTTTGTCGGATATTAGCCATCAATTTATTACGGTTCAAGGCAGCGTTTCTGAAGAGATTATCAGAGCTGCCGACGTTCATAATGCCAGCGAAATTATCATCGGCAAGTCAAATCTAGCCTCTCTAGATTCTGTCACTCAAGCCGTGTTACAAAGCAGTTCGCGGCCCATTGTCATCGCCTGATCTTCAAATATTCTATATTGCGCTCTATGTATGAACAGCCTTCACTCTCGTCTAGCCGATCCCGCTTCAGGCACGGTCAATTTTGGTCGTGACATCTGCGGCGATCTGAGCCAATCGACTCAGCGTGAATGGCTAATTACTAATGGCATTGGCGGCTATGGCTGCGGCACGATTTCGACGACGCTGACGCGCTGCTATCACGGCCTATTAGTCGCGGCGCTGAAGCCACCGTTAGGACGCACTTTGCTATTGACCAAGCTAGATGAAACCCTGATCTATCAGGGCGATCGCTATGCCTTAAGCTGCGATCGCTGGGCCGGGGGCACCCTCACCGGCTATGGATACCGTCATATAGAACAATTTCACCTCGACGGCACCACCCCTGTTTGGCACTACGCGATCGCCGATGCCCTTCTGCAAAAGCGGGTTTGGATGCAGCCTAGTGAAAACACGACCTACATTCAATACAGTCTCTCTAGAGCGATCGCCCCGCTCACGCTCAGCATTAAAGCCCTCGTCAACTACCGAGATCATCACAGCGTCACTCAGCCCCAGGGCTGGCAAATTCAAACGCGCGCTCACCCTAGAGGGCTAAAAATCGAAGCTTTTGAACAAGCTACCCCGTTTTATCTGCTCAGCAGCAAAGGTCAGCTATTGCCTGCTAGCAAATGGTACCAGGACTATTTTCTCAGCCTAGAGCACTATCGCGGCCTTTCGCCGCTAGATAATCACTTCCACGCCGCCACCCTCCGCACCACCCTCAATGCCGGGGAAACGCTCACTTTCGTCGCTAGCACCCATCCTCACCCTGACTTAGACG
>JBGTNW010000151.1:0-2000 GCA_041742865.1 Phormidesmis sp.
TTATGCTTTTCTAAGAAATCTCTAGCGTTACTAGCGGTGATTTCATAGCGTTTTTCACGAATACCCGGTGCGGCAAAAGGCCCTACAATTAAGTGATCGATGCTGACACCATAATTAAACCCTAAGTTTTCGTAGTACTCCAAAATCTCTTCGGTGTCGTAAGGCGGTACGTCCTCTTTGACATATCCAAACGCCCCACAATCTCCCATCACTTCACCAGAGAACCGGACAAACGCTCGTATTCCCTTTTCTTTAATACGCTCTTTTTTCTTTTTAGTTCCATCTACTACCACTTTAGAAACCAAAATCCCGTCATAATTTGGCTGTTTATAGATTTGATGGGCATACACCTCGTCAAGATAGGGATCTCGGTTCGGCGTCAGTTGACTATTTAAAAAATCATAGTTTGGGTCTACATGGTCGTCCCATTCAGGAATGAAATATTGCATCCGCATTGTGCTGTTCGCGGCGGGCAGGACATCTGGAATTTCTATGAACTCAGGCTTAATTTTGCGAGTGCAAAGCGATGCCTTTGAGGGTCGTGGCGTTGTCGGTACTTGATCGAGTAATGAATCTATAGCCAGTTGTTCAGTAGTCAGCTGTTCAGTGGGCTGATCAAGACTTTGATCAGCGATTGTTTGAACCAGCTCTGGCGTTTCACATATTTTCTTCAGAAGGTGGGGTTCTTGGGCGATCGCCTTAGCCACCTGCTTAAAGAGAAAGCCTTTCAAACCCACCAAGCCATAGCAATACCGTTTCGCTTCCATATTGGACAAAGGAAATACAAATGTATTTGCCGTTAGTGCTGGGACTCTTTTGGTGCTGCCTTTGGATGCCAAAAAGACTAATGTCTGGCTAGCATTCGTTTTCACTGGCAACTGAACGGCTCGCAGATAGCTATCTCCTAGCAACACAAAAATTAAGTCGTAGCTTCTTATAGTCTGCTCAAAATCGTCATGAATATGCAGAGCTTTGGCCCAGATATCTACTTCAGTAGCCTTCATGCCATTGAAAGTTACGCCATAGGGCACAATAACTCGTTTCTCAGGAATTAACCCATAACCTGCTGACAAGATCTGCACATGTACGGCATCCTCTCCCAGCACTTCCCGTAACCTGCTCACGCCTTCCATAACCCGCAGATGCTGCATACCGGCATAGATCTCTCCAGCAGTGCAGGAAAACTCCTTCAGTTCAGCTTCCCGCTTACAAAGTCGATCTGAAGACTGAAAGTCGTCCAGGGTTAGTTGATTGGTAGATTTAACCGACTTTTCCCCAGTGCAGGATGTGATAACTAAAACATGGGGATAAGACATTGCGATTCCTGCGAACAAAGTATAGCGTTTTTCAGTTGTTTTGAGTATAGTAACAGCAGTGAGTAAACCAGCCGATAATATCTTCTTCACTGATTTCATTTATCGCTACCGAGATCGCGTCATTGAGAGCATTATTAGGTTCGAGTAGCCTGAGACCTCAATGAATTGTTGATCTTTGACCAACAATTCTCAATGGGCGAGAAATCAGGCGAATAGGGCGATAGGTATACGAGCGTTGCGCCCACCGACTCAATCGCCTCTCGCACCCCTTCCACATGATGAGATCTGAAATTATCCATCACCACACCGGCTCCTTCCCATAGATTTGGCACCAATACTTGTTCGATATCGGTCAGAAACGTTAATCCATCTGTACCGCCTTGCCAAGTCATGGGTGCTATGAATCCTTCTGTCCAACTCAAAGCTCCAATGATAGTCACGTTTTTGCCTTGATTGCTAGGCGCTTGACCATAGGCTAGTTTTCCTTTCTCAGAGCGGCTATAAAGACGTGTCATCGCCAGGTTGGCACCCGCCTCGTCCAGGAAAATCAAATCTTTTAGGTTGACTTCTTCAATCGTATTCCAGTATTCAACGCTTAACTTTTGGACCCGCTCTGTATGCCGCTCACTGGCGTGAATCGTTTTTTTTACGAGTGATGCCCAACCCCTCAATGATTCGCCACAT
>JBGTNW010000152.1:0-27021 GCA_041742865.1 Phormidesmis sp.
GTTTTTATAGTCTTGAGGAATTTGCTGCACACCCACCGTAGTATTGATAATAATCGGCCAAATTGCGGTAATGAAAATTACAAAAATAGCCGAAGGATTGGCTTCTTGAAACGCGGCTAATGCGATCGGCAGCCAAGCCAATGGCGGCACCGTCCGCAATATTTGAAACAGCGGATCGAGCGCATCGAACATAAACTCACTAGAGCCAATCAAAATGCCCAGCGCAATCCCGACCACTGCCGCTAGCGTATAGCCCACAGCAACTCGTTGCAGACTGGCCAAAATCTGCCAAAACAAACCTTTATCCGTTCCCCCATTGTCAAAGAAGGGATCAAAAATTAAGTCAGAAGTCTCTTGAAATGTTCTAATCGGGCTGGGCAAATTCGCGTCAGGGCCACTACACAGCACTTGCCACAAGGTCAAAATAAATAAAAGTGCCACTAGCGGACGAAACAACTTGTGCGGTGGATTTTTGATCCACTCCAGCAGAAAATTTGATTTGACAGGTCGATTGTCGAGGTTGACGGTCATAGCACATTAGAAAAATAAGGGGCTTGAGCTCAGACAAATTGATGCAATGTGTAGCTAAAGTCTAGGCAAAACTCCAGCAATTCTAAATTCAAAAAACTCAGCAGTCGAACGCTTAGGCTTCGCCTAGAACGGATTGCAACCAAAGCGTTCCGTTCTATAAGCTACGGGGAAAAGTCTCAGGCAACTTTCTACTCGTAGCAGTCATCTATTATCTATCCAGAATCTCAAAACAACTAAAAGCTTGAAAGGGCCTACTTTTACTGACCCCCTTCAAGCTTTTTAAAGGCGCTACACCTTTTTGATTTTCAAACTATCTAAGTAAGCTTTTGGATTCTCAGGATCAAATTCCACCCCGTCGAAGAAAGTTTCTACCCCGCGTGAATCGCTCGTTGGGATATCAGCTTCGGCAACGCCAATTGCTTTAGCCGCTTCTCTCCATATGTCAGAGCGATTTACGGTGTCTACCAGGGCTTTCGTATCGGTATCTGCCGGAATGTAGCCCCAGCGAATATTTTCCGTCAAGAACCAAAGATCATGACTCTTATAGGGATAAGAAGCATTATCTCGCCAGAACTTCATTGAAATATTAGGATCTTCAACGGTCCGCCCATTGCCGTAGTCAATCTTGCCTTGACTTCTACCAACAATGTCTTCAACAGGCACCTTAAACCACTTATTTTGAGAGACAATCTCGCACATCTCCTGCTGATTTTCTGGCAGATCGCACCACTGCTGAGCTTCCAAGACCGCTTTTGTCATCGCTAGCGCCGCTTTAGGATTAGCCTCTACCCAGTCGGCTCTCATCGCAAATGCTTTCTCTGGATGATCTTGCCAGAGCTCTCCAGTTACCAACGCCGAATAGCCTTGGTTTTGGTTCACCAATTGAGCATTCCACGGTTCACCGACGCAAAAAGCCTCCATCGCCCCAATTTTCATATTGGCAACCATCTGAGGTGGCGGGACAGGGACAACAGAAATATCGGTTTCAGGGTTAATGCCGCCCGCTGCTAGCCAATAGCGTAGCCACAAATCGTGCGTACCGCCAGGAAAGGTCATCGCTGCGCTCAGCTGTTTGTTGTTGGCTTTAGCGGCTGCAAATACTTCAGTCATTTTGGCGCTGTCTGTACCGATTTCGAGATCGGTGTATTCTTTGCTAACCGAAATGGCTTGGCCGTTAACGTTCAATCTGGCCAAAATATTTACCGGCAAAGGTTGCTTGGTAATTGTGCCTAGGGTCATTAGGTAGGGCATGGGCGTGAGGATATGCGCACCATCAATCCCGCCGCCACCTGAACCCAGCTCCATATTATCGCGTGTGACTGGCCAAGAAGCTTGCTTGAGTACTTCTACGTCAGTCATGCCATATTTATCAAAAACTCCTTTTTCTTTGGCAATGATCAAAGGCGCAGAATCTGTTAAGGCGATAAATCCTAGCTTAGCAGTAGTGACTTCTGGCGCATCTTCTGGGCTGATTTCAGTGGCTGGGGTAGCTGTCGAAGACGCGGCTACATCAGTCGCGCTCGAACCGCTATCAGCGCTGTCACTCCCTGACGTACAACCATTGATCAATAGGGCGGCAGCGGCTGTTGTCCCGGTTGTAAGAATAAATTTGCGACGAGATATCTTGGACATAAAATGGCCTACACAAATATTTGTTTGAGTGGAGTTTTGTCACCAAAACTCTCGAGGAAAGAATAATAAAGGGAGAACTGAGCGATACTCGAACGACACGAATTGCAGAACGTCGAAATAAAAATGACAGATTACTCAGAGTCATTTTGTATTCAAAGATACGAATGCAGCCCATTAGAAGTGTTTATTGCATACATTCGATTCTAGTTTTGCATAGTGTATGGGTGGATTTAATCGAACCTTCCCCAGATTCATCGACCTCAGACTCTATAGGTTATTTTTTCTCATTCTCGTCGGCTTTGTTGCACAAATATTCCAGAAGCCTTGTAAATTAAGAAGTTATCAATAGCTAAATTTAATGAGAATTGCCACAGGACAAGAGTCTGACGATATGTATGCGCCAAAGCCAGGTTGATTTATTTCTTGAGAGCATTCGCTGCCACTGGGAATCTTGTCAAAAATAATGTGCCGACGCCCTCAACCCCAAGCCCCTTCTCCCAACGTTGGGAGAAGGGGAATAAGCACTTGAATTCCGGAGCCCCTCTCCCAAGTGTGGGCGAGGGGTTAGGGCGAGGGCAAGCCGGTACGCTATTATTTTGCGACTCCCTTATTTCTGCGCGGATCCTTATTTGTGCCGGTCATGCGTCAGTTCATTCTGAACAATTTGACGGATTTCACATTTTCTTCACAGCATGAATTCTCTTTTATCAATGCATAACTCCTCAGTTCATCGGCTTTCACAATAATATTGAAGCTTCTTTATCAATCATTAACCCGATGATCAAATAGGTATTATTTCCGAGCCAGAGCCCTTGATCTTTAGGGTTTATGTATCACCTCTCGGATCTATTTTATTGCCAGGTAATGTATTCTTATGCGATTAGGACTAACGACTTTCTTATCTTGGCTCAATCGGGATCAGGGCAACCGCATACTAAATTTGTGCCAGCGAAAGAATAAGGCTTTTAGCGTCTTAAGGGTCAAAAATAAGCTCTGTTTCTCTCAATAAGGACTACTTTAATAGCCACTCTTATTGAGAAAATGAGGGCGTATGCGTTTGCTCTGTCTACAAAGGCAGCCAGAAAAGCAGCCAGGCAGATACCTTCTCTGTTCCTAATTGCACTACCTAATCATACTAAATGGCTCTCACAGCAATCAACAAAACCAAGGAGTATTAATGATTAGTTTTAAATCTTCAATTCAAAAGACCGCACGAAATATATGGGTTAAGTCAGTAGAGATCAAGGAATCACAAAAGCAGGCAAGAAAATTGGATGTGAATTTCCCTTCCAGGATTTCTATGCCGGAAATTGAAACTATGCCAATTTATTCATACACCTTGAAAGATATTACAGAGGGTAATACCTTTTTGACACCCAGCGTTTACGTGGCATCTCTGCAGAACGTCATCTACTATCCTGAGCGGGAAAGTGTTTTTACCAGCAACAGGGAGCTAATCACAGACTCAGTGATGGGCCACTTTGTTCCAGAGAAATATAGCCTAAGAAAACTATATTTCTCCAAGCACGAAAAACTAGAGGGTGTTTACAGCGTATTTAGATCAATATTTGCCTATCGCAATTACTACCATACTTTGATTGACTATTTGCCAAGAATTTACTCGCTTACCCATTATTGGCAGGAGAATAAAAAATTAGGAAGAATAAAATTACTGGTTTCTGGTCAATTAACCAAGGTAGAAGATTTTTTTCTGACTAGGCTTCTTCCACAAGACATTGAGATACTGAATGTAAATTCTAGTAAAGTTTATCGAGTTGAGCATCTCATCCTACCTAGTTTTTTAACCAGTCGAAATTCTGGTTACTTGCCAAGAGCTTATTTAAACTACTTTCATGAAAAAGTTTTGCCAAAACATCCAAGAAGTAAAAGGAACTTGGTTTATATTTCCAGAAGATTGACTGAAACTGCCGGTAATCGCTGTATTCTTAACGAAGCAGAGCTGCTGGCAAGACTAAAACCTTATGGATTTGTGGAATATTATCTTGAAGATATGTCGATTGAGGAACAGATTAATCTTTTTTATCATGCATCTTTTGTCATTGCACCTCATGGAGCCGGACTCACCAACATTATCTTTTCAGATTCTATCAATGTCCTAGAGCTGTTTCCAGGAGCTTGCTTGTTGCCTCACTACTATTTTCTTTCTAAGTCCCTGGGTCATAATTATGCGTATTGGTGTGCGAAGTCAAAACAGGAAAGAGATGCCAATTTTCTGGTGAATATAGATGAGATAATGGATCTTGTGCGGGGTTTCCTGTAGCGTGTAAATCGATTGATAAGGGGGCCGCAAACAAATAGACCTATTGTGAAATAGGGTATTAGAATGGCCGCAGTGCTTAAACTTCGCTATCCCCCTTCTGTTCGATGCTGGATCTCAACCGTGTGGTCAAAGATGACCGCCTGATGCGATAGCGCAGAGTGCATCCTAGTCTTGCAAGACTGGGATGCACTCAAGTCCGTGACTTGATTCGCTATGTCATCTCAGCCTAAACTGCTCGATCAGGTTCGAGATGTGCTTCGGTTAAGGCACTATTCTTACGAAACAGAAAAAAGTTATATCCATGAAAGGCCATGAACTGTAGTGATCCCTAGGATTTTGGGGTTGGCAACTCAGACAGTACTAAGCGAGAAAGCAGCCGTAGGATGGAATCGCGACTATAGCCATAGCCGAGCTGATGACTCAACCGAGCCGCCGCCGCACCCCCTAGCGCCAGTCCCATTGCTTTTAGTTTTTCGGTGTAGCGAAGGGTACGTCTAGTCCAAGGCGCAACCATTGCAAGCAATCGCTCGCTGAAGATCCGCCGACAGCAGGCGTCATTGAGACAAAAAACTTACACACTCCCAGCAGTATCACTAAAGTGAACTGCGCCAGCGGTAGATCCTTCAGCGTACACTCGTAGTGACTATGAACCCGGTGGCTCAAGCAATGGCACAGGGAGCACTCAGCCATCTGATGGGGTGAGGATAGTTCAAGGGTGATTTGACCGCTAGCTGCGTCCAAATTCCAATTTGTCATCGCTAGATCGCTTTGGCTAGGAAGCAGTTGCTCTAAGAGTTTCATGAGATTGACCCAAAATAAGGATTTCAGTCTGATTCTCATATGACTTCGGTGGATCACCTAAAGTGCGTAAGAGCCCGAAGTCAGGTGAATATGCAACTGTATCGCTTTGCTGGCATAGCCGTCTTCGGATGTATTCGCACGACGGCTAGCCACTTAGCTCGCAGTATATAGCGGTTCTAGCGATCGCTCATGGATTAAGCGTTGAAATGCACCGGCAATCGCTAAGGTGTTTGATTGCCACTGTGATCTAACAGACTGGATGCCCTAGCCAGATTTGGCGCTGCGCCTAAAGCTCAAAATGTAGGCAGCCGGAATGAAGTAAAGCGCTAATAAGGTTGCGCCGCCAAGTCCACCTGCGATTGAAATTGCTAAAGGTGGCCAAAATCCAGTGGTGTCGAGCATGAGAGGTACAAAGCCAATAATCGTGGTGACTGTAGTGGCTAATACGTGTCGAGTTGCTTTAAGTACAACTTGCACGGTCGCTTTGATATCGCCGAGTCGTGCGAGTGGATCTTCTCGCAGAGCTGCTAGCACAACAATAGAGTCATTAATAGCGAGGCCAATCAGCCCTAATGTGCCGAGGATGGCAGTGAATCCAAAGATGGAATTAAATAGCCATAGAGACATGGCCGCAAGACCGACTGCGCAGATAGCGACAATGCCGAGTAGGGCAGCTATTGCAAATGAATTAAATGACAGCACCAGTGTCGCTACCATTAAAATTATCAGCACGCCGACCGAAGTGAGCAAGTTACCGACTGCGCTGCCTCTAGCATCTGCCTCACCGCCATACTCAATGCGGTAACCAGCTGGTAGATCAATACCACCCGCTGCTAGTCGCTGCTTAAAACTGGTCAGTACGGTATCGGGCAGGGTGCTGGCCGCTAAAAAAGCCTGTACGGTGTTAATGCGCTGCCTATTGTAGTGGGCAATGGTGGCTATATCGGGGACTAAGCTGATGTCAGCAACAGCCGAGAGCGGAATGGGGGTGCTGCTGTGGGAAGAAAGTAGATCAGTAGAAGCGATCGCACTCAAATCTCCCCTAGCGGTATCCGCGACTCGCACACGGACAGCAATATCTTCTGTGCTCTCTAGCAGTGAGCCGCCGAGGGCACCGTCTAGGGTGCTGTTAAGCTGGGAAGCGATCGCGCTATTATCCAATCCCGTTCGCCTTGCAGCCACTTCATCTACCGTCAAAGCCAGCTTGGGCTGCGCCTCACTTAGCCCTGCGCGCGTATGAATAACCCCTGGCAACTGCGCCAACTCTCCTCGCAGTTGGTTTCCTAGAACCCTAAGCTGCGACATATTAGGCCCATAGAGCCGCAGCTCAATCGGTGCTGGAAACGGTGGCCCCTGTTCAAGTTGCCTCACCAGTACCTGAGCTTCACGAAAAGCCTGGTCGAGCTGTTGTTGCAGTGCGGTGATGGTCTCTCGAATATTTTCTGTGTTGCTGAGCTTGACTATTCCTTGCGCGTAGTTAGGTGAATTCTCTTTGGCAGCCACCACATTATAGAAAAAAGAAGGGGCGCTTTTGCCGACAAACCAGTGCACATCTGCAACTGCTGAATGTTGTTGAATTAGGTTTCGAGCCATGAGCACTTGCGATCGCGTTAAGGCCAGTGCACTTTGAGCAGGCAGTTCAAATTCAATCTGCACTTGATCGCGATTTGTGGGCGGAAAAAACTGCTGCGGCAAACCGGCAAATTGAACAAAACCCACCATTGGTAAAATTATCGCTAGCCCAACGCCTATGATGGGACGGCGAAAAGTAGCGTTCAAGCTGTTGGTATAAAGCTGCGATAGCCAGCGATTGGCAAATCCGCCTTCCCACCAACTCGCGGCATCAGCGTCTGCTTGACTTGGCCACCGGCGATAGATTAAGCCAATAATGGCGGCAATTACGGTCAGAGAAAGCACCAGCGAACTCAACAGCGCCAAAATCACTGTTTGGCCAATCGTGCCAATGAATTCGCCGGTACTGCCGGGTGAGGTCGCAATCGGCACAAAGGCTAAAACGGTTGTTAGCGTCGAAGCTACTAGCGGTACGATCAGGTGCTGAACTGTTTCACTCACCGCTACAGAAGGATGCCTTCCTTTTTGCAAGCGAATCTGTACCTCATCGACCACCACAATAGCGTTGTCGATGAGCAGCCCCAAAGCAATGATCAGCCCAGTTACTGACATCTGGTGTAGCGGAATGCCCAGACTCTTCATGCAGCCAAACACCATGAGCGTCGCTAGGGGTAAGGCCAGACCCACGGCCAGCGCCGAGCGCCAACCCAGCATCCAGAGTGACACGCCAATGACCAACGCCGAACTGCTCAACAGATTCGTCATCACGCCATTGAGTCGCTGCTGTACATATTGGCTTTGATCTAGCACCACTGTCAGGCTCAAGCCATCCGAAAGTGTCTCTTCAAAATCAGCCAGTACCTGTCGTGCATTTTGGGCCCAGGCATCTACTCGAAAGCTCGATTCTACCTGAGCTGAAATCACCACTGCTGGTTTTCCGCTAATCAGCGCTAGCTCATCTGCGGGCGCTTTCACGGTTTTGGTGACAGTTGCGATATCCGCTAGCAAGCTCACTTGCCCAGCATCACCTAGGCGAATCGGAATCTGTCGAATTCTCTCTAAAGAGTCTAGAGCGCTATTCACTTCTAGCAAAAAAATATCGGATTCACTTTGAAATCTACCTGCTGACACTTTGGCATCACTCGCTTGAATTTGCTGCGCGACTGACTGCGCTGTCAGACCTAACCTTGCGGCTGCGGCCTGATCAAGACTGACTTGAATTTCTTCATCCAACTGGCCAAAAGTCTCTACTTTACTGGTGCCTGGAATTCTTTCTAATTCATCTTGCAAGCCTTCTGCAACGCGCTGCAATAAAGTCGAATTCACACGTGTTGCCAAATCCCAAGTTAATCCTACAATCAGTGCATTAGCCGATATATCAGCATCTTCGTATTTAGGATTTGATGCGCCAGCAGGTAGATCGGGCGATACGTCTTCTAGTTTGCTGCGAATCTTTGCCCAAACCGGGGCAACGTTTGCTACAGTGTCTTTCAACTCGATGGTGACAACTGAAATATTAGCGCTAGAAGTGGATTCAATAGTATCTATTTCTTCAACATCTGAAAACTCTCCTTCAATTCTATCGGTTATCAATGACTCGACTCGCTCAGCACTTGCACCCGGAAACACGGTGGTGATGGTAGATACTCGCTGAACAATTTCAGGATCTTCTAATCGAGGCAAGGTGAGAAAGGCAGAAAGCCCCCAAACAACCAGGAGTGTCAGACTCAAAAAGAGCAGCTGCCGGTTGCGATAAAAGAGATTAAACATGGCTATTTTTATTCTCCCTTGGGGATGACGATCTGATTAGCGACAACTCGATGAGTGCCGCTATTAATGATGCGATCGCCTGTTTCCACCAATCCCCTAACAAACGCTCTTTCACCTTCGGTGTACAACACTTCTACATCTCGACGGGCGACTCGGTAGTTGTTGGATTCATTTTTAGAGTTATCTTTAGAGTTATCTGGGACTAATACATACAGTGACCATAGGCCGCGATCGCCCGCAATCAGCGCCGTGCTCGGCAGCCAGTAGCCTTGCTCTGCCTGCTGTTCATTAGCCAGTAACCGAGCCGTAGCCCCCATGGTCAGCCCCGGCTCATCCGCCAATTTCAGCACGATGGTCACGGTTTGACTGGCCTCATCGACTTCAGGTAGCTGGGCGACGACGGTTGCCGCATAGGTTCGCGGCCCTACCTTTACAGACTGCTGCCGCCTGCGGAACAGCGCTGGCGCGGCCCCGACCGGTACGCCAATTCTGGCCTCTACTGATTGGCCTGTTTCTACAAGCCTCATTACCGACTGAGCGCTACCAACCACCGTACCCTCATCCACCATCCGGGCTGAAACTTTACCGGCAAAGGGCGCGAATAAAACGCTTTTATCTAGCGCAATATCAATCGCTCGAATGCGGGCGTCGATTTGATCGACTTGGGCAGATTGAGCCGTGAGCTGTTCTGGGCGAGTGCCGTTGCGTAACTCATCAAGCTGGCTTTGAGCTTGCTGGAGGCGATCAGCGATCGCATTAGCCCCAAAGTGTTTTTCATCTAGCTCTTCTTGAGAAATCGCCCCTTTGCCAAACAGCTCAGCTCGTCTGTTGGCCTGCAATTGCGCCAGCTTTAGCTGATTGGCCAAATCACTCACAGCAGCTTCGGCAGCGGCTAGATTTTCTCGGCGTGGCCCGGTTTCTAGCTCTTGTAGTTGAGCTATTGCCTGTCGTTTTTGCGCCTCTAGCTGCTGTCGCTGCACGTCTAGATCTCTCATATCTAACCGCGCTAAGGGCTCTCCTGCGGCCACGAGATCGCCATCATCAACGAGCACCGCCATGACTGTTCCGGCCCGCTCAAATCCCAAATCGCTAGTGCGGTGAGCCACAATTTCGCCAGTATATTCTCTTGTTACCGCATAGCTAGTTGCCGCCTCTAAACGCATTGTCTCAACCGGCAATATGTGAGCCCCCGCAATTTCAGCTGTTTTATCGCCGCGTTTAGCCGTTAGAAGCAGTGACCAACCGACTGGTAGCAACACTAGCGGCAGTACTATTAACCATTTGAACCGGCTTTTTGATGGGTGATCGCGCCCCTGCCAATCTATCGGCTCATCCGTCCGCTCACTTACCTGATCACTCGACTGAGATAACGTCATGGCCATACTCAATTAATTGATATCCAACATGTTGCATATAACATCTTCAAAGTATACTCAACATATTGGATATGTCAAACTTAAAAATATTCCTTAAAACTGTTCATAAAAGCCATGGCCTTAGCGCACACCATATTAGCCCTGCTCTCTAAGCATCCCGGCAGCGGTTACGACATTAGCAAACACTTCGATGAAGAGCTGAGTTGCTATTGGAAAGCCACGCAGCAGCAGGTATACAGAGAACTCACCAAGCTTAAAGCGCAAGGCTGGGTAAGCTTTGAAACCTTGCCACAAACCGGTAAGCCGGACAAAAAACTGTACCAAATCACCGACTTAGGCTGGCAAGAACTCACGCGCTGGTATGCAGAACCCACAGAACCGACGCCCATTCGAGAAGATTTGCTAGTTAAGGTGCTCATTGGCCACAAAATGCCCCAGCACCTGCTGATTAGAGAGATTCAGCACCGCCAGCAAATTCATACCGCTAAACTCGCTAGCTACCGCAATATAGAAACCATTCACTTTGCTGAAGGGCAAGCCGCTAATGCTGAAATGCAGTTTATGTATCTCACACTCAAACGGGGCATTGCTTACGAAACTTCTTGGCTTACCTGGTGCCTTGAGGTGTTAGAAGCTATCGAAGCTCAGCCCCCTAAGCAATCTGAAGCAGTCTAAGTATCTAAGTAATGTAGGTAATATGCGCATCAATCTCGCCTCCGTACCCATCGAAACCGGCACCACCTATCCCGATGAATTCAAAGCAGCCGTCAGGGGGCGCGCTCGTCAGCGAGTGGGCAAAGCCGCCGGACTCAAAAATTTTGGCGTCAATTTAACGACACTCGCTCCCGGCGCTCAGTCAGCACTCAGGCATTGGCACAGCGCGCAAGATGAATTTATTTACATTATTCAAGGTGAGCTAGTGCTGGTTACCGACGAAGGTGAGCAAATTCTCGGCCCCGGCGAAATGGCAGGCTTTGCGGCAGGTGTTGATAACGCGCATCATTTGATCAATCGCTCCACTGCGCCCGCTATTTATTTAGAGATAGGCGATAAAGCCTTGCCCGAACAGGCCCATTATCCTGATATTGACTTGGTATATAAAAAGCGCGCTGATAATCAAGGGCGATTTGAGCATAAAGACGGTAAAGCCTACCCAAGAAAAGGCACAGCGTCCGGCTGATTGGGCAAAACTACCCTGCTCAGACCGATTGAAAAAATGTTTCACTGACACCAGCAGTAGCAGCTATCTGGGCACTTAGGCGCGTATTCCAGGGGGTTGCTTCGGCTGTTTGCAGTTCACTAACGCTAAAGTTCATAATTTCACGATCACTGCAAAAATCAGCCCGCTAGCTTCGCAGAAAATTCATACCGAAAATTACGGATTCTGATCTTAATAGCATGTATAAAAATATACACACTAAAGCAGCTGACTGAGGTGGCTGCTCGGTGGACAAGTTCTATTTTGCATTTTCGGTTTTCCAGAATTTGTTATTACACCAACCACAAGAACTCCACAAAGATTTCACCATGAGCAAATATCACATTTTAGGTGCACTGTTGACGTTGGCCGCTTGGTCTACAACCTACGTGCCAGCAGGGGCTAGCCTACGAATCGGATCTGCGGCCCAAGCGGGGGTTCGTTGGACACCTAATCCCGAGCGAGGCAGCGCTTCTAGTACGCTGTCTGGGGGCCGGAGAGGAACATCAGCTTCAGCTTGTGCCCTAGATTCTGGTGATCCCGATCCGGCTATTACGCTACTGGTTCCGGAAGGCACTGCGGGTTTGACGACTACAGCCCACCCTACGCTTTCTTGGTATTTAGAATCTCAGCAGGCTACCGACATGGAATTTGTCTTATCTGATCCGAGGCAGGCCAATCCGATTTATACCAAAAGCGTACGGGCCGAATCTGGCTTGGTCGAAGTGATGCTGCCTGAATCAGTTAATCTGGCGGTAGGCACTCGCTATCGCTGGACGGTATTTGTGACCTGCAACGGTGGCGAAAATGAAATTCATGCACGCAGCTTTGTTGAGCGAGTAGCCGATCCCGATTTAGCGGCTGCGGTTGAAATCATGACACCAATAGAGCAAGCTAGTGCCTACGCCGCTAAAGGAATTTGGTATGACGCGCTTAATACTCTAGTCAGCACTTATCGGACAGATTCGCAGATCAGCACGCTGTTAGAAATTCGCGATTTGCTAAGACAGGCCGCTACTGAAGTTCCGTTAGATCTCTCTTTGGCGACGGCTCATCGATAAGCATCCTAATTGATCAGCAATGAGTGATTGCGCTCCGGTTTTGATGATCGCCTAATGGCCTGAGTGGGCTTACTAAATACAAGCTTTGCACCCTGTGTAGCGTTAGCTATCAGGGTGCTTTTATAGATTTAGATTTTTTCTGTAAGTGCTCCAGACTAGTGCTCGAGCAGGGGCAGAGTAAAGCCAGAGGAAGGGCAGATTTTACGTGGTAGATAAGCCTCACAAATTGTCTGTTATGGGTTTGTCTCATACTCTCAATAGCTGGCGAAGGCAACAGTTCGATCAGAAGTATGTAGTACCTGTGCTCGTGATGATAGCAACGGCAGGAATTATGGCACTGCGCGGGCTAGGAACTTTTCAGGTGTGGGAGTTGCATACGTTTGACTGGATGATGAATCATCGGCCTTCGGAGCCGTTAGATGATCGCGTTGTGATTATTGGCATTGATGAAGACGATGTTATAGCCTCTAACAACGCAGCGATTTCTGATACGATGCTGGCCGATTTGTTAGAGGAGATCAAAAGGCAAAATCCAACGGTAATCGGCATGGATTTTTTTCGCAATGTGCCTCGTGATGAGGGCTATGAGCGGTTGAATCAATTTTTTCGGCAGACGCCTAATATTATCGGCATTGAGAAGGTGGTGGATGATGTGGCTTTATCGGCTGTACCCGGCAATCAGGTGCTGGTAGAAAATCAGCAGGTTGCGGCCAGCGATTTGATTGTGGATGTGGATGGGCGGGTGCGGCGCGGGCTTTTGGTGCCGAATGCTGCTGGCATTGAGGGATTGGCTTTTCGGGCCGCTCTGGAGTATTTGGCGAGTCACGGTATTTTTCCGGGTGCTAATCCCGATGTGCTGGAGCTGGGCGAAGCGAACTTGCCACCTTTTGAGAAAAATTCGGGTGGTTACAGCAATGCTGATGCCGGGGGCTACCAAATTATTATGAATTGGCGCGCTAAGCTAAGCTTTCAACGGTTTAGTGCGCAAGATGTGCTGCTGGGCAAAATTCCACCGAGGGCACTAGCTGACAAGGTGGTCTTAATTGGCACGATGCAATCGGGAGATGCGGATGTTTTTTTTACGCCCTACAGCCATCGCCACGGGTCGATAGGGCTCTTGCCAAGCCACGGCATTGAAATTCACGCGAGCTTGACGAGTCAAATTATCAGCGCGGCTTTTGGTCAAAGGCCGGCGATTAAAACGCTGTCAGAACAGCTAGAAATTGGTCTGATTGCCGTGTTTGCAGGCATGGGCATTGGTCTCTGTAGCTGGGGTCGAAACGATCTGAGGCGATTGCAGCTATTGGGGGGCTGTGTGGCGGTTTGTGTGGGGGCGAGCTACGGGGCTTTAGCTATTGGGGGCTGGTGGTTGCCAGTGGTGCCCGTGAGTTTGGCGTTGCTGAGTGCGCCATTAATTACTCGGTTATATATGATTAATCGGTTGCAAACGCTGTCTGAGATTGATGAGCTGACGCAGTTGGCTAATCGCCGCAGTTTTCAGGAGCATTTGACGGCAGAATGGCAGCGGGCTTTGCGATCGCACACTCCCATTTCTCTCATCCTCTGCGATGTGGACTTTTTCAAACCTTACAATGACACCTACGGGCATCCGCAAGGTGATGAGTGTCTGCGTCAGGTGGCGAAAGCGATTGGCAAAGCCGTGCGGCGACCGGATGATCTGGCCGCTCGTTATGGCGGTGAAGAGTTTGTGATTTTGCTGCCGAATACGACCGCTGAAGGGGCGCAGCAGATAGCCAAGGATGCCGCTGAAAATGTGCGGGCTTTGCAGATAGTCCATAGCACTTCGAGTGTTTCTGACTATGTGAGCATTAGTTTGGGCGTGACGACCGCAGTGCCAAAGGCTGGATTGTCGGCCAGGATGCTAGTTGATACGGCTGATCTGGGGCTATATGAGGCAAAGCGGCGCGGACGCAATCAAATGAAGCTGCGGTTGCCTTGGGCCGTTGAGTAGGATCACTCAGTTACCGCTGTAAAATTTTGGGCAAAATTGCGGGCTACTCGCGGTGGTCGTTGTGGTAGTTGACGCGCGCACCTGCCCATTGCAGCTTATTGCGCAAAGTGCGGTAATAAGAGTGGTTTTCTCGCAAAATGATGAATTTCGCGAGGTGACTAGCCATGCGGATATCGACCCGCTGACCGGGCCAAATAGCGGTGCCTAACACGCCATCTGTCCACAGTTTAGTATGGCCTTCGCTATCTTCTAATGGCCAAACGCTCACGGTACTACCAGGTGGCAGCACAATGGAGCGACTCGATAAGCTCATGGGGCAAATGGGGGTGACAATCAGCGCTTGCATACCTGGGTGCACAATTGGGCCATTGGCTGAAACGGTGTAACCGGTTGAGCCGGTGGGTGTGCTGATTAGCAGTCCGTCGCCTTGGTATTGATCGACGACTTCACCGTCGATTTCGACTTCTAAGGTAGAGGTGATCATGCGGTTGGGTGAGGCGGGCTTGACACACATTTCATTCAGCGCAAAGTAGCGATCGCTCATCGGATCGAACTTATCCGAAGATCCTTGGTGCGATCGCGCCTGGAGCATCATTCGCTGCTGAACGGCATAGCGATCGCCCAACAATCGCTCCCACACCTGCTCAAACTCCCCGACGACCTCTGATGCCTCCGTCAAAAAGCCCAAATGACCTCCTATATTGACCGCCAAAATAGGAATATCATCCGCTGCTAAATGCCGCGCCGCCGCTAAAGCGGTGCCATCACCCCCCAAGACGACCGCCAGATCAATCTTCTCAGCCGCTGACTCCCAAAAAACCGGATACGGATTATTCTGAGCGCCACTCGGCCCCATCATCACCTTGCTACCTAGCACCTCTAGCTGATGAGCACAGCTATCTGCGCAGCGCTTACTGAGCGAATTTCCCGCCTTGTAGACAATGATGACTTGACTTAGATCCACGCCATCACCCGTGAGCGTCCCTGATTGTCTGCCAAAAAATCCCTTACCACTTCAGCAAATTGAACTGCTCCATATCGACAGTATCGCGATTGCGATAAATTGACAGCACAATCGCCAAGCCAACCGCCGCCTCCGCCGCCGCAATTGTAATCACAAAAACAGCAAATACCTGCCCTTTAATTTGCGCTGGGTCAAGGTAATTAGAGAACGCCATCAAATTGATATTGACGGCATTCAGCATCAGCTCAATGGACATCAGCACCCGAATTACGTTGCGGCTAGTGACGAGACCATAGATACCAATGGAAAATAAAGCAGCGGCTAACAGTAGAAAATACTCAAGTTGCATGGGTTGAATGCTATAGGGCGTTTAATGCGACAAATCCGAACACTATAAATTGAATGCCATCTATTGAACAAATTCAATTTGTACAGCTGAAGGCTGCCCGTTTGAACAGCCATAACTATCTGTCGTCTCGTGATGAGCCTGCGGCGACAAGCTCACGAGGCCGCTCAGGCAATGTCAGTGACTTAGCTTGATCAATGGCAACGTCGGGAATGTATTCGCGGCGCGCCAGCACAATCGCTCCGATTAAGGCCACTAATAAAAGCACAGAAGCTAGCTCAAAAGGCAATAGATAGTCGCTAAAAAAATGCTGACCAATAATTTCAATCGCTTTGTCACCCGCCGCAGGCTGCGTAGAAATCGCCCAGGGATGAGACAACACCATGGTGCTAATCAGCCCCAAAATACCCGCACAAACAGCGGCTGTTGAAGCTTTGCCAATCCAAGCATTTTTAATCACACTAAAGTCTTCTTGCTTATTGACCAGCATAATTCCAAACAAAATCAGGACGTTGACCGCCCCAACGTACACCAAAATTTGGGCAGCCGCTACGAAGCCTGCATTCAGTAAAATGTAGAGTCCTGAGACGCTAATAAAAGTTAGCCCCAACAAAAATGCTGAATAGACGATGTTAGAAAGCAGCACTACGCCCAAAGCAGATACGACCATAATCAGCCCTAAAAGGCCCAACGATACTAGCTGTACGCCTTCTGCCAAATTTAATGATGCGACTAATGGCACAGTTAAGGATGTGCTAAATGGTAATAAGAGCAAAATGCTGTTCTCCTCACGGTTGATGTCTAATGTCTTTGGGCTGTCTTTCGGGCGGTTTGCCAAGGCTGAATTGATATACAGCGCTGCTCGTTACTAGGTATTGAACTAGGTGATGATAGTTGTTATGGCTACTGAGCGTTGCTTTCTGCGATCGCTGCTGTAGCCTTTTCTGCTTCTAGCTCAGCTAGAATATCTTGCGGTAAACGACCGGCTCTCTGTGCGCCCGCTGGCAAATCGTGCGGATCCATCACACCTTTGGGCAAATAGACAAACTCCCGCATAGGCGTCACCATCGGATCTTCGGTGACTTTGTAAGGTAAACGACCAAGGGCCACATTGTCGTAATTTAAATCGTGTCGATCATACGCTGACAGCTCGTATTCTTCGGTCATCGACAGGCAGTTAGTCGGGCAGTATTCAACGCAGTTGCCGCAAAAAATACAGACTCCAAAGTCGATGCTGTAGTGGTTGAGCGTCTTTTTCTTGGTTTCTTTATTAAATTCCCAGTCGACTACCGGCAGGTTAATGGGGCAGACCCGCACGCAAACTTCACAAGAAATGCACTTATCAAACTCGAAGTGAATGCGCCCGCGATAGCGCTCTGAAGGAATTAGCTTTTCGTAAGGATACTGAACAGTTACCGGACGGCGCTTCATATGATCAAAAGTAACCGACAGACCCTGGCCAATATATTTGGCAGCTTGAGCAGTTTCTTTGGCGTAGTCGCCGACTTGTTTTAGAAAATTCAACATAGCCCTAGATGAGAGGTAAAAAGAGTGCGTTGATGATAGTGATTAAATTGGAATGCTCAGAAATCTTGGCAGACAGTAGCCTTTAGCCACCGAAAGCAAATGGAAAGGAAAGCTTGAGACCTGCTGTGACCAACAAATTGACTAAGGAAACCGGTAGTAAGAACTTCCAGCCTAAGTCTAGTAGCTGATCAATGCGAACGCGAGGCACTGTCCAGCGCAGCAGAATGGTCAAAAAGACTAGGAGATACGCTTTGAGCATGGTCATGACAATGCCGAGAGCCGCAGAGATGATCTGTACCCAGGGTGCGGTTTCGCTGAGGCCAAACAAGCCCGTAATAGTCGTGACGGGTACGGGAAAGCTCCAGCCACCGAGGTAAAGCACCGAGACGATCAGAGCCGACAGCATCAAGTTGACATAAGAGCCTACATAAAATAAGCCAAACTTCATACCGGTGTACTCGGTTTGATAGCCTGCGACTAATTCTTCTTCCGCTTCCGGTAAGTCAAAGGGCAGTCGCTCACATTCAGCTAAAGCCGCGATCCAAAAGATCACAAAGCCAACCGGCTGTCGCCAAATATTCCAGCCTAAGATACCGTAGCCAGACTGCTGATTGACAATATCAATGGTGCTGAGGCCATTGGTCATGAGCACGACAGCCAGCACCGCTAGCGCTAGCGGAATCTCGTAGCTGATAGATTGAGCCGCAGCCCGCAGTCCGCCCAGTAGCGAGTACTTATTGTTAGAGGAGTAGCCCGCCATCAGAAAGCCAACAGGAGCAATGCTAGATAGCGCAATCCAAAGAAAAATTCCAATGCCCAGATCGGTTATGACCAGGTTTTGGCCAAAAGGCACGATCAAAAAAGACAGGAAAACCGGAATCACCACAATCGCAGGGCCAAGCGTGAACAGCCAAGGGTCTGATTTGGCAGGGGTGATATCCGCTTTGAAAATCAACTTTAAGCCATCGGCAACGGCTTGCATTGCCCCTAAAGGACCAATGTATTCGGGGCCAACACGCTGCTGGGCGGCGGCAGAAATTTTGCGCTCTAGCCAGACGCAGATGAAGATGCTAACTGTTGCCACAATCACCATTAGCAGCATAGGTAGCGGGAGCCAGATGGTTTTGGCGACCCCGGCGGGCAGGCCGAGTTCGATCAGGGCTTGGACGACAGTTCTCTGGAGGTCTATGCCTGGATTCATTATCTTGGGGCGGCTTGCGCTTGCTTAAGTTAGAGTGCTCTCACAGATTCTAGCGCTTAATCTGCGATCGCTGAATTCACTTATCGCTGAATCTCCTGATGGTTTGCGTAAGCGATCTCAATAGTACGAGGGAGTACGAGGCTGGGAACCAACAAAAACCCCCCCGACAAAGCCGGGGGGGCTGGAGTTCCTGAAAATCGTCACTGCAGATATATTGAGGTGAGTTTGCTGTCTTGACAAGGGGGGTAACGCCCATCACCTCGGTGGTGAGGCGGTGTTGAGACGGTGTTGATGCAGCGTTGATACGGCCTTGGAGCGACTTGTCTTTTACCCGCGTATTATCCAGCTATTTTTCCCATAGCTGTAGCCGTTTGTCGAGAGGTGTGTAGAGCTGGTTGTGAGGGCCTTCATAAATTTGGGTAGGGCGAAAAATTCGGTTCTTGCCGATTTGCTCCTTCCAGTGAGCCAGCCAGCCAGCCACGCGAGCGATCGCAAATATTGGCGTGAATAAATCGGTCGGAATCCCCATTTTGCGGTACACCAAGCCAGAATAAAAATCGACATTGGGATAGATGCCTTTGTGCCCAAGCTTTTCTTCAACCACTTGTTCTAGCTCTAGGGCAATGTCGTAGTAAGCGTCGCGGCCAGCCTTGTCAAAAAGCTGCTCAGCTAGCCCTTGCAAAACCGCTGCTCGGGGATCTTTGACTTTATAAACGCGGTGGCCGAAACCCATGATTTTTTCGCGATTGGCGATCCGAGCTTCGATGTAGGGGCGCACGTTTTCAATAGAGCCAATTGCTTGCAGCATGTCAATGACTTCTTCATTAGCGCCGCCGTGTAAAGGGCCCGCCAGTGTACCAACCGCTGAGGCAATCACTGCGTAAGGGTCAGTCAAAGTAGACGCGGTGACCATCGCGGAAAAGGTCGAGGCATTGATCGTGTGCTCAGCATGGAGAATCAGACACACATCAAAGATTCGAGCCTCTAAGGGATCAGGCACCTGTTCATTGAGCATGTACAAAAAGTTGGCGGCATAGTCTAGATCGTCGCGCGGCTGCACGGGGTCATTGCCCTTACGCATCATTTTGAAGGCGGCGACCATCGTGGGGATTTTGGCGAGTAATCGCACCACGGCGTCTTGCACATAGGCGGGATCTTCTAGTTCACGGCGAGAGTGAAAGAGCCCAAGGGCAGCGGCACAGGCTTGCAGCGCGTCCATGGGATGACCGCTTTCGGGAAAGCACTTCATCATGTCACGGATGCGATATTTGAGGCGGCGGTGATATTGGACTTCGTGCTCAAAGTCTTTAAGTTCTTGTTGGGTGGGTAACCCACCCCAAATAAGTAAATAAGCGGTTTCTAAGAAGCTGCTTTTTTGGGCAATGTCTTCAATGCTGATACCTCGGTATTCTAGAATGCCTTGCTGGCCATCGACATAGCTGATGCTCGACTGCGTGGCCGGAACGCCTTCTAAACCTGGCTTGTAATCGCATGCCGCCATCTTGATGGGCTCCTTGAATGAAATGAAAGGTAGTGAAATGAAAGGTTTAGTGAGATGAAAGAGAAAAGTTCATGACTGAAACCAGCTTTTACGATATCGCTGTGTGGAGTGTCGTAGGTATACAAAAGATACAAAATTCGCTTTTGACTACAGCAAATGATTACAGCAAAAATCGAGGCGGCGATAGCCAAAAAAGCTGACTTTGGCCCATGGCATGATTGGCGTCAGGAATTTGTAAACCGATAATACCTGCCTTTTTGAGGATCCACTGGTGGCGATCGCTGCCAGTTACTAGCTGCTGAGCCCACTGGCTCAAGTCAGGTTCGTGGCCGACCAAAGCAACTCTTAGATCATTCATTGGGGAACTAGCAGCTTGCTGGGCCTTTAGCCAAGTGAGCCAGTCTGAGATCTGACCATCCGGTTGCAGGGGCGAAAATTCTTGTGCGGGTGAGGACAGTCCAGCGGCATGCAAAATGTCGGCGGTCTGCTGGGCGCGAGTGAGCGGACTAGTGAGCAGATGATCGAACTGCAGCCCTAAATCGACTAAGCGCTGGGCAACGCGCTGAGTTTTGGTGACGCCGTTGGGGGTGAGTGATCGCGTCTCATCCGCAATACCTGCCTGCCGATCTACCGCAATACCATGGCGAATGAAAAAAGCTTTCGTGAAGGTCATGTCAAAATCACTCAGAATAATACCGATAAGGCGCTATTGCCCGGCCACTATTCTATCGTTGCTTTGTCTGCAGACTAATTTGTCCTCAGGACATTCCTCAGGATTATTCTTAGGATTATCCTGAGGAATGTCTTTGAGCCACGCTGAAGGATTTTAGCCATTGCAAATTGCGATCGCAGGCTCAGTCCGTATTAAGGACGCCGTTTTCAGGATCGACAAGTCGCTGAAGCTTTTGCTTGATTTGCTTATCGAAAACTTCCCACTTCTGGCGGTTGTAGTCGCTGTTTTCGTAGTAGCCGGACAGAAAGCCAATCGGAATTTCAAATCCGCCTGCCATCGATCTGCCGCCGCCAAAGAATCGACCCTGAGCGTCTTTACCAAAGGCTTCTTTAATAAATTCATCTGGATCGAGGGTGATTTTATTGGTACGCAGTGAACCGACAACTAACTCTTTTTCTTCGTCTTCGTCGTGGACAATGCCATACACCACCGCTGTATGGACGTTTTCCTCGGTGATTAAAAAGTCAGCAGCTTGAGGAATCGCGTCTCTGTCTTCATAGCGTAAATAGCCGACGCCTGCAATGGAGACGTTGTTTTGCTTGGCGCGGTTGCGCAGCGATCGCTCTATGACATCCATCACCCGTCGCGAGCGAGAGGCTTGCAGCACGGCGCTCAGCAGCGGTGCATCGTAATATTGGCTGAGGTAGGCGGCGGCAGCAAAATCAGGTTCAGACGCTTGCATGAGCTGGTTGGTATCTGAGCGCAGACCATGCATGAGTGCAGTAGCACACTTGGCATGAGTGCTGTTACTGCGATCTAGCTGGATGAGTCCGGCTTGGAGGTACTGGGCCATTATCGTGGCTGTCGCATGAATGTCAGGGCGGATATCCGCGAGTTCGGCATTTAAATCACCCTGCGAAGCGTGGTGATCGATGACCAAAATCAGCGATAGCTGAGCGGCTTGTACTTTGGCTGTGAGGTGACTGGTGGTACCTTGCGTATCGATTAGAATATAGCCTTGATATTGAGCTAAATCAGGGCTATCTTTTTCCACAGCAGGCCAGCGCTTGGCCGGTAGGCCGGTGAGCTTGACGAGGGCGATGTTTTCTTGATGGCTGAGGGTGCCAGAGTAGTAGATATCGCACTGGATACTATAGGAGCTAGCAATCAAGCGATAGGCCCAAGCCGAAGAGAGCGCATCCGGATCGGGAAAGTCTTGCAGGAGGATGAGCTGGCGGGTGCCGCTATGCTTTTTGAGAAGTTTTTCGAGGGCTTGTGAGGGGCTAGGTTCTAATCCTACGGCACGTTTAAGAGCAGCGGTGTGATCGCTAGAAGAGGTTTTTTTTAAGAAGGATTCTTCTAGTGATAGAGGCTTGTCAGACAAAGACCTGTTAGAACCAGACTCGCCAGCGGCATTGTGCTCTATCACATCGCACTCTAACATCTGGTGTAAAGTTTGATGAGAAGATCGCGGGTCTTCGGGTTGAAAGTCTGACTGAAGTTCTGAGTTGTCTAACAAAGCACTTTCCGGTAAGGGCATGGAAATAGCGGCACCTGCATTTAGCTGTTGATCTCTTATTATGACTGCTTATGCATGCTCATGCGCTGTAAGTACTTGAGTGAGTATCTCAATGAGTCCTCTGAGCGAGTGATCAAAGCGCATTTAGAGTAGGCGTCAAAAGTCAAAGTAAGGACATTTTGAAACTATTTAGATAATCTAATCTTAACGATAGAGATAGGAGCTTGCATACTGCCAAGAGAGAGAGGTGGCAGCAGAATGGGGAAAGTGAAAGATCCGTAGGCTTTAGTTGAGGCCGATGACATATCGCCGCCATTCTTGGTGGACGCCACCGCGCACATGGCGAGAAATCTCGAAGTATAGGCTGCTGTGGGGTTTGCGCGGCTGATAGGCCAGTGGCATTTGAGCTTCTTTTGGGGTGCGGCTGCCTTTTTTGACGTTGCAGCGAACGCAGGCGCTGACAATATTTTCCCAAGAATCGCCGCCGCCGCGTGAGCGGGGAATGACGTGATCGAGCGTCAGGCCATCGCCAGCATAGCCACAATACTGACAGGTATGGTTATCGCGGTGCAGCAGGTTGCGACGGGTGAGGGGAATGTCCTTGTAGGGGATGCGGACGTAGTGGCGCAGACGGATCACCGTAGGCATGGGAAAGCCGGGGTAAAGCAGCTGTTCTCGCTGCTCTACTTGCTCAGCTTTTCCTTTGATAATGAGCACAACCGCTCGTCGCCAGCTGGTAATGTTGAGCGGCTCATAGGAGGCATTGAGAACGAGAACCTTACTCATTGTAACTTTGCCAAGATTCTGCATAGATAGTAGCACAGACAAAGCCATACGCGGGTTTGAGCGGCTGCTACACTGTCCGACTGAGTAGTTTTGACTGTTTTAACTATTTCTGACTAAATTCTGACTAAGGTTTTTTGTGAGGTTGCTATGCTGAGTTGGGATCAAACGCCTGCCCTATTGCCGATGCGCTGCTGTCGGGCGTGGGTGGAAATTAACCTCTCGGCGCTGGCTGATAATGTGCGATCGCTCAAAGCCCTGCTGCCTGCTAACACTGAGCTGATGTCGGTTGTTAAGGCCGATGCCTATGGGCATGGCGCGGTTATGGTGGCGCAAATGGTGCTATCGGCGGGGGCAAGTTGGCTAGGGGTGGCAACGGTGCCCGAAGGAATTGAGCTACGTCAAGCTGGAATCACTGCGCCCATTTTGGTGATGGGTGCGGTGAATGATCCGCAAGAGGTGCGGGCGATCGCGCATTGGCAGTTGCAGCCGACGATTGTGAACTTGAAGCAGGCGCTGATTTTTTCCCGAACATTGACAGCGTTGGATCAAAACGGAGGCGGGGGTTTGCAGCGATCGCTCCCGGTGCATCTCAAGCTAGATACGGGCATGTCACGGCTGGGGTTTGGCTGGCAGCAGGCCGTTGAACTGGCTAGATATGTACAGCAGCTTCCTCATTTGGCGGCGGTGAGTGTGTATTCTCACTTGGCCACTGCCGATGATCCTGACTGGACGGTAATGCAGAAGCAGCATCAGCGATTTGAATCAGCGATTTCAGCGCTAAGGCATGAAAATTTATTGCCTGCCCAACTGCACTTTGCCAATTCAGCGGCGACATTAGCCGATCCTAGCTTGCATTACGACTTAGTGAGAGTTGGGCTAGCGACCTATGGGCTGTATCCGGCACCGCATTTGCAATCGGCCGTAGATCTAAAACCGGTGCTAGCAGTAAAGGCGCGCATCACCCACATCAAAAATATTGAGGCAGGTGATGGGGTGAGCTACAGCCACAGGTTTGTGGCTAAAGAGCCGATGCGAATTGCCGTAGCGGGCATTGGCTATGCTGACGGGGTACCTCGGCTATTATCCAATCAGATGAAGGCAGGGCTGCGCCATCAAAAAATTTCGCAAATTGGCGCAATCACGATGGATCAAATGATGTTTGATGTATCGGGCGTGGAGGGCGTGCAAGTAGGCGATGTGGTGACGCTGCTAGGGCAAGCGGGTGAGCACCGGTTCACAGCCGATCAGTGGGCTGAAATGGCGCAGACGATTTCATGGGAGATTTTGTGTGGGTTTAAGCATCGGCTGCCTAGAATCACGACAACGAAGGAAGAGGGGCGATCGCCGCAAGATTTCGTTTCTAGCGCCTTAGCTTAATGCCTACTATGGAACTTTTTGGTTCTTTCTAAACCCCTTTGAGCCTTGAAAACGGGGCTCGAATCGTCTATCAAGGCATCGATTAGAATATTGAGTGAAATTATAGGTAGAGCTTTCGCAGAGTTATTGGTATTATAGTTTTTCACTTGGAGAAGTGGCTGAGCGGTTGAAAGCGGCTCCCTGCTAAGGAGTTATGGGGTGTAAACTTCATCGAGGGTTCGAATCCCTCCTTCTCCGTTGGTTTTGGTTGATTGCAGGGCTTTGATTTTGGGGCTCTGATTTTAGAGCTTTGATTTTAGGATCTCGGCTGCCTTGACTAAAGACTGCGAACCGCCCATAGAAGTCTTTCGGGCGTTGCATTGGGATGGACGAATGAAAATAAGTGCTGGAAGCGCAGCTTGCCTTGGGCATCGATGACGAACTGTGCGGGTAAAGGGGCTCCCAAGGCTTGACCGGTGCCATAAAGCCTAAAGCTTTGGCAGTTCGGATCGCTGAGTAGGGGCATTTTTAGGGCTAAATCGCGCTGAATGATTTGGCTTTGGGCCATATCAGTGCTGGCGATCAGCAATAGGATTGCGCCAAGGCCGATGAACTGCTGATGAGCGGCGACGAGTGCCAAAATATGCGGATAGCAAATTGGACAGTATTGCTTAGCTGTAAAGATCCGCGTAAAAGCCAAGACCACGGGTTTGCCTTGATAGTCAGCGAGGGTGCGGGTTGTGCCATCGCTAGATTGAAGTCTAAAATTTGGCAGTGTCTGGCCTAGTTGGAAACGGCAGTAGGCAGGAACAGGCAGAAAATTGTGTAAAAAGCGGCGGTTGATTATGCCGCGAAAGTCATTAGAGGTAAGCTGCATTATGTCGGTATTTTCTGACGCAGGCAAGAACCTATGCAAGACATCTCTAGCGGATGCCTCGCTAGGGTTTAGACGGCTGCAAAGAATTCTTTTGACTTGATAGGATCAGGATTCATCGTGGCGCTGCCGGGCTGCCAGCCAGCGGGGCAAACTTCGTCAGGATGCGTTTGCACATGCTGAATTGCCTGCAAGATGCGAAGGGTTTCTTCGACGCTTCGACCAAAAGAAAGGTTGTTAATTGTCGCGTATTGAAGGATGCCTTCTCTATCGATGATGAATAGACCGCGCAGCGCTACACCCGCGTCAGGATCTAGCACGTTGTAAGCAATGCTAATTTCTTTTTTGATATCAGAGACTAGCGGATAGTTAAGGTCGCCAACGCCGCCGGATTTGCGATCGCTTTGAATCCAAGCCAGATGAGAAAACTCACTATCAACAGAAACACCCAGAATTTCGGTGTCAAGGTCGCTAAAGCTGCTGTAGCGATCGCTAAAAGCCGTAATTTCGGTCGGACACACAAAGGTAAAATCTAACGGATAGAAAAAGAGCACTACGTACCGGCCCCGATACTCAGAAAGCTTAATCGTCTTAAACTCTTGATCAACGACGGCAGTAGCCGTAAATCCAGGGGCGCTCTGGCCTACTCTAAGACATCCTGAAGTTTGTTCGCTCATAAATTCCACTCCTTAAAAACACAGCCATTACTGATGTAACTCTCTATGCCAAGAATCTTAACATTAATAAAGGCTAATCCCTTGCTGGTTTTGCTTGGGCAGTCGATTTTATCGGGCTGTGATTTCTGGCTGTAATTTCTGTCTACAGCTTTATAAAAGCAATCCGTATGTTGTTATTGTTTTAACTGCTATAACTATTGCTCTCTTTTTCTTTTCTCTTTTCTAAAGTGCCTTGAACACAGCCTGCCTCAAACAATTACAACGAAATTCAATGATCGGTAGGATGCCGTGCTTTCGATGATTTCTGGCAGCTAAACCTTATCTACGTCCAGAACTGTAGTTTTTCCGATGGGAAAACTCAAGGTTTCACCTTGGACGCGGTTTATGCACTGGCATTGGCAAGAAGGCGACATTAACTTTGCGATACGACAATGTGTTTCACACTTAGTCCATAAGCCGCTCTCGTTCTCGAAAAAAGTTAGAGAATTACATCGGGGCGATTCGGCTTTTCAGTCACCACTACAATGCATCCTGACAGGCTTAGGACTACCCATAAAACAAAGAAAACTCGTTAGAACTGGACTCTAAATTTAAGTTTCTGCCGAAAAGTATCCCAAGAGCACTACTCTAAAGCTCTTGTTAAGCAATACTTTCCGGCTTATTGCACTTAGTCGCAGCTACGCTTTCATCATCCCCCAGATGAACCTCGCCTCAATGCCGCTTTAGCGCGCTTTAGACCCCAATTCTGCCACCATCATTCCGCGTAATCACGACCGTAGCCGAGCGAGGACGAGCATTACCCCCGTCGGGCCAATGGCTATTGAACTGGGTTGGATCAGTCGCTGAAGCGCTATTCTCACCCGGATGCTGAATATTGACAAAAATCACCTTGCCATCCGGTGATTCTGTAATGCCTGTCACTTCACAATCACGTGGGCCCACCAAAAATCGCCGCAGCACGGTAGGACTAGCCGACTGACCGACATAGGTTTTGACCTGCTGATCGGCATCGCCATTGGTCGGCACCGACTGGTTGTTTACCATTTTAGCGCCACCATCACCGACCGTACCTGGGATTGCCGCCAACATCATACAGTTGGTGACATCAGTGTAGTTACCATCATCCGTTTGAATCCACAGCAAACCAGGCACCGCTTGGCTGAACCATAGACCATCTGGGCTAGAGAAATCATTCTCCGCCGTCAATCCCGACAAATTCACCTCAGCTCCAGCATCAGCTTGAGCGCCAAACAGGTACACATCCCAGTTGAAGGCAGTAGCGGCAGGGTTGCCGTCAGCCTCGCGCCAGCGAATGATATGACCATTGACATTGCCTCGGTTGGTCTTGTCACCCTTGGTATCAGCATAGTAGCGGGGGTTCGCCGCGTCCAAGGCAGTCTTCA
>JBGTNW010000153.1:0-14965 GCA_041742865.1 Phormidesmis sp.
GAGAGCACTTTTTCGTAGACGGTGCCGGGGGTGGCGATCGCTACTACCGGCACTTTCTCATCGAGCAGCGCAATCGGCCCGTGCTTCATTTCACCCGCCGGATAGCCCTCGGCATGAATGTAGCTAATCTCCTTGAGCTTCAGCGCCCCTTCTAGCGCAATCGGATAGTTAATACCGCGACCGATAAAAATAAAGTCTTTGGTAACAGCAAAGTCGTGAGAAAGCTCTTCTACATAGCGCTCCTGACTTTCTAGCACTAGCTCCAGCTGAGCCGGGAGCTGCCGCAAGCCTTCAATAATCTCAGCTAAGCGCGCTGATGAAATCGTCTGCCGCCGGTAGGCTAGCTCCAACGACAAAAAGTAAAACGCCATCAGCTGCGCCACGAACGTCTTGGTCGCAGCCACCCCAATTTCAATCCCGGCCATCGTGCCCATCACATGCGGAATCAACCGCCCCAATGAGCTATCGACGCGGTTGGTAATCCCGAGCATTCGCGGCGCATGACGCTCATCACGACTAGCGGAGCGCCGAGTTTGCTCCATCTCTAGGGCGGCCAGCGTATCGGCGGTCTCTCCTGATTGCGTCACGCCAATGGTCAGGGTATTTGCCATCAGCGGCGCAGGCGCATAGCGAAATTCAGAGGCGTACTGCACAACTGTCGGCACATTAGAAACTTGCTCTAACAGATACTTGCCGACTAAGCTTGCGTGCCAGCTGGTGCCGCAGGCCAAAATTTGAATATGCTCCAGGTCATCGAGCAAAGCGTCTGGTAAGTTGAGGTGGATGGGCGATCGCCCGCTTTGCGGATCCCAACTGGTATCTAAATACGTCTCCAAACAAGTGCGCACGACCCCAGGCTGCTCATAGATCTCCTTGAGCATAAAGTGCTTGAACCCCTGCTTTTCCACCATAATCGGGTTCCAGTTCAGCGTCTGCGGCTTCTTCTTTAGCCGGTGCCCTGTAAAGTCGTAGACCTCCACGCCCAGCGGCGTCAGCCGAGCCAATTCCCCATTTTCTAAGGTCAGCACCGCTTGCGTATAGGGCATAATCGCCGGCGTATCCGAAGCACAGAAAAACTCACCTTGACCAAAGCCAATCGCCAGCGGCGCTTGCTGACGCACCACAATCAGCTCATCTGGAAAATCCACGGATACCATCGCCAAAGCAAACGCCCCTTTCAGGCGTTTCATGGCCTGCCTAGCGGCTTCTAAAAAACTCGACTGCGCGGTCAGCACCGTATCTGTCGCCGGATTTTCAGCCGGATTTTGCAAATACTCAGCGATCAAGTGCGGAATCACTTCCGTATCGGTATCCGAACGAAACTGGTGGTCCTTGGCTTTTAGCTCTTCGCGCAGCTCCCGGTAATTTTCAATAATGCCGTTTTGCACGACTGCAATCCGCTCTTTCGTATCGGTGTGCGGGTGCGCGTTGTGCTCTTCGGGCTTGCCATGCGTGGCCCAGCGAGTGTGACCAATGCCCAAGTGCGCCGGATCTTCGAGTCCTTCGAGCTTGGTTTGCAGATTGATCAGCTTGCCTTTAGCCCGCGTTCTTTGCAAGCGGCCTTCGCCCACTGTCGCTACGCCAGCCGAGTCGTAGCCCCGGTACTCCAGCGTTTTTAAGCCTTCAACCAAAATTTTGCTAGCCGCACGGGTGCCAATATAACCAACGATTCCGCACATAGTTTTGGATACTCCCTTTAAAACTGCTAGTTAAAACTGCTAGCTGCCAAGCCAGCGCTAATCGCTTTAGCCGAAAAAAATTTACCCAACGCTAACTTGAATCATTCAATTCAGCTAGATCAAGCTCACTACAAGCTCACTAAAGTAGGAAACGCTACTGAGAAATAAACCCAGTCAAAATCAACGGCACAAAAATCACCGCGACCAAAATAACCATTAACGTCACCGGCGATAGCTTAATTAAATTTGGATCAGGTTTATTTTCTCTATTCATGACTCAACCCTAGGGTTAAAAAGTGCCTAAAACTGTTTACAGATAGCCGGATAGGGCTTCACTAAAGGTGGAATAAGGCTTTACCCCAACCAGCGTATCGACCAATTCCCCATCTTTAAACATCATCACAGCCGGAATGCTCCTAATGCCAAATCGCTTGGCCACGGCCTTATTAACATCTAAATCCAGCTTAGAAACGGTGGCTTTACCCGCATACTCATCCGCTAGCTGATCCATCAGCGGTGCAACTAGCTTGCAAGGGCCACACCAGCTAGCGGTGCAGTCTACCACCACCACCGGTTCATCCTTGATCAAGGCGTCAAAGGCGGCTTCATCAGCAATATATTCTGCAGGCATGGGGCGATCGCTCCTAAAACCCAATCATACACCCGCAACTCACCTCCCTTTCCCATAGAAGAAGCCCTCCCGATTCTAGAACCGAGAGGGCCTATTGCATTCAGCCGCTGGAAAACCAACGGCTAAACCCTAAATTTACGCCTAAGCCCAAACTTACGGAGCCAGCCTATTTACCCGCTAACTTTTTCACCTTTTGCATAATGCTCTCAGGATCTAACCCCTGGTGATAGAACTGCTCCCACAGACCGCCGCCGCCTTCTTCATGCGTACCCGCATGAGCAAACTTAGGCGTGTAGCCCCGCTCCAATAGCCAAGTCCCGTAGCGAGTCCCTAAGCCAGTCTTCTCGTTAAAAGATTCAACGACCATCACTAGCGGCGACTTACCTACCTTCTCCAGCATCTGCTCATCGACGACGTTCAACGTAGACTTATTGATCAAGCCAATGTTCAAGCCTTCCTGCTTTAGCCGCTCTACCGCATCCAAAGCGCGATACAGGCCATCGCCAAAGCTGACGAGATAGCCATCCGTGCCTTCGCGCACCACGTCGTCTTTTCCAGGCACAAAGCTATAGTCATCGCCATAGAGCGCATTGCCATCCGCATCGTTGAGCGTGGGCACCTTCGCCCGAGTCGAGAAAATAAACCGCAGACCGGGCTGATGGAAAACTTTTTCCACACAAGCTTTCATTTGACGCGCATCCGCCGGAAAATACAGCCGCGTTTCATAGCCATCATCGAGGCCATTATCGGCAAACATATTGTTAATTCCGAAGTGGCAGGTGTTATCCGCCATGTCATCAATGCCCGAATGGGAAAAGTGACAGAGCAAATTGGCTCTATTCAGCCTTGCCATGGTGATTTCAGAAATACACATTTCCAAAAACGCGCTAAAAGTGGCAAAAATGCCTTGCTTGCCCTCGGCCATACCAAAGCCCGCCGCCGCTGAGAGGTTACCTCGCTCCATGATGCCGCCGCTGATGAAAATTTCAGGGTAGGCATTGTGAATGTGGTTCAAGCCGCAAGAGCCCTCTAGGTCACAATCGACCACCAGCACCTTTTCTTTGCGCTCGGCGTCGCTCATTTTGCTCATAACTTCAACCGCCGCCTGACCAAACACGTTGCGGTTAGAGCCCATTTCACTGCTGTTAGAGCCCATAAATTGGTAGCTATGGCTCGGCTTTTCAATCGCCTTGAGGTAGTCGGCAGCGTCCTGACGACCGTGCTTTTCGAGGTACTGAATCGCCAGGTTAGTAGGAATCACATCGTGGCCATGACAGCTGCCTTCTAGACCGTCAATGCCAACCGTCATGGGGCGCTTGCAGATGACCGCAATCGGGCCATCGGTGGCGATCGCCTCACAGATATTCGCATACAGCGCATCAATGTCTTCGCCGTCATTTACCAGCACCTTTAGCCCATGCCCTTCCAAGGTGCGCTGAACGCTGTAACCCTTCAAATATTCAGACGGATGACCGGCGATCGTCACATCGTTATCATCAATGATCAGCTTCACATTAATGCCTTGAGCTACGGCCAACCGCGCTGCTTCCGCATCATCTCCTTCCTGCTGCGCCCCGTCAGAACCCAGCAAAAAAGTCGTCTTCCCAGGATTGGCCAGCGCCACCCCATTCACAAACGGCCACATATGCCCCAAACGCCCTGAGCTAAACTTCACCCCCGGCGTCAGGCCCAGTTCTGGGTGACCGGGCAGCGTCGAACCTGCCGCTCGGTACTGCATGAGCTGCTCAGCGGGCAAATCGCCATTTAAAGCAGACATCAAATACTGAGTGCCCACTCGGTGACCGGCTTCATCAAAGAAAATCGGCACAAACTTCTCGGCATTGCCACGAAATAGCGCATCCATAATCATGACTTCGGGCACCGTGTCGTAAGGGCCACCCGTGTGACCGCCCACGCCTCTAGCACCGCCAGTGGCCGTAAAAAACACAATCGCTTCGCGGCAAAGCTGAATATTTGCCTTAAGCGCGGCGCGCTGTTCGTCAGTCAGCTTATTGATAGCCGGATCGAGTGCAATGCGCTGATAAGCACTCAGATCAATCGGAAAAGTGGCTTGGGGCTTAGTCTGGGTGGCTGTCATAGAGCGGTGTCCTAAATACATCTACAGTTCAAAGCTACAAAATGTCAGCGCTAATAGAGCGATGTCTTGAAAGGGGCTTTGAAAAAGGTAATACTTCCATTCTCGCTGATCATGCCGCGATGGTTAAGCGCTCAACAGAAATTTGTGCGGGAAAAGACGATTGGCTGAGCAGATCACCGGCCAAATCACCGGCCAGATTACCGGCCAGACTACCGGCCGATCAAACGGTTGGTCGCTGAAAATTTCGGCGCAGCGCTTCAGAGATTTCCCACCACTCACATCCATCCACATGATCATTGACCATCCCCACCGACTGCATAAACGCATACGCCGTCGTCGGCCCCACAAAAGACCAGCCCCGTTTTTTCAAATCCTTGCTCATTGCCGTCGAAGCATCCGTCTGATTTAGCGTCAGTAAAGTCATGTAGTCCAGCGGTTGAGGCCGCGCCCTCGGTTCATACCGCCAAAAATAAGCCGCCAGGGAGCCAAATTCATCGGCTAGGGCGATCGCTCGATTCGCATTATTTATCACCGACTCGATCTTGCGGCGATGGCGCACAATTCCCTTGTCTTGCAGCAACTGCTCCACATCCTCATCGGTAAAGTGCGCTACCTGCTCAAAATCAAACCCAGCAAACGCCAAGCGAAAGTTCTCCCGCTTGCGCAATATTGTCAGCCAGCTCAGCCCCGACTGAAACCCCTCCAAGCAAATCTTCTCAAACAGGCGGTGATCATCTGCAACCGGCACCCCCCACTCTTCATCGTGATAAGCCACATAGTCAGATTTATCTCCAGACCACCAACACCGACAACAGCCATCCGCACCCAGCCTTACACCCTCTGCCAAACTATCTGTCAAGCCAGCCATCGTCTTCAGCCTCCTTAAAATTCAACAACTCATCTCTGAGCATGGCGGCTATCGAAGAGTGTCACAAAACTGTTGCGTTCTGACAGCTCTATAGCGTTTCTCACTTGGCTAGAATACAGAGATCTCTGTGAAACCTTTACGGCACAACAGGCCAAGTGAGTCGCGGCGTACGAATGCATCCGCACGCCGCTATCAGCAATTATCCAAGCGATTAGAGATTAAATTCATATCAGCCATCTTGCGCAATTGTCACAGCCAAAAACAACGAATTTACGTCAACACAGGCAAATATGTCTAGTCCACTCAGACAAAGTGTCCCTACTCTCGACGCAGACTATATTCCCAAGCGATACAACTTAAACATGCGAAACAAAGTAACCGTTTCTAACCCAAACAACACTGCAACTCGCAGTCATTCGCAATCTTCTTAACCTCTGTCTTTTTAAGTGTCGCCTAGAAAATTCTCTTTTTGAACGTTCTACTGTTACCAGCTCACCAGAAAAGACCCCAGGCCACAGAAGTTCTAAATTCACTCCTTCAACGTTTCACGTTGCCATTCATAACACCTTTTGAGGATAATTCCATGAAACTCTCTCGTATTTTGGCTTCCCTTAGTCTTGCTGCTGCCGCTCTAATTGCCGTTCCCTTTGGCGCTCAAGCTCAGCAATCTCCTGACTATAGCTACGTTGGTCTCGCTGGCAGCGACAACGGCCTCACCATTAACAGCAAAATCTCCGTTGCTGATAATGTCTCGCTACGGCCTCAGGTCAGCACTGACTTTAGCTTCAACGATGATCGCGATCTCTCCTTCTTGGTTCCTGTCACCTATGACTTCAACTCAGTCGGTTCTGGTCGCACCGCTTTTAACCCCTTCGTGGGAGCTGGCGTCGCTGGTGATATTGGCAACAACAGCCGCACCGATTTTGCCCTCACCGCTGGGGCTGACTATCGCTTCGCTAATCGCTATGTAGCCAATGGCTCTGTTAACTACAAGCCGTTTGCAAATAGCAACGAAATTGGCTTTACAGCTGGCATTGGCTATACCTTCCGTTAATCGCCATTCGCTTCTGTTGACAAGTCTTTTGAGAAGAGAAGGCTATCAGTAAGTGCATCTACGCTCCACTCAACAGCACCTTTAAGCACAAATGGTTTGCTTGAAGGTGTTTTTTTATTTACACCTTCTTTTCGAGCCAAGCCACATCCCAATAGCGCTCAAACTTTCGCCCAACCTCGTGAAACAGCCCAACTTGCTCGAAGTCAAACTTTTGATGGAGCGCGATCGAGGCTTCATTGGGCAGCGTAATGCAGGCGTAGGCTCGGTGCACGTCTGCTGGCGCAAGGGCATCAAACAAAGCAGCATAAAGCTGGCTACCCATGCCTTGTCCTTGGGCCTCAGATTTTAGATAAATGCTCGTTTCTACCGAAGTATCGTAAGCCGCCTTCACTCGCAGCCGACTGCTTGTGGCATAGCCTAACAACTGCCCGTCATCCCCTTCAGCAATCAGCAGACGGTAGCGCCCCGAGCTTGCATAGTGACTCATCCAACTGTCTTGTCTCTGCTGAATCGTGTATGGATGAAGGTCAAACGTAATTGCAGTCTCTAAAATATATTGGTTGTAAAGTTCCGTTAGCGCGACAATATCAGCGGCACAAAAGTCTCGAACTAGCATAGGTAGCAATAGCCTCATCAATCGCTATCCAGTCTAGCAGGGCTTTTTTGAGAGATCTTTTAAGCGATCTCTGCCGAATGCTCATAGCAAACGTTCAGTGAGCCCAGTAACTTAGATCACACCAAATCAACCAACGCCTTGAACCAGTCGTCAGCGCTTCTGCTAACACCTGGCTTCTGCTGACCCGGAGATAATCATACTGATAGTTCAAAACTGCTAGCTGCCTTTGAGCAGCCTACCGCCGCGAAGTTTGCGTTATTGGATAAGCCCCTGGCCTAACAGCTAACTCTACGGTTCGCCCGCCGCGCTGAACGGTCATCGCAATCGCATCGCCCACGGCCGTAGATTCGACGACTCGCTGCACTGCATCGGCGGCAGTAATGGCTCGGCCATTCATTGAAACAATCACATCTCCTAGCTGCAAACCGCTCTGAGCCGCCGGAGCATTGCGGGCAATCCCTAGCACTACCACGCCTGAATCTGTCTGCAAGCGGAGCCCCGCTCTGGAGTTAGCATTAATTTCATCGCGTAGCGCAGGCGTCAGCGTTCGCATTTGAATGCCGAGATAGGCGTGCTCGACTCGGCCATTGGCAATAAGCTGATCGGCAATCGCTCTAGCCTGATTGATCGGAATCGCGAAGCCCAAGCCCTGAGCATTGCCAATAATGGCTGTATTCACGCCAATCACTTCGCCACGCTCATTCAACAGCGGCCCGCCGGAGTTACCTGGATTAATCGCAGCATCGGTTTGAATAAACTGCACGCGCCTGTCAGGCACCCGAATTTGAGCGCTGGTGCGGCCCGTGGCACTGATGATGCCCGCTGTGACGGTGTTGTCAAGTCCTAGCGGATTGCCGATGGCAATCGCCCATTCACCGGGCCGAAGTGTATCTGAATTGCCTACGGTAACGGTCGGCAAATTACTGGCATCGACCTTAATCACCGCCAAATCAGTAAGCGGATCTTCACCAATCACTTCACCGCGCAGCTCACGGCCATCTTTGAAAGTTACGGTCACCCTATCTGCCCCTTCGACGACATGGGCATTAGTCAAAATAGTGCCATTGGCGTTGAGAATAAAGCCCGATCCGGTGCCACGCTCTACTCGCTGCGCAGGCTGATCCGGAACGCCCATATCACCAAAAAAATCGCGAAAGACAGGATCGTCAAAGACGCTGGGGCGGCGGCTAGTCGTCACCGTCCGGGCTGAATCGATGCGAACGACTGCCGGACCTACTTGCTCGACCGCTAAGGCAATAAAGTTAGCATCGCGCACTAGCGCACCTGTGCCTGAAGCTTGAGCTACCAGAGTATCTGAGGCTACTTGTGGAGCCGCCGCTAGCGACTCAGAAGGTACGGTTGCTAAGGCAATGGCATCGGATTGCGCAGTTTTATAGTCGGCGTTTTCGTAGAGAACGTTTTCGTAGGCAGGCTGAACAGCGCTTTGAAGAGCCGTGCGATCGCTCACAATCAGCACCGTGGCGGCGCTAGCTGCGGTCATGGCCGAAAACATCAGTACTTGGCGAAACATACTCATGACTGGAATCCAGGGTTTGTTAGCAGCAGGCTGTGGCTTTTCAAGTTGCGAGGAATTCTTTTCAATTGGGTTCTTTGTAGTACGATTCATGCCTTATTTTCTGCCAGCGTCACGATTACAGACTTTATTTTGTTTTACCAGATTGTCAAAAAACCTATGGGGGTGATAAGTGACAGTTCCATTAAATGTCTCTTTAAGATCTGGAGTGGTCTTTTAGATCGGGTTGGAGATCTGGGGGTGGGAATTTAAAGCGCGATCGCACCTCAAAAACGCGCTGCAAAATTTATCTTCACGTACCTATGCGGATATATCCTCTTATAATTCAGAAACTAAACCTATCCCAAATACATACCGCCCATGTATCCCGCATATATAGATTTCTGTACACTTTTGCGACGCTATATCTAGTACCCTGTAGGGCCACTGTTATTTTTACAGGCACCTGTAGAGTTCATCAAAATTCACTCAGTCTGCCTTTAGCAAGGGCTCAGAAAAAGGCGGAATCATTCAAAATGAGCGGCATCCGTGCTTCTGAATATGAGCGCCTTTAAAGGGGCTCAAAAATTATTGACGCTGCTTGAGACGGCCTAAGCGACTGACTGAAAGTATGGTGGGTGCGATCGCTCTCTAAATGCTCTCCAAACCATGCAAAACCAAAGGAAACCCGCTGAGGTAAATCTGTGGCTCACCTAGAAGACGATCTTTGGAATCAAGTATTAACCAAGCTTGAAGCTCAGCTCAGCGGCCCGACCTTCGAGACTTGGATTAAGCCTACCCGCATTCAAACCCTTTCTGATCGGCAGCTTGTGCTGCTAACAGATAATCCTTTTGCACGCAACTGGCTGCAAAAGCACTATCTCACTCAGATTTCTCAGGTCGCCGCAGAAGTCATCGGTCACGCCGTTGACGTTTCGATTAGTGTCAAAACCGGAGGGACGTCACCGCCAGTTCCAAGCGACGCGCTCACCGCCAAGCCCGACGGCAAAAGCGCTAGCGGCAATAGCCTAGATCGCGGTCACGAGCGAGGCTATGAGAAAACTGGCGATCGCCCTGACGGCGAGTCTTGCGACTTAAATCCGAAGGCCATTTTCTCTCGCTTTGTGGTTGGGGCCAACAATCGCATGGCTCATGCTGCCGCGCTAGCCGTGGCCGAATCTCCAGGCCGCGAGTTCAATCCGCTCTTTTTATGCGGCGGCGTTGGCCTCGGTAAAACTCACCTGATGCAGGCCATTGGTCACTACCGCATGGAAAGCGATAGCAAAGCGCGGGTAGCCTACGTCTCAACAGAAACCTTTACCAATGACTTAATCGCCTCGATTCGCCGTGACACCATGCAGAGATTTCGAGAGCAATACCGGGAAGTCGATGTCATTTTAGTCGATGATATTCAGTTTATTGAAGGCAAAGAGTACACCCAGGAAGAGTTTTTTCATACCTTCAATACGCTGCATGAAGCCGGAAAGCAAATTGTCTTGGCGTCTGATCGCCCCCCCAACAAAATTCCTCGCCTGCAAGAACGACTTTGCTCCCGCTTTTCGATGGGTCTCATTGCCGACATTCAGTCACCGGATTTTGAAACTCGAATGGCGATTTTGCAAAAAAAAGCAGAGTACGAGCAGGTCGGGATTTCGCGCGATGTCACAGAATACATTGCCTCTTCCTATACCTCCAACATTCGTGAGCTAGAAGGTGCACTGACTCGCGCCATTGCCTACACGTCTATTTCTGGGCTCCCAATGACGGTCGAAAACCTGATTCCGGTGCTCGATCCGCCTGCCCAGCGCATAGAATCATCACCCAAAGCGGTGATCAGGGCCGTTTCTGATGCGTTCAAAATTTCGGTAGAAGATCTCAAAAGCAATTCTCGCCGCCGGGAAATTAGCCTAGCAAGGCAGGTGGGCATGTATCTAATGCGGCAGCACACCGATTTGAGCTTACCAAAAGTAGGCGATCAGTTTGGCGGTAAAGACCATACGACAGTAATGTACAGCTGCGATAAAATTGCTCAGCTAATTAAACGCGATCTCAATTTAGCGCAGCGGGTGAGAGAGGTCAGCGATCGCATTACTATCACCTCCAATCAATAACGGCCATCCATAACGAGCTGAGTGCCTGAGCGCCGCAACTTAAGCCGTAACTCAAACAGTGTCTACCAAAAGCCCCTGCTACAAGCAATTGTGCAGGGGCTTTTTTGACTTTCTTGCTGCCTTATATCAAGCAAAGGACTCAGCAAAATATATTAAGCAAAGTAACTATGTACACAGGATTTTCCTGTGGAAAACCCTGTGTATTTTGTGGAAAACTCCTGGAAAGAATTGGCATAAGTCACTGACAATTGTGGAAAAAAAATCAGTCATCGCAAGGGCTGTGGAAAAAAGCCCCGATTTTCCACAGGTTTTCCACAGGTGCAAAAAGTCTGTACCGGCAAGGTCATCAAGCATTCAGTCAGCTTCTCCACAGTTTCCACAGCCCCTACTACTACTACTTTAAATAATTTTTAAAGAGAAAAGAGTCTTTAGAAGAGCCCACCGTAATTTGAAAAAGCAGCTCTGTGAAAGATGGCATCACCGGGCTATTAGAGTGATACTATTGGGCATCTCAGACGTGTCAGAAGTGATCAATAAGGCGATGAAATTTAGCTGCCCTCAAACCGATTTCAATACGCAGTTTTCACTGGTCAGTCGCGCTGTGCCCTCACGCCCAAGCAAACCGGTGCTGGGCAATGTGCTCATCAGTGCGAGCACTGATACGCAGCGGGTCACCTTAGTTGGTTTCGACGAAACGTTAGGTATTCAGACCGTATTTTCAGCTCAAGTCGAAGAAAGCGGATCGCTGACGCTCCCTGCTAAGCTGCTTGGCGATATCGTCTCTCGTCTACCCAACGAAGAGATTGACATCACTCAAGAAGACAACGAGCCGCTCGTGACGTTGGCTTGCTCCGCAGGACGTTACCAAATTCGGGGCTTAAGCGCCGAAGACTACCCTCAACTGCCGGATGTCACAACGGATGAGTCCGTTCAACTATCTGCCAATGCGCTAGTCGAAGGGCTGCGCGGAGCGCTGTTTGCCACTAGCTCCGATGAAACCAAGCAGGTGCTAACAGGTGTGCATCTGACCGCTGATGATGAGAGCTTAGAATTTGCTGCAACAGATGGTCATCGGTTAGCCGTTGTGCATACGGTAGATGACTCGGGCTCACCAGCGGGTGGGCAGACCATGAATGTGACGATTCCAGGTAAGGCGCTGCGTGAACTAGAGCGAATTTTGCAAGCTTATTCGAGTACTGATCCAGTAGTGTTCAAGCTAGATACGACGCAAGTGGTGTTTGATTTAGGTGAGCAGCGGATTACAACGCGCCTGCTAGAGGGGCAATATCCTAATTATCGTCAGCTTATTCCCAAGCAGTTTGAGCACCAGCTAACGGTAGATCGCAAGCAGCTAACCTCTTCGCTAGAGCGGATTGCGGTCATGGCTGACCAGAGAAATAATATTGTTAAGCTTTCAATTAGCCCTGAAACACAGTCGCTCGCCCTTTCGGTAGAGGCTCAAGAGGTGGGCAACGGCTTTGAAACGTTACCGGCTCAAATTACGGGTGAAAGCTTAGATATTGCTTTCAATGTGCGCTACTTACTAGAAGGACTCAAAGCGCTACCATCTTCGGAAATTCAAATTCAGTGCAACAGTGCAACTAGTCCTTCCGTGCTGACACCGCTGGGTGGCACCAAAATCACCTATTTAGTCATGCCGGTACAAATTCGCAGCTAATGCGGCAGCGGTGCCCCTACCGGCCAGTTGCTGATGGAAATCAATCTACTAGAAAATTCCATCAGCAATCAGCGTTAGCTTTGGTGCCAAAAAAGTCGATTCTATAGTCTGAAACCTTGATTCCGGTTTGCGCTTCCACTTGCTTTAAGATTGCTTCGGGGAGCTCAATGTTGATATCTATAATTTGCCGAGTATCCATGCAGTTCACATGGCTATGAGATGAGCTAATATGCCCATATAATCGGCCATCTGAGCGCTCAAGACATTCAATAATCCCCTGCTCAGAGAGGGCCTCTAAGTTTTGATAAACTGAGGTGTGGCCAATTTCTCTACCGATTCGGCTCAGCCGATCATAAATTTCTCTTGCTGAGAGGTGTTCTTTCACCTGCCATAGCAGCTCTAAAATGTACCTGCGCTGACGACTTAGCCGCATTCCCAGAATTTGGCATCGCTCAACGGCATCCTCTAGAGATTGAATCGGTGATTCAATCTGCGACTTGATTGGTGAAACTGTATCCGCTGATGGATCCACTAATGGTTGCATGGCTTAACGCAAAGCAGGGCTAAATCGTAGTCGCTACCACTCTAGCTCGAACGCAAAGTAATTGTCTATTTTGCTGGTCGGCCTACTTTATCTTCAAAGTACCAAAGTCGTTTGCGTGCGGGATCGGGTTGAGGGCTCTGAATGACCTCGAGATCGCTGGCAATGACCTCGGTTTCCGTTGGCTGTTCTCCTATTTGTTCTATTTCCGGAGTTTCTATTTCCGTTGATTCGGGTTCATGGCGCTCTATTTCCCCTAGTACAGCTTGCGCTAGCGGTGCAGAAATAGATAGGTTGGAGGCGATCGCGCGCTGATTTTCCAGATTTTTGGGTTCTAAATTAGTGATAGACATCGCATCAGCGGGCAGGGGGGTGCTACTACCGACCGGAATGGGGAGAGGCGGCACCGGTAGAATAGCTAGATTTGCATCAGACGAAGTTACTGTTATGGAAGTTGCTGTTATGACGGAGGCTACATTATCGTCTGCAATGGCCTCGTCATTACCTGTCGAACTGGCCGTTGAAATAGGGGCATCGTCGAAATCGCTCCCTTCGACATTAGAATTGGGCGCGATCATTGAGACGACGGCCTCTGTGTCATGGGTTTCTTCCACAGATAAGTTTAGAGGCGGCAAGCCAAAAGAAAGTTCTGATGGGGCCAATACATTGTCAGAGGGTGACAATGTATTGGGAGCACTGGCCTGATCGCTAGATTCAATCGCCAGCTTTGATGATCTCGATAATTGATATGAGGTATTTTCTGGCGCGCTACCGGCTGCCAATGTGATGTTGTTTAAGTGGTCTAGGTTAAGATCATTAAACCGAGGATTGGCGTAGGCATTGCGAGCTTGCGCTATGGCGTCTACACGTCGTCTTTGATCGCGCTCAATGCTGTAAACATTGTTGCCTAGACCAGGGGCATTCCACTGCTGAGTGTCCGGATCGAGATAAGCATAGGTTCGCGCCCATACAATTGCCTCCGTGCCCGACATCTGCAGTCGATAGGCTTTTGCTAGCTGCTCAATGTATCCGCCTCTATCCAATGCGGCTAACGGTGCTTGATTTGCAAGATCAATGCCATTGAGCTTGGCTTCTAAAGAAAGACTAATGCCCTGCGCTTTTGCCTTTGCTTCTAGCTGAAGCCCTTGACCTTTAAGCCGGGCGAGCTGTTTTTCATCGGCTTCTTCAGGAGATTGGGCACCGTGTTGATAAGAAAAAGTACCGATATTCCAAACGCCGTTACCGGGATCTCGGTGACCATAGAAAGCTTGTGTGCGCTGTCCATCAGCAGAACGAGTTCCTTCCGCTTTACCAACAGTGTGGGCAACCAAAGAGTTTGTGCCTCCTTCAAAAATCCAATCGTCTAAAGGAAGACTTTGGAGAGCAGTCACTTTAGACTCTGAGATTTCTGCTGTTTTTTCTGCTGTTGTTTCAGCTATTTTGTCAAGCGACAGCGTTTCTACGGTGTGGTCATCAAAGCTCAAGGCTATATTGTCAGTGTGCTGGTGAGAGACTTTCTGGTCACCGGTCTGGTTGTTGGCCTGCAAAGCTGCACTCTGCTCATTTTTTTGCTCAAGATTCGGCGCGGCGTTCTGTTCGATTGGAACAGTCGGCCTTTGATTGAGCGGCGGTAGCGGATCGCTATATCTCGATAACGTTTGAATAGGCTGGTCAGACCCTGGCGAAGAGGGAGATTGAGGCGTCTGAGAGGATTCTAAAGTGACAGGGGTAGATAAATTGCCAGACACCGCTTCGGCAGCTGTCTTCGCTGGGGTCACTGGATCTGAATTAGAAGATAGTTGAGAAGGCAGTGCAAAATCTAGAGCTAGATTGTCTTGGTTGGCTTGGTTGGCTTGGGCAGTCTGTGTCCAGCTCAAGAGCGTGACCAATGCGGTGATCGCAAACAGAAGCGGTGACTTTAGCATGAAAATAAAGGTAGGGGATAATAAGTGCAGGTTTGGTAGTGCAGGTCTATCTGTTCGAGGTTGCCTAGTTAGCATTTAAAGCCTTTTCTAAGACGCCTCTAGCCGGTTCAACAATAATCCAGGTGCCGTCGGGCTGTCTGCGTAGGGTTGCAAAGCTCAAAAATCTCCCTTTGCCAATGCGCTTGCCAGCTTTTATGTCTCCGTAGGCCCAATCGCTCAGTCCACAAAGGCGAAATAAATAAGCCGGAATA
>JBGTNW010000154.1:0-8416 GCA_041742865.1 Phormidesmis sp.
GTGCGGAGATTGCGAGCAATCCTGTAGTTAAACGAGAGCGTGAACGTTTGCTGAAATCGACTGGCAGCGCTAGGCTCAGCAAAGCCAAGGCGAGCTTGGTAGAAGCTATCTAGCCATAGATGAGGATTGAGCACGAAGCGATGGCTAATCAGTGTGTCGATCGCATTGAGCGTAAAAATCTTCTCACGATAGCCCGGAGAAAAAAGCTGCTGGTTACGCCAGCCAATTTGGGCGTAGGTTCTAGGAGATAGGCGCTGCCGGATGCCAAATTGAAGCTGTACTTCGTTATAGTTAGTGCCTTGGAAGGTGCTGTAGCGGATCAGGCCGGTATCCGCGGCAGCATACAGGTTTGTCTTATCCGATAGCCGGGGAAACAGGTAAAAAGCTAGCCCTGACTGGTAAATTTGGTCGCTTAGCCCGGAGCGATTGCGGAAGGGATTCTCAGAGTCCAAATAGCCGATTCGAGCGCCTAGAAAAGCAGTTGGGGGCTTGGCTCTAGCAGGTGCAGCCCGGGCCGTTTGTAGCAGCCGCAAGATACCGAGTTCTTCTTCTTCGCGCGATCGCACTTGCCTGATTCGTAGTTCACCTAATTCATCCTCAAGTGGTACAGCACTAGGTGCTATTTCGTGAGGTATGACATCAACGATATCAATAATTTGTGAATTGTTTTCTAACGCCTCCTTTTCGTCAATTGCTTCATCAACAGTCAACTCATCAACGGTCAGCTCATCAACAATCAGCTCATCAACAATCAGCTCATCAGTGGTCGACTCATCAGTGGTCGACTCATCAGCGGTCAGCTCGGCGGCGGTTGAACCGACTTCAAACTTTGTCAAAAAGGTGGGTTGCTTTAGCATCCCTTCGGGCAAGGGCTCAATTTTGGTTTGGTTGAACCGCTCCGCGAATTCCGCAAATTGAGACTGCCCCAAAAAACTAATTTGTGGTGAAATAGCGCTTTCTTCGGTACTTTTTTCGCTGGCGTCTAAGTTTGCATAAGTCTCTACAGTCAGAAGGTTATCTCTAGAAGATTGCGCCACAGCAGGCATAGCAGAGACGCTTAACAAGCTGCCAAATGCACCCCCAAGGCTAAGGCTTAACCTCAACACACCTAACTTAGGTGTGGCATTTAGATAAACGGGTAAAGCGTTCGCCAGAGGGGAGTGTGAACTATTGCTAGATGAAGTTGAGGGCATGAACAGCGGTAAGTATTAAGGCTATTTATGATTGGGGCATCGCTAGAGAAATCAGGCAAGTGCGATCGCGAGCTACTGCACGTCTTGACCATAAGCTTAAATTAAATGAAGCTAGAACATAGTAAAAGGAATACATCAAAATGGGATCAGCATCCCTTCCATTCCTTCCGTTTTTTAAAGGGCTTTGCAGAGTTTCACAGACTGATTTCAACACTCTCATTCATCTAAAACGTTAGAATGAAGGCTGAAGCATAGTGATTGTGCGCTTTGTCACATCCCTTAGCCGCTGACACATATACCTTTCTTACTACGCACTTTTTTACGATTCATCTTTTCGTCACTCATCCGCTTTCGCCTGGAATCGCATTCTGTCAAATTCAAGTTGGGCTGTACGTCAAGGCCGGTTTCAATGGTCGTTTTCAAGATTGAGACATTGACAAAGTGTGACTAATCTTGAATCAACTTTTTTGAATATATTTGGCCAAACAGGCCAGCTCTAGGTCGTTTAGATCCTGATAGCACCTGATGGTCTAAGTAAATAGCGCTATCAGGTTTTTCACACATAAGGTTTATGGTTGAGAACTACTCTACAAAAATCGGCTCTACCCAAGCGCTACGAATCGCTCTGGTATCTGTCGGCTTCAGCATAGTCAGTATTTTAGGTGGGACTTATGCTGTCCGCGCTCAAGAGCAACCCTTGTCTTGGGCCCGAATTGATTTTCTGCGCAATCAAGTTCAGTTAGTACCGAGTAATGCCGGGGCTCGGCGGGCCAGAATTGCAGATGTACTCGGTATTGGCGACGCCCTCAGAACAGCGCAATCATCTCGGGCTGAACTACGCTTTAATGATGGATCGCTAGCGCGCATCGGTGAACGAGCGACGTTTCGATTTACACCCAATACCCGCAATTTCCAACTGACTGACGGCACGGTGCTCATTCTGATTCCGCCTGCTAGAGGCCGTAGCACCATCCAAACGCCCAATGCGGTTACCGGCATTCAAGGTTCGGCGCTGTTCGTCCGCTACATTCCAGAAACGAACCGCACAATTGTCGGCGCACTGACCGATAATCCTAACGGCCCAATGGTGCTCTCTAACCAAGATGGATCTGAGCAACAGGCGCTGTATGCCAGTCAAATTGGAGTGGTGGAGGATGACCGAATTGTTGAAGTTTTTGATTTTGATCTCACGTCGTTTTGGCAGACGAGTGGTTTGGCGGCGGGATTTGACTATCTTCAGTCTGGATCAGATGACTTAAATGGAGTGCGCGAGGAAATTCGAGAAGCAATAGCCAATCAAGGCACCTTTGATCCCGGTGAACAGGTGATTGAAAATCCACCGTCGTTCCGCCGTCCCGATACAACTTCTGGCCAATCAGCCCCCCGGTCTACAGGATCATCCGTGCCGAATTCTAGCTCCAGTAGCAGCAGCTCTAGCAGTGGTGGTTCTAGCGGGGGCGGCACAAGCGGGAGCAATAGCCAAAGTGGAAGGGGAACCAGCACCACTAATAGTGGCACTAATTCAAGTACTACTGGGGGTAGTAGTGCCACGAGCATTAATAGCTCCACCAATACTAATAGCTCCACCAGCACTAATAGCTCTACCAATACTAATAGTTCCACCAGCACTAGTAGTCCCCCAAATACTAGTAGCTCTACCAGCACTAGTAGCCCCCCAAATACTAGTAGCTCTACCAGTACCAATAGCTCTACCAGTACCAATATCAACAGCGGTGCTAGCAACAATCGGCCCAGCAACAGCGAGACTAGCAGCAGAATAATCCCCGCTACCCCAAGCGCGCCAGTTACTAGAATCCCCGCTACTCCAAGCGCGCCAGTTACTAGCAGAGGTGAAAACATAGGCAGTCCTCTACCTCTAGAAACGGTTACAGGTGTGATTCCGAGCATATCGACTGGCAGTAATATCACGATTGAAAATAGCCTTATTCCTAATACTGCTAGTAACTCCAGTAGTGGCGCTATTGATAATACTGTCCCGGAGATAATCAGCAGCCCTGTTGTTGACTCAGGTGTTCCAGATGTTGATCTAGAGCTAGAGCCGTCTGTAGAGCTTGAGTATGGTGGTTTTGCGGAAGCTTACTTAAATGGAGAGGAGCCCAATCCACAACTTAATAGCTTAGAGCCCATCTCCTCAGGCAATGGTGGCGAGGTAGGTTCTGTCCCAGAGGACGATCTCTTTAACCCGGAGCCGACAGAATCTGCAGAACCGGCAGGTTCTGGTAACGCATCTGAGTTGGAAGGTGCGGGTGAATTACCGAGTGATGAAGGTAGTCCAGAATCGATGCTGACTGTTGGCCCGCCGCTGGAAGCTGAATTAGAGCCTAGCAATACGACGCCGATTTTGAGTGGTGGTTTTACAGGTAATTCGGGTAATCCAACAGAGCCAGTTGACTTAGCAGGGCCAGCTAGTTCGTCCGAGGTAGTGGAAACTACCGGGAGTCCCACTGCTGGGGAGGGGCCAGTGGAAAATTTTCAGAAGGTGCTATCAGGGATTTCTAAGCTATGGGTGAGTTTTTTTGAAGGGCTGTTTTAGCATGGACTGTTGAGCGGGGGTATTGAGCAGGACTGTTGAGCGATCGCCTAACACGTCTTTATAAGTCATTCTCATTGGGAGTCATTTTCATTGGTCTGCTCCTGTCGAGTTGGCCAATTATTTGCCCAGTCTGTGGGCAAGATTTCCGTTTTATCTAATGCTTGGTTGGTGACAATAACGCCCGGTTGAGTGCGCTGATCGACCGTATTTTGAGAATGATCGCAATCTTTTGTTAGCTGATCTGCTTGCTGATCGAGAGGTAAGCGATGAGCCAAGCGCTCGGTGTCATCCGATGACCGTGCGTCCGATAGTTCGCTATCGTTTAGCTGCGCTAGGTCATCGAGAACATCTTGGGCGCAGTGATAGCGCTGGTTGAAATCGTAGCGCACCATTTTGTCGATGATCTGAGTGAGCGTAGGTGAGATCTGCTGTAGCGTATGTGACCAGATAATTTCTCCGCTGTCGCTGCGCTTAAGGGCATGAGGCGGTTTGCCTGTTAGGGCTTCAATGGCACTGACGCCCAAAGCATAGAGATCGCTGCGAACGGTCGGCATTCCGGCGGACTGCTCACTGGGCATGTAGCCTTGAGTGCCAATGCCGACCGTTGAGGTAACTGGGGTATCAGAGGAGCCATCAATCGCTGCTGTCATCTGGGTTGAAATGGTTTTGACCGCTCCAAAATCAATGAGGACATACCGCCCGTCTGACTGCCGACGAATGATGTTAGAAGGTTTGATATCGCGGTGGATAACGCCATTGGCATGGACAAAACTAATCACCGGCAGCAGATCTTTCAGTAAGTCAACTACGGCTTTTGGCGATAAGGGCCGTGCCCTTGAAATCAGCTCTCTGAGCAGATCGCCTTCAACCATTTCCTGAACGAGATAAAAGGCTTGCTGAACTTCAAAGTAAGCCAATAATCGGGGAATTTGGCTGTGTTCGCCCAGTTTTCCGAGTACGGTCGCTTCAGATTCAAACAGCCGCCGAGCGAGCTGATGGGCTTTGGGGTTATCGCTGATGATTTTGAGCTGCTTGACAACGCAGGTTGGATAGCCGGGGCGTAGGGTGTCTTCTGCTAGGTAGGTTTCACCGAAGCCGCCTGCGCCAAGAATTTTGATGATGCGGTAGCGATCGCGCAGCACAGTCCCTTTTTTATCAGCTTGATAAGTCGCCAGCAAATCTTGAAAGTCGTCCTGTTCGCTGATAATTTCTTGAACCAGCGGCGAGGTCACATAGCGAGCTAGAGTAGTGCGTAAGCGCTTGCGTTTGAGCCGCTCAGCGGTAAAGCTAATGCCAAAATCCAAAAAGCCAACGGTGGCGATCGCCAGAATAGGGGTTCCTGTAATCAAAATCACTCCAGCACCGACAAACGCGCCGTAGCTTACCAAGGCCCATAGAGCGATGCTGCCCCCTGCGATCATTGCTCTGGGCAAGGGCTTAGCGGTGCGAGCAATCAGCGCTACAACGACTAGCCCTGCGCTCAGTACTACGAAGGCGTTCATAAGTGGCTGTGAAATGAGCTGAGTCGGAGCAAGGCCCGCTTGCAGCGTCGCGACCGTATTCGCCAGTACCTCTACGCCTGCCATCGGCTGCGGATAGAGAAAGCTACGTGAAAACGGCGCATCATGAAAGTCTTGATGCACGTTGGCAGTTGTGCCAATAATCACGATTTTGCCCTTGAAAGCATTGCCTGCCCCTAGCTGATTGCGCCAAGGATCATCGTCTAGCACATACCAAAACGGTGTTTGCGCAAAGCTCCCGCTAGGTCCATAAAAAAAGATATTTTCTTGGGGGCGCTGATCGTAAGGCACTTGAGCGGCTCTTAAAGTGGCTTCAGCAAAGCTTAAAGGCGCTTCATCCCCCGGCATGGGTTCACCAAATATCGCTGCTTCATCTAGCGCTATCTCATTGAGAAATTCCTGTCCAAGCCGATGAATTTTGCCGTTCATCTCTCTGCGGAACGTTACCGAACCAACTCGTACGCCCGTACTGCGAAACTGCTCCAACGGCAAAGACGGCTGAGTCAAATCGCCTTGGCGAAGGGTGATATTGTTATAGTCAGCTGCTAGGACGATGCGATCGCCATAGCGCTTTAGCACCCTCGCAAACGCCTCATCATCCGCCTCTCCATATGCACTCGGGGCCGGAAACAGCACGTCAAGCGCAACCGCCTTGGCCCCGGCAGCCATCAAGCGCTCAATTACTTGACCATAAGCTTGCCGCTGCCAAGGCCAAGACTCAATTGGTTTAAGCGCTGCGTAGCGATCAGGATCTTCTAAGTAGTATTGCCCTTGAGCCAAAGATTCTTCATCAATCGCCAAAATCACAATGTCCTCAGGCGGTGTGATTGGGCCTCTAAGCTCAAAAAAGAAGCTCTGAACATCTCGCTCCCAAAGATTGACAATCCCCAGGTTAAGACCGACTGCACCTGCTGCGATAGCGACACAAATCCCAGACAGGGCTGAGCGCCAGTGCTGCGAAACCGCTGTTTGCTGCCAAACACTAAGCCGATTGCGAACCGTTAAAACCGCAGTTGCACCCTCAATGGGTTTGTCAGTGCGGCTAGGCTTAGCCAGTTTTTGTCTAACCATAGCGCTCCCTCAAACCCGCTAGTAACGTTTTGACCATACCGTTTGCTTTACTTTATTTTGACAATCCTGTTTGACGACCTGATCAACGCGCTATTTCCAAAAAGCTTTCTGTAGGATAAAACTTTCCTACTCTCAAGATCTTTCGATTGCAATTAGCAAACTATCTTAATCTTGAAATCCCTAATCTTGAAATCCCTAATCCTGAAATCCAGATTGTTTCAAGTACGTCTAGTTAAAACTGGGTATCAAAACGAACTTGCTCCTGATGAAACCGCTTATAATGATCCCGTAGATTCCAATATCTAAAAACAGTGCTCAAAAGTAAATCTTGAAACCGAGAGTGCAAGAAACATCAGCGAGGTAACGTTAAGCTTTATTATGGTTGCCTTGTATGGTTACTTTACGTAGTTAATAACCTTTGATTAACATTTTTCTTTTTTATAACGAATTTTATGGTGAGCATCCTTAAGTATCTTTTACTTCTAAGTATCTTTTAGAGCAGGAACCTCTGTACTTTCCTGCAAAATTCATATCTAGACAAATTTATACATCAGCAGTCAATGCCGAGCCAAAATCCTATTTACTATAGCCTCTAGCCAAAGCAACGGCGGGGCTTTTTGATGCATTCAAATGCGCAAATTCTGATCACAGTGGCCTTTATGAATAGCGTTTAGCGCTTATTAACTAGTCATTCATAAAGGCTTTATTCTTAATCTTTAAATTTATTTTTATGGCAATTTCTCCGCTGAACCGGCTGTCAATTTTTGTAGACGGCAATAATATGTTTTACGCCCAGCAAAAGAACGGCTGGTTTTTTGATCCGAAGCGCATCTTAGAGTATTTCATTCAGGAAACGGAAGGTTTAGCGCTAGTTAACGCCTTTTGGTATACCGGACTGAAGGATTCTCAAGATCAGCGCGGCTTTAGAGATGCGCTAATCAGCTTGGGCTATACGGTTCGCACTAAGGTATTAAAAGAGTATTACGATGACACCTCAGGCCGTTATTCACAAAAAGCCAACCTAGACATTGAAATTGTGGTGGACATGTTTAATACCGTTGAGCAATATGACCGAGTGGTGTTACTCAGTGGGGATGGAGACTTTGAACGTGCAATTGAGCTATTGCGCTCTAAAAATACGCACATCACTGTAGTTTCTACCGAAGGTATGATTGCCCGCGAACTGCGTAATGTCACTGATCGCTATATTGATCTCAATAAAATTCGTCATGCTATTGAAAAGTCAGATAGCTAGCGTAAGCTTGGCACGATAAAGGCAACAACGCCATTGATCATTATGTCTCTAAAAACGTTGCGTCATTTAGCGCAAGCAACCGCATGGCTTTACGAAGCTTGAGCTGAGCCTGGTATTGCTGCTGCAACGTCAGCTCGTTCGCTAACCAATATTCCACCAAGCAATGTTCAGATTCAGACGCTTCATCGTCTAAATAGGCGCTTAGCATCTCAAATTTTTCTTCGTCTGTAAACTTTTCGGCTGTAAGCTTTTTGAGAATACCGCTATTTTCTTCAGGTATGACAGCCAGTTTCTTTTTCACAGAAAGTTCTGACGGCGTGGTTTTAGGCGTGATTTTATGAGTTTGAATGGGGCTGCTAATCGAGTTGCTATCTCCAAATTCTGCAGGTAACGAGTCCGTGGATAGTGAGGGTGAAGCGGTATCCGACGACCACACCGAAGGGAGATCCGAGGGAAGATTAAAATCAGATGTCATGATATGCCTGAGAACAGTTGCGGTAGGCAAGAAGTTTGATAGGCTCGGTGTCGGTTTTGGGCAGCAATCTATATATTTGTCGACAATTGCGCTGATGGTTGCGCTTAGTTGCAATCGATTGCAGCTGTAAGGATTACTTGTCTTTCACTTAAGCTATGGCTATGATTTCAGGAATTCGACAGCGATGGCAGCGAGTGCATCCCAGTTATGTGATGAGTATAAATGCTTAGCATCGAAGGCATAAGAAAGCCGCTAAGCTTTGCTCTGCTTGCAAAGTAGAAGTCAGCCCGCAGCATTGCCAAGAATTGATGGAAGCCGTGCAAAAAATCCACAACATTTTCTGGGAAA
>JBGTNW010000155.1:0-2982 GCA_041742865.1 Phormidesmis sp.
TGCCCGCACCCCGATTATTGCCGCCGACCACCCCGACTTTAGCGAACACCTCGCTCACGGCATTAACGCTATGATTTTTCCGGCGGGTAATGCCAAATCAATGGCCCATCGGATTGAGCGCATTATGGGTCAACCCCAGCTTTATAGCCAACTCTCCGCCGCCGCTGAAGTTGCTCTTGCCAAGCTCAAAGTGCCCGCCCATTGGGCAGAATTAATTGACCGATGGCTTCGCTCTAGCAGCGATCTACCGGCTAGCGCTGAACACTATCAGTGGCTGTGCAACTGCGCCTTTTCCTCAGGTCGCTATCCACTGCTGCCCCTCAATCGCCGCAGTAGACACTAATGACCTTGGCAGTTTAGGGCTTCATTTTCAACCGTTTGCCAGAAACTTTCTAGCTGCTACATCATTCATATATAGCGGCGTGCGGATGCATTCGTACGCCGCGACTTACTTGGCCTGTTGCACCACAAAAGTTTCACAAAGATCTTTGTACTCTAGCCAAGTGAAAAACGCTATAGATTCAATCATTCCAGATATCATCACACCTGCCTGTGAATAGTCTGTCTTCTCATCCAAATACCCCAGCCTCAGAAATTCCAGCCCAGAATATTCAAACTCAGAATATTCAAACTCAGAATATTCAAAGCGTCATCACCTTTGTTGAGAAAGCCTACAGCGTCATTTGCTGGCTGTACTTTTGCAACGGTCTGGAAACCGTGCTAGGCCAAAATGATCTGTTGATCAGGCCGCTGCGGTATGTAGTGCTGTCGATGTCGATCCTATTTTTAGTCTTGCGCTGGCAAACTACTTTAAGAACGCTGTCCAAAGGGCTTTTACTTTGGCCGATAATCGCCCTGATGATTGGCTCATTCGCTTGGTCAATATCACCGGATTACACTACCGATAGCATCAAAGCCGAAGTTCTGCCGATGACGTTCTTTGCAATCTATTTTGCGGGTCGCTTTAATATGCGAGAGCAAATAAGAATTATGGCAATCACCTTGGGCATTGGTGCAGTGCTGTCGATGTTTTATGCATTGGCTATTCCCTCGATTGGTCGTCATGTGGGCGGTGAGTTCGACGGCGCTTGGAAAGGGATCTACGCTCAGAAAAACAGTTTTTCGACGACGATGACACTGACGATGATGCTGTTTTTTGTACTTAGCATCAGCAATCAAGCCAAAGAAAAGCGCTTGGCCAGAATTGGGTTAGCCTTTTCGATGATGATGATCATTCTTTCTACCTCCAAGTCGGGGCTGATTGTTTTTATCGCCATGCTGATGATTGTGGTGTCTTCACGGCTGTTTCGCTGGCGAGGGCGGCGTAGCGTTCTATTTCTCGATCTGTTAGGGCTAGGGTTTCTAGCGCTAGGCTCGTTTTTATCGGTGACTTGGCGACCGATTGTGATTGCCTTGGGCAAAGATCCCACCCTCTCAGCGCGGACACCGATTTGGGCAGGCGCGATTGAAAAAATTATGCAAAGGCCACTCTTAGGCTATGGTAGAGCCGCTTTTTGGACACCTGATAGCCTTCCGGCATGGGAAGTTGGAGCTAGAGCTGTAAGAGGCTTGGTGCCTGCTCATGCTCACAATGGTTTTATCGATGTAGCAATCGAATTGGGCCTAGTAGGCTTTGGCATCTTTGTGCTAGGACTAATCCCCACTTTCGTGATGGCCGTGCGCCGCGCCTATAAAGCGACTGAACCTGAAGACCTTTGGCCCTTCGTATTTTTGATTTTGATGGTGCTTAGCAACCTCACCGAAACGGCTTTAATTAACCGGATTTCTCCTTATTGGGTGATGTATCTAGTAACTTTTTTGTCACTGCGAATTTGGCCTAGACGCACGGCACTAGATGCCGTAGCCACCTAAAAAAGCTGACAGACGAAAACTGACAGACGAAAACTGACAGATTGACTGCTGCAAACAAGTCTTAAATACACCTGAAATTCACTATGACTTCTAGCGATCAACTCACTCACGATCTGCATACTAGCCATTTAGGAATAGTCGCTATTGGGCGAAATGAGGGCGATCGCCTGATCCGCTGTCTCACCTCCTTGCAGCAGCACTTACCACAGGCCGTGCCGATCATTTATGTCGATTCCGGCTCTACCGACAACAGCGTTGCCGAAGCCAAATCTAGGGGCGTGCAGGTGATTGAGCTAGATATGTCGATTCCTTTTACCGGGGCAAGGGCGCGCAATGCCGGATTTAAATATTTGATTGAGCAATTTACACACACGCAGTATGTGCAATTTATCGATGGTGACTGTGAGCTGCTACCCGGATGGATCGAGGCAGCGATATCTACATTAGAAAAATCGGCGGATCTAGCCGTTGTGTTTGGGCGGCTGCGAGAGCGCTTTCCGGAAGCTTCGCCTTACAATTTGATCGCCGATATTGACTGGGATCGGCCTGTCGGCGAAGCCAGTGCCTGCGGTGGCATTGCCCTGATGCGCATAGCTGCACTCAAGGCAGTCGGCGGGTTCAATCCGGCGATGATCTGCGGTGAAGAACCTGAACTGTGCATTCGCCTACGTCAGCAGGGCTGGAAGCTGCGCTGCATTGCTGCTGAGATGGCGCTGCACGATATAGATATGCATCGGTTTGGGCAATGGTGGAAGCGATCTGTGCGTGGCGGCTGGGCGATCGCTGAAGGCGCAGCTATGTACGGCTCAACGACTGAGCGATACATGCGCAAAGAATACATCAGCGGCTGGCTATGGGGAGTAGCGCTGCCGCTAAGTGTAATCACGCTTCTAAATACCACCCACGGCCTTAGCCTAATGCTATTTGCCGCCTACGCCTTCCCCATGCTCACCGTCTACAAATACCGTCAAAAATTCGGCGACTCCCTCCAAAGATCGCTTCTATACGCGCTTTCTTGCGTTATTTCCAAAGTCCCCCAGGCTATTGGTCAAACTAAATACTGGCTTAACCGCTGGCAGCGAAAACCCGCCACCTTGATCGAATACAAAA
>JBGTNW010000156.1:0-4973 GCA_041742865.1 Phormidesmis sp.
AGCTGATCGGCACTGAAAGTCGGCGATAGGGGCAGACAGTCGGTGACCTGAGGATGGCCGGTTGTGAGCGTGCCGGTTTTGTCAAAGATGAGGGTGTCTAGGCCGCGAGTGGTTTCTAAGACATCGCCGCCGCGAATCAGCAGCCCTTGTTCTGCGCCCAGGCCGGAGCCGACCAAAATGGCGGTGGGGGTTGCCAGACCGAGGGCGCAGGGGCAAGCGACCACGACGACGGCGATCGCCAGCTTTAAGCTCACCAGCAGCCGTAAAGAATCGGAAACGGGCATCATTGGCATCGCGGCATGGTGAACCTGGCTCAGCGCAGACTGGGCAACCGCTGGCCACAGCGGCACGCCGATTAGATACCAGAAGCCAAAAGTCAGCGCCGCGCAGGTGAGGACGCCGTAGGTAAAATAGCCAGAAATCAGGTCGGCTAAGCCCTGAATCGGCGCTTTTCGGGTTTGCGCGGTCTCCACCAGGTGAATCATCTGGGCGAGCGTAGTGCTGGCACCGGTGCGAGAAACTTGCAGGGTAATCGCGCCTGATTGGTTGAGGCTCCCAGCGGTGACTTCATCACCTGGCTGCTTCAGGACTGGCAAAGATTCCCCGGTCAGCATTGATTCATCTACGGTGGTTTGGCCCGTGGCGACAACCCCATCTGCCGGTATTTTTTCACTGGGCAGTACCCGCAACCACTCACCAACCTGTACCTGAGCTGCCGGAATTTGCACACCCGACTGGTCGGCGTTGGGCTTGTCAGGGGCAGGGATTAGTCTGGCCTGGGCGGGCTGTAGGGCGATTAGCGATCGCAGTGAACTCGCCGCCTGAAACCGAGCCCGCTGCTCTAATGTGCGACCCAGCAAAATAAAGCTCAACAGCATCACCGGCTCATCAAAAAAGCACTCCCAGCCCAATGCTGGCAAGACCAGCGCAGCTACGCTTGTGAAATAAGCGCTGAGCGCACCCAAACTCACGAGCGTATTCATATTTGCAGCGCCTCGCCGGATGCCCGCAAACCCATCTATTAAGATTTTTCGAGCTGGGAAAAGCAGGGTGATTGTGGCGAGTGCGCCATGAAACCACAGGGCGGTAAGAACTGTTATTACCGGAGTCGTGAAAACACTCAGCGGGCCAAAATTGGGGCTAGGAAGCGCTTGCGCCCAAGCAAAATGCTGAAGGTGGCCAATCGTTGAAAGGATCAGCAACAGAGTGGCGACAGCGAGCTGACGGGTTTGATTTTTTTGGCTTTGTTCTTTGCGCTCAAGCCACTCGATTTCGGCGGCTAGCGGGCTTTGGGCATTGACGATGCGCAGCTTGCTAGGGTAACCAGCGGCGGTGAGAGTTTGGGTGATCGCAGCAAAATCTGCCTCAGCGTCACAGTCGATGGCGGCTACCTCAGTCACCAAATTCACCCTTGCTTGGATCACGCCCTCGCACTGGGCTAGCTTTTTTTCGACCGTACTGACGCAGCCCGCACACATCATACCTTCTACGTCTAGCACAATGGTTTCGGTGGCGATTTCGGGGGTAGTCTTGGGGGCGGTCTCTGTCACGCTCGCCGTTTGCTCTGCTGTCGCTTCTATCATCTCTATTAAACTGGCCTATCAAACTGGGCTTGATTTAGATCCTGCTATGAGCCTACGTCAAATTTCCGTGCGCGTGGAAAAAAGAGATTGCGAGATAACTTGTAAAGCGGCCTGAGATGGGTTGAGATAGGGATGGATCACTCATCTGTATAAACGCACAAGCCTCTGGAAAAGTATGTTTTCTGATATTGCGAATCATTGGGCCCATCCGTGTATTCACACACTGGCGCAACGAGACATTGTTCGCGGCTACCCCAATGGCACCTTTCGGCCTTTGGCTACGATCACTCGCGCTGAATTTGCGGTGCTGATGTCAAGGGCCTTTGAGGAGATGAGTGAGCGACAAGCGGCAAAGGCGTTTCGCGATGTGACCAAGCAGCATTGGGCCTATGAGGCGGTAACTTGGGCGAGCCAGCGCGATTTGTTTAGCGGCTATGCAGATGGCTCGTTTCGGCCTCGCCAAGCCATTTCTAGAGCGGAAGCCATTGTTGTTGTAATTACTGGATTGCAGGCAATTCAGGGGGTCTCGGCAGTGATAGAGCCCGATCAGGGCTTAAAGGCTAGGGCCAAACCGGTAGCGGCGAGTGATTGGGCTGCTCAACCACTCGCCCCATATTTTAGAGATGCGGCGGATATTCCTAGCTATGCGCAAGCGGCGATCGCGGCCGCACTCGAACAGCAGCTTTTAGACCCGCTGAGCCAACCCCGTTTTTTGCGGCCCCATCAGGGAATGACGAGAGGAGAAGCAGCGGCTTTGCTGTGTAGGGCGTTGGCCATACCAGCGGCAGACACGACGGGCCAATATCTAGACCTATATCCGAGCCTCGCTGACGATCAGCCGCAGACGTTTGAGCGCTTTTTGCAGCAGGAAGCGACGTTTGACGCATCGCGGCTGGCTTTTTTAGATAGCGGGATTGAGCGATCTCGCTATCGCCCAGACGTGGCTCAATATGCCCAGCGCCTTCAAAGCTGGCCGAGTGTGAGCGCGCCGCTGACTAAAGCCGTGGCTTATCCAGAAACTGGCACCATGTTTTTTGTCAATGAAGGCGGCTTAGAATTTTTGCCTGCCGATATTCTCTCTGGCTGCGTGTGCCTTTCGACAATTCAAGCCGATCAGCGGCACACCCGTTGGCTGGGTCGAGATGCGCTGAGCGATCGCCAGCTATGGAGTGCCACCAAATTTATTCCGCTGTTAAATATGGCGGCGAAAGCCAATGCCATTGCCCCGACAGTTGCGATCAACCAGTATCGCATCCGAGCAATGGGCACGGCTGGCAAAAGCTATGGCTTCGATGAATTAGCCAGCGGCACAATCAACTACAGCAATCGCATTGCGACGTCTAATGCACTCGCGGTGACGTTTAAGAATTTTGAAACGCCGGAACGATTAGAAGCCTGGACGCAGCAAATGACCGGTAATCAGGCGCTGTCGTTTCAGGGTCGCTACGGTGAAGAGCCCTTCATCGAGCATCCCGAACTGTGGCATCCGTTAACTAATCGGGCTGTTTTACAGTCCAGATTGCAGCGCCACGATGGCCAAAATCTCATGTCCACTTACGATCTAACTCGGCTGATCACCATGGCTGCGTGGCATTCTCAAATTCCTAAGTCAGCCCAAATCCCGGACATTTTGAGCCACAGCTTGGCTGCAATTATTCGAGCGATGGGCGTTGATACGGCCCGCTATGTGGATGTGGCCTTAGAGACGTTGGGGCTTGCTGATTGGGTGCGATCGCCCGTGATTATCTCCAAATGTGGATTTGGCCGTAGCGATGATCGCAACCAAACCGAACTTACCTACTGCGCTTTGGCCCAGTTTAGCCTTCCCAAACAAATCACTGCGGTAGGAATGCCCGAAAGAGCGCCAGATTTTACCGCTAGCTACCAGCAATACTCTCTAGGATTAACGCTCATCGCCGCTCAAAACGCCAGCGATCCTAACCAAGAGGCCCGATACGTAGACGCTCTAATGGCGAGTGCAGTTACTGAAATTATCCGTCGCACGGTGCTTGGGATGCTTTAGTCAGAGCTTAATAAGATCAAATTAAGCGGATGCGCCTTACAGGCTCTTACAGATCGCCGCCTCGAAGGGCCAGTAAAAAGACGACCGCAGGGCCAGAAATCACGACCAGCGCCAGCATGGTTAGCTGCCCAATCAAAACAAAGTCAATGTTGCTTACAAAAGAAAGTGCGCCGTCTAAAAAAGCCATTTATCCTCCGAACAGTTCAGGCCGAACTACGAGTCAGTGTTCACTAGCCAGTATTGTACCTGTTGGCGGTGAGCAGAATTAAAGTTTGTTTACAAAATTCTAAGGTTCAAAATAGGGTTCAAACAATTCCCTTAACACATTCGGAGCCGTTAGCCGTTAAGGTAAGCACTGATGCTTGAGATGATTTTCCATGGCTACTTGGCAGTGCGTTAAAAACTGCGGGGCTTGCTGCCAGCTTGATCCAGCAGATCGCCCTGATCTGGCTGATTATTTGTCGCCTTCGCAGCTATCGCTGTACCTGAGTATGGTGGGTGAGGATGGCTGGTGCCTTAACTACAACAAGACCAGCCGGGAATGCCGAATTTATGATGATCGCCCTGCCTTCTGTCGGGTCGAGCCCGCAACGTTTGAGCAGCTTTATCAAATTGCGCCAGAAGATCTCAATGGCTTTGCGATTGAATGCTGTGAGCAGCAAATTTCGGGTGTTTATGGCGATTTCAGCCCAGAAATGGATCGCTTTTATCAAGCTGTAGGCATTGAGAGTCAGGTGATTGATCTCACGCCTGAGAGCGCTATGGCCGGTGAAGATCCGCTCGAAGCTGAGCGCGAGTGATTAGCCACCCATCAAATAATGAATAAAAGATTGCGCTTCGGGTCGGCCTTGCAGATAATGAAAGAAATATGAAATAAACCTGCTGTGACGGTTCCTAATCCCCTTTCTTCTCTTCAACCTGATCTGATTAAAGCTGACCGTAGCGCCCGCAAAGGTGCTCAGGTGCCCAGTGAGACACCCAGCACGTTTGGCAGTACTTTTTGGCGCGTATTTTTATCGACCTTCATCACGATTTTCTTGGCGGAGCTAGGCGATAAAACTCAGATGGCGACATTGTTGTTGAGTGCGCAATCGCGATCGCCCGTCGTCGTGTTCTTGGGTGCAGGGCTAGCCCTGATTGCAACGAGTCTGCTAGGGGTGATGCTAGGACAGTGGCTAGCGAAACGAGTTTCTGAAGATACGCTAGATACCTGCGCCGGAATTTTGCTGCTGCTGATCACCATCGGCCTTGTCGGCGATATTGTAAGCCCCTGACCCCCTAAAAACTATCGATTTTCTATGGATTTTCAGCTGTTTTTCGTAAGTTTTATCACGGTGTTTGTGTCGGAGCTAGGCGATAAAAGTCAG
>JBGTNW010000157.1:0-4435 GCA_041742865.1 Phormidesmis sp.
AGCGATCGCTCAAAACCTGTCGCAGCGATTCCACCTCAATTTTTTCGATAATCTCCATCGCAAAGCCGTAGCGTAATAGCCGCTGAGCTTGGCCTGCGGCTATTCCTCTGCTCTGAAGATAAAACAGCTCATCGGCTTGCAATTGGCTGACAGTCGCCCCGTGAGCGCATTTCACATTGTCGGCCACAATATCTAGCTCAGGCTTGGTATCGACTCGGGCCTGACTCGATAGCATCAGGTTGCGGTTGAGCTGAGCAGCGTTGGTCATTTGGGCAGCTTTGGCGACATAGACTTTGCCATTGAAGACGCTGTGGGCGCGATCATCGACAATGTTTTTTTGAACTTGGGTGGCGCTGCTGTGGGGGTGGGTCAGGGCAATTAGACTGTGAGTGTCGGCTAACTGACTAGCTGCTAGGGTGCTGAGCCCATATAGATGGGTGTCAGTTTGAGCGCCAGTTTGATAAATTTCGTGGTGATGGCGCGATAGCTGTGCACCTAAATCAATTGAGGTGCAGTGATAGCGGCTATTCGCGGCCTGTGAGACGGCTGTTTTGGCAATGTGGAAGGTCTGCTTGCCTTCATCTTGCAGGCGGATGTGGGTCAGATCGGCGCTGTCGGCTAGCCAAAATTCACTCACGCTGGTGTTGCAGCGGGGTTGAGAATCTCCGACAAAAGATTCGATGACGGTAAATTTGGTGTGAGGTTCGGCAATGACCAGCGTGCGTAGATGGGAAATGCTGCTGCTAGCAGCGCCTCGGATAATTTCAATTGGCGTATCAATGACCTGATTGGCTGATACCCAAACCACCATCACATCTGAAAAGCCGGCGGTATTAAGCGCGGTAAAAACTTCGCCGCTGCCCTGAATTTGGGCGAGTTTGTCGGCAATCATCTGAGAAACCCGCAGCGATAGAGCCGTAGCGCTATCGGCCTCAGGCTCAGCGATCGCCATGAGTTTAGAAAGCGGCGCAATCAATACGCCTGTAGATGAGTTGTCGGTGCCGTCTTTTGCCGAAGGGCTATCAATAGATAGGCTTTCATCGAAGTAGCCGTTGAGTGTCGTCAGCTTGTATTGGCTATTGACCGCTGTGGGGCGAGGGCTATCACCGCTAATCAGGGCGGATTTTTCGGCGCGCTGAAACGGCCAATTTAGCAGATCAGACAGATCGGTAAAGCGCCATTCTTCGTCTTTGCCATGAGGGAAAGCGCGTTCGTTGACCAGCGAGATCGCTCGATTTCTTAGCGCCTTCAGCCCCAAACCCGACTCATCCGCAGCCGCAGATGCCTGAGTCAGCAGATGCTTCAGATAAGTTGTTCTTTTAGTAACGTTAGTCGCCACTGCGGACTCATTTGTACGGGTTGCATTCATCTTTAATTACACTCATTACCCGACCGCTCACGCGATCGCTTTTCCAGCCGTCGCCATTTCAGCCACTGTCATTTCAGCCGTGATCCAGTCATACCCACGAGACTCTAGCTCTTGAGCAAGCGCTTTATCACCGGTTTTAACAATCTGCCCCTGAGCCATCACATGCACATAATCTGGCACGATATAGTTCAACAGCCGCTGATAGTGCGTGATCAGCACTGTGGCATTATCGGGCGTACTGAGCTGATTCACCCCACCCGACACCACCTTGAGCGCATCGATATCTAACCCCGAATCAGTTTCATCCAAAATCGCCAGATCAGGCTGTAGCAGCGCCATTTGAAGAATTTCATTGCGCTTTTTCTCGCCGCCCGAAAAGCCTTCATTGACGCTGCGATCCAAAAAGCTCACGTCCATTTTAACAATTTCAGAGCGCTCTTCTACCAGCTCGTCAAAGTCAAACACATCGATTTCTTCTTCGCCCTTGGCCTGCCGATGAGCGTTGTAAGCCACCCGCAAAAAATCACGATTGCTCACGCCCGGAATTTCCAATGGATACTGAAAGGCCAGAAAAACGCCCGCATTAGCCCGCTCATGAGGCTCCAAAGCCAACAAATTTTGACCCTGAAAGATCACCTCACCCGCAGTGACTTCGTAATCAGGATGACCCGCCAGCACTTTAGAAAACGTACTTTTACCGGAGCCATTGAGTCCCATAATGGCGTGAATTTCTCCGGCTTTAACTTCGAGATTGATGCCTTTGAGAATTTCGGTGCCGTCGACACTAGCGTGCAGATTGCGAACAGAAAGAACTGTTTTTGCGTTTTCGTTAATCATTTAAACAACAGAGACCAGAATCATTGAAACGAAAGCTGTGAGATAAAGATTTTGAGATAAAGGTTTGAAACAAAAGTGGTAAAACAACAGTGGATCAGCCAACCGAATTTTCTAGCTTGAGGCTCAGCAGCTTATCGGCTTCAGCGGCAAACTCCATTGGCAGCTCATTGAACACATCTCGGCAAAAGCCGCTGATAATCATTGAAACGGCATCTTCGGGCGAAATGCCGCGCTGAGCGAAATAGAAGAGCTGATCTTCACCGATTTTAGAGGTCGAAGCTTCGTGCTCTACTTGGGCCGTGCTGTTTTGCACCTGAATGTAAGGAAAGGTGTTGGCGTTAGATGTATCGCCTAACAGCATAGAGTCGCATTGGGAGTAGTTGCGCGCGCCCTCGGCTTTGGGGTTTATCTGCACAAGGCCGCGATAGCTATTTTTAGATTTGCCGGCTGAAATGCCTTTGGAGATGATGGTGCTGCGGGTGTTTTTGCCAACGTGTACCATTTTTGTGCCCGTATCGGCCTGCTGGTAGTGGTTGGTAAGGGCCACAGAGTAAAATTCACCAACAGAGTTATCGCCCACTAGCACGCAGCTCGGATATTTCCAGGTGATGGCTGAGCCGGTTTCTACCTGCGTCCAAGAGATTTTGGAATTGACGCCTTTGCAGAGCCCGCGCTTGGTCACAAAATTATAGATGCCGCCCTTGCCGTTTTCATCTCCAGCAAACCAGTTTTGTACGGTGGAGTACTTAATTTCAGCATTGTCTAAAGCGACTAGCTCAACAACCGCTGCATGAAGCTGGTTGCTGTCGTACATGGGGGCGGTGCAGCCTTCTAAGTAAGTGACTGAACTGCCTTCTTCAGCAACGATTAGCGTGCGCTCAAACTGGCCTGAGTCGCCATTGTTAATGCGGAAATAGGTGGACAAATCCATCGGGCATTTGACACCTTTGGGAATGTAGACGAAAGAGCCATCGGTGAAGACAGCAGAATTGAGCGCTGTAAAGTAATTGTCACCAACGGGGACAACGGTGCCCAAATATTTTTGAATCAGCTCCGGATGCTCGTGAACGGCTTCTGAAATAGAGCAAAAAATCACCCCGTGTTTGGCCAGATCGGCTTTGAAGGTCGTCGCAATCGAAACGCTGTCAAAAATTACATCGACGGCAACGTTGGCTAAACGCTTTTGCTCATTGATAGAAATACCAAGCTTATCGAAGGTTTCGAGCAGCGTAGGATCGACTTCATCCAAGCTGCCGAGTTTCTTTTCGGCCTGCTTGGGGGCTGAGTAGTAAACAATGTCGTTGTAGTTGATCGGCGGGTAGGCGACATTGGGCCAGCTCGGCTCAGTCATGGTCAGCCAGCGGCGATAGGCTTTAAGCCGAAAGTCGAGCATGAAGGCGGGCTCGTTTTTCTTGGCAGAAATGGCGCGAACTACATCTTCACTGAGACCGCGCGGAAGCGCATCGGCTTCAATATCAGTGATGAAGCCGTATTTGTAGGGCTGACTAACGACAGACTGAACGCTGGAGGTCATGGGCGGTAAGCTTTTGAAGGGGTAGAGGAAGCGGATGGCGGTGGGGCAAAAAGGCTTGAGCGGCTATGCTTTCAAAGCGTCCGTTTCGGCGCGAATTTGATCAAAGGTGATGTCTTGCTCGGTGCCGACAAAGGGGTTGTCTTGGGTGAGGAACAGCATACAGTGGCATTCTTGGCGCTCTTGCATGGGTACGCAGGGGCAGTTCCAGTAGGCGGATTTGACTTCGGCTTCTTTATCTTCGTAGTGGCGGCAGGGGCATAGCGGCGCGCCCAAATCGTCTTTGTGCTTGGCCAATCCTTCGATCACAACAGCAGTGACGCCTAGGTCTTGGCAAAAGTAGGTGCCGGTACGCTTAGCGTAGCTCTGGGAAAAGTTCCGCATGATTTCAAGACTTTTATCGGAGCCCTGATTAGGATTGGGTACGCTCATTTTGCTAAGAAAGAAGGTGGACGGAGGGAAATTTTAACAGCGGCTTTGGTGGCCTGTTTGACTGTCTATGTTAACTGTCTATTTGACTCACAGATTTATCTTGACTGGGCGCAGCCTCGAGCTAACAGCCTTGACCGGGTAATCTTGACGTAAGCCTGAAGATAGCCTAGTGATTTTAGTCTAAGATTGAGTGAGTAAAGCAACATAGGCGTTGTTTAACTATATTAAAGGTTACTTTAATATCTTTACTTTAGCAACAAAAGTGT
>JBGTNW010000158.1:0-9042 GCA_041742865.1 Phormidesmis sp.
TTTGAGTTGGGTGAGCGATCGCAGCCACGCCTGAGCAGGCTGATCCCAAAAGATAAAAATATCGCCGAAGGCAATCGCGCCATTTTCATGATGCACCCAGTGCGCTTCGGGCGTGACTAAGCCTAGCTGCTGGCACCAAAATAAGGCCCACTGCGGCGTCTGCCAGCCCATTTTAGTGGTGTGCCGCCAAACCACATGAAATTCTCCAAACAGCAGCGCTACAACCGTTCCAATCGGAGATATTGGCCACATGACTACTGCTAAAAAGATGTAGGGAAGTGCGCCTAATAGCCCGTCTAACATTACCAGCGGATGCCGAGAAAGCACCGCATAGTGCTGAAAGCTCTGCTTTTTCTCGTGGTGTACCCGACAGTGCAATCGACCAAAGGCATGTTCGGGTACATGGTAGATAAAAGTGGAGGCAAAATCACCCACTAGCAGCAGTAGAACAATCACAGCCAGGGCTTTGGCAGGATCTATCAGCAGATTGACCAGGGACAAATCGTTGAATATTTCTAGTGTAAAAAACAAATCAGCATTCCTTTGCGAATTGATTTGCTTACACTTACAAGGAGAATATTGAGAAGGCGCTAAAGCTTGAATAAGGTTGGATTAACAAAAACAAATTGCTCACTTAACCCATCAGAAAAACAGCAAAAACGTTTGAAATGATCAAAATATGCTGAAGGATCTGCCGCTGGTTCAGATAATGCTTTGATCGATGTGATCGCCCACATCCAGCCAATAGGTCTTTCTGGCATCGCCGCCTGCTTTTAATCGTCATGCCTAGCAGTCATTGAGATTCGCGGCATGAACAACTATTTGGTCGATGAGGCTGCGAACGTCGCGGCCACTCGCATTCGTATCGTTGATTAAAATGCTGAGCGCTAAGGGCGGATGGTTCGGGGGATTGAGATAGCCGCTCAAGCTGTAGGTGCCCCTGAGGGTGCCGGTTTTGCCTTGAAAGCGCCCTTCGGCATTGGTGCCCTTCATGCGGTTGCGCAACGTGCCGCTGCGTCCGGCAACGGCCAGAGAATTGCGGTAGATCGTGGCATTTGGAGTCGTCGCCATTATTTGCAGCGTATCGACGAAGGCTGCGGGCGTGGCCAAGTTGCGCCGAGAAAGGCCAGAGCCATCGACAATGCTGATGCTGTTGGGCGCAACGCCCAGATTGGTCAATAGGGTGCTGACGGCGGCGGCTCCCGATTGATAAGCATCTGGCGTCGCCGGATCAAGGCTCAGGCCCAAGGCTTTGAGCATCGCTTCGGCGTAAATGTTGACGCTATAGAGGTTGGTGGGGTCGATAAAGGCGCGCAAGGGCGGCGATTGAATGGCGGCGAGTTCTACTAAGCCGTTGGGTGGGTTGCTGGTGCTGACCTGGCCCTTGACTGAGGCAATACCGTAGCTAGTCAGGCTCTGCTGAAACTGTTCAACAAAATAGTGGGCAGGCTCTAGCAGCGCTATGGACGTGTTTTCGGCGGCGGCTCCGGCAATCAGTTGGCCGGTGACGCCCATCACTTTTTGCCCCGGACGCTGGCCCGCGTCAATAAATTCGTTGCTGTTGGCGCGGACGGTGCGGGTGCTGTTTTCAATCCGCCAGCCGCGTGCGAACTCGGGCCGATCCCAAACGATTTGTAAGGGTTGGCCGAGGCGGGTGGGGGTAGCGGTAAAGCTGAGTTCGTTGCGGTTGAGAATTAGGCTATTGGCGGCGGCTCCGTAGCCTGCGCGGTAGTCTTCAGCGTCCCAGTAGGGGCTAGCAGCGGGGCCAGTAAAATAGTTGTCGATGGCGGTGAGGCGGTTGGCGCGGGTAATGCCTTTTTGCTTGAGCTGGTTGACCAGTAGGTTGATTTGATAGCTGGTGAAGGTCGGATCGCCTCGGCCAACGATGTAGAGATCGGGGTTAGCGGTATTGGGCTGACCAAAAACGGAGGTGCGGATGCTGAAGTCGGGGCCGAGGCTTTGAAGGGCAGCGGCGGTGGTGAGCAGCTTGACGTTGGAGGCCGGAACCAGCTTTTCTTGGGCGCGGCGGGCGTAAAGGGTGCGGCTGGCGTCTTCGATTAAGATGCCGACTTTAGCGCCGCGCAGGGTGTAGCCGTTAGCGATCGCATCAATTCTAGCGGGTAATTCTGCTCGGCACAGGTTCGCCATTGCAGCGGGCGCTTGGGACCATACGGCCAGAGCCCCGGCTAAGCTGAGGGCAGCTTTCCAGCGTCGTGAGCAAGTCGTTTGGGCAGCAGCAGGTGACATTTTCATAGGCAACCAAAAGATAGGCTAGGAGGTGCATTGACGGTATCGGCTAGCGGGGTAGAAGTGCGCTTAGTGTAGGTGCGATCGCGCTACTATCGACGCAGCAGCGGGCCAAAACCCATAACTGGCCACCGTTTAGCTAGATTACCGGAAAGGTTGGCGGCGGCGATACCGGGATTTGACCTTGGTTTAGGCTTGGTTTGGACTTGGTTTGGCTTTAGTTACCGTAGGGGAGCCTAAGAGCCAAAGCTGTGATTGGCACAGCAAATAATTGACCGTAGGCTAAGCTGATAACACAGTCTAGGCCGGTTCATTAAATAGCGTTTTTTGCCCGCTTGACGTCAAGATTTTTCTCACCCATGCGCTAATGATTCAAGCTGCTGTTCGCCCTTTAAGCTTTAATGATTTCATTCAGCGCTGCCCTGAAGACGGTAAGCGCTACGAGCTAGTCAATGGTCAAATTGTTGAATTAATGGCGACTAGAGTCCACGACGATGTTGCTGATTTTATTTACGATGCGTTTCGCGATGCGATCAGGCGATCAGGCGCTAGCTACAAAGTGACGCGATTTGGCTCCGTGAAGACGCAGCGCGATGATGGCCTCATTCAGGGTCGTACGCCTGACGTGAGTGTGGTTGATAGAGCAACTTGGAACGCTGATTTGAGCACATATACAGCTCTCGAAGAACCGATTCAGCTAGCCGTAGAGGTGACTTCTACAAACTGGCGCGATGACTATTTCTATAAGCTGGCTGAATACGAAGCGCTCGGTATCATGGAATACTGGATAGTGGATTATTTGGCGTTAGGTGCAGCCCGCTACATTGGCTCTCCCAAAACGCCCACAATTTCGATTTATGACTGGGTAGATGGCGAGTATCAGCTAGCGCAATTTCGCAGAGATGAAGCGATTATTTCCCGCACGTTTCCCTCGCTTCAGATTACCGCTCAAGCTATTTTTGATGCGGTCGGTGGCTGATATGATCGGTTAACGATTAAAAACTAGCTGGAAGGCGATCTCATGGATGTAAGAGCAGCGATCGCGTTTGCAGCGGGTCAGCCTTTGCGGGTCGAGACGGTGCAGCTAGAAGGGCCAAAAGCAGGGGAAGTGCTGGTAGAAATTAAGGCTACCGGCATTTGCCATACCGATGCTTATACGCTCTCTGGCAAAGATTCGGAAGGGATATTTCCCTCGATTTTGGGGCACGAAGGCGCAGGCATTGTGCGCGAGATCGGGGCTGGGGTGAAGAGCCTAAAGCCGGGTGATCACGTCATTCCGCTGTATACGGCGGAGTGCCGTGAGTGCGCTTACTGCCTCAGCCAAAAGACAAATTTGTGTCAGGCAGTGCGCAGTACGCAAGGCAAAGGCGTGATGCCTGATGGCACTAGCCGGTTTTCGTTTGAAGGTCAGCCGCTGTATCACTACATGGGCACCTCAACCTTTGCCAACTACACCGTACTGCCTGAGATTTCGCTGGCAAAAATTCGCTCAGATGCCCCGTTTGATAAGGTTTGCTACATCGGCTGCGGGGTGACAACCGGGATTGGCGCGGTGCTGTTTACCGCCAAGGTGGAAGCCGGGGCGAATGTGGTGGTCTTTGGCCTCGGTGGGATTGGCCTGAATGTGATTCAGGGGGCGAAAATGGTGGGTGCTGACAAAATTGTTGGGGTGGATTTGAACTCGGATAAGCGAGCGATTGCGGAAAAATTTGGCATGACCCACTTTGTCAATCCCAAAGACATTGAGGGCGATCTAGTCGGTCATCTCGTGGAGCTAACCAACGGCGGCGCAGACTATTCGTTTGAGTGCATTGGCAATGTCAACGTCATGCGTCAGGCGCTAGAGTGCTGTCACAAAGGTTGGGGCGTATGCACGATTATTGGCGTCGCTGAAGCGGGCGCAGAAATTAGTACTCGGCCCTTTCAACTGGTTACCGGTCGGGTTTGGCAAGGCAGTGCCTTTGGCGGCGCAAGAGGCCGCACCGATGTCCCCAAAATCGTAGACTGGTATATGAACGGTAAGATCAACATCGATGATTTGATCACGCACACCATGCCGCTAGACAAAATCAACGACGCCTTCGATCTCATGCATCGCGGCGAATCGATTCGCAGCGTTGTTCTGTACGATTAATGCGCGTGGCGTAATGAAATGGATGAGAAAGCATGGACTTAAAAGAGACTTCGCGCAGCCAAAGCTTTGGCGGCACCACCCGATTTTATCGCCACCGATCTGAGGTCTGCGACTGCGATATGAATTTGGCGATTTACATCCCGCCACAAGCCGAAACTGCTCCAGTGCCAGTGCTGTACTTTTTATCCGGATTAACCTGCACCGAAAAGAACTTTATTGAAAAAGCCGGGGCACAGCGCTATGCCGCTGAACAGGGCTTAATGCTAGTGGCCCCAGATACAAGCCCACGCGGGGTGAACTTGCCGGGAGAAGATGAGACTTGGGATTTTGGCTCAGGGGCCGGTTTTTATGTGAATGCGACGCAAGCGCCTTGGGCAAAGCACTACCAAATGTATGACTACGTGGTGCAAGAGCTACCGAGCCTAATCAACAGCAGCTTTGAGGTAAAGGGCGATCGCGCCGGTATTTGCGGTCACTCTATGGGCGGTCATGGCGCGCTGATCTGTGGCCTCAAAAACCCCGACAAATATGCTTCGGTTTCTGCACTTGCGCCGATTGCTGCGCCGTCTCAATGCGCTTGGGGACAAAAAGCATTTACCGGATACCTGGGCGCTGATACGCATCTATGGGCCCATTACGATGCCACAGAGCTGATAAAATCTCATCAAAAATCAGGATCAAAAATTGGCCCAATTTTAATCGATCAAGGGGAAGCCGATCAGTTTCTAAGCGATCAGCAGCTACTGCCCGAAACGTTTGCAGCCGCCTGCCAGCAGGCCGATCAACCACTGACGCTCAGGCTTCAGCCCGGTTATGACCACAGCTACTATTTCATTGCCACCTTCATCGGCGATCATATTCGCCATCACGCCGCTGCGCTCTCAGTTTAATTCTCTTGATTTAATTCTCTTGACTTCACAGATCCCTTAGTAAAACGTTAGATATAGCTATGGCAGATCTTCAAGCCGACAAAGACTATCTTCATCCCCAATACAAAAAAGATCGCGAACTGCTCAATACAATTTTAGCGGGTGGCCCAGAGCCTCTAAATATGGCGGAGTTAGCTAGGCTAAGAATTCGCTACGACGGCTTTCAAGGCGCGCGCGACATTCAGCGAGACTTAGATAAAGCACTCGAACAGTGGAATTTAACTGAAGATGAGCTGTTTGCTCAAACCCGTGCCCTCCATCAAGAAGAAACGGTGTTTACACCCACTTGGATCAAAAAAGGAGAAGATTGGAGCTAATGAAGATCTGTTGATCTTTGTTGATCTCCCTAATTCAGCTTATCCATTTGCCAAGTCGTCAGCGTACCAATCGGGCTCCACAGCAAATAAGGAATCAGTAAAGCCGCTGCTGCACCCGATACCGAAAGCAGGCTGACAGCCAGCAGCAGTCCCACAACAAAACCCGCACCGCCCACATAAGCGCCGAGCTTCAAATTGTGCGACCACAGCAAAACTGGCGTAAAGGCAACTGTGACAAGCTCTAACAGAATGTACGCTGCCATCCAGCCACCCGACTCGTCCCAAGACGGTGCCTGCTCCCAAACAATATAGGCCGACCAGCCACCGCAGACAAACACGACCGTCCAAATCACTGGAATCAGCTTTTCAAACGTCAGCCAGCGGGGGCGCTGCAACCGCCTAAACCATTTCACATCTCTGGGTCTGATAACATTGGCGAGCAGCGCGATCGCAAAGCCCACCCCTGCAATCACCATCCAAGATCTCAGCATAGTATTAGCCTGTCCAAGGGGTACGAAACGAAGGAAACAGCGTTAGACCCCCGTCAATAAATAGGGTTTGGCCGGTAATATAGGCCGCATCATCTGATGCTAAAAAAGCAGCGACAGCCGCCATTTCTTCTGGCGTTCCCGAACGGCCCATCGGAATATTGTTTTCAATATCAGCCTTGCGCTGCGGATCGTCTTTCCACGGATTGATCGGCGTGAGCGTTGCACCGGGTGCAAAAGAGTTAATTCGGATATTGTCACGAGCATATTCCAGCGCTAGGGTGCGTGTCATTGCCCTCATACCGCTTTTACTCATGGTGTATCCAATATACTGAGGCCGAGGAATAAGCTCATGAACGCTCGAATCGTTCACAATGACGCCACCGCCATGCGCCAGAAAATGAGTAATTGCCTGACGAGCACACAGATAAGCGCCTTTCATGTTGATATCGATCATTCTGTCAAACTGGTCGAGCGGAATCTCATGAGAAGCCCCTTGAATCTGCATCCCTGCATTGTTTACTAAAATGTCTAGCCCGCCAAAAGTCGCGATCACTTGCTCAAACATGGCGCTCACGTCTTCTGCTTTGGCAACGTTGGCCTGAATCGTCATGTCCTTGAGGCTACCGGGGGTGATGCCTGCGGCTTCAGTTGCTGCGTGCATTTCAGTGATGGTATTAGCGGCTTCTTCTTCGCCCTTGTAGTAGTTCACGGCTACATGGGCTCCTTCAGCCGCAAACCGAACAGCAATCGCCCTGCCAATACCACTACTAGCTCCCGTAATCAAGACGTTTTTACCTTTCAATCCGCGCATAGACAATCCTTAGTATTTGCTTGAGTAGTATACGGGTTTGGCCCTTTCCAATAAATACAGCTAAAGGAATAAGGTAGCAGCGCTTCTATTGTGAGACAGCTATTTGAGATAGCTATCTGACTACTAGATGTGACTATCTAAGCAACCGGCTGCTCTTAGCTATTCCTTGCTAGAGAGAAACCTTATACCTCATAGCAGAGGCAGCTGATTTTAACTTTTTATAAACTATTAAGCGTTGAGGGAAAGGTGCCTTACTTTTGCTGCAGGTGTTATTAGCTTGTTTTATGGAGAGGTTCTTGTTACTTCTGTTTTCTTAGATCAAGACTTTATGCTTCAACGCCACTTTGACTTTATAGAGGATTTGTTGTGGGCATACGTTCAAAACTGAGAAAAATTATCCGTATTATCCAATCCAATCATATGGAAAAGACAGACAGTCAGGCTAAGCAAACCGCGTTAGATAACAAAAGCGCCTACGCAGGCAATGTCTCACCCGATCCAGAGATGGATACGGAGCAGTTAGCAAAGCAGGCCGGTTTAAATATTCAACCGGAACACCCGCTTTCGGTCGCTGAAGATTTTAATGAACGCGATCGCAACCGGTACGAACTTGACCTCGATTCTAAAGAAGACGGCGATCAGCCGATGCTAGCAGATAGCGAAGATAACATTGAGATTGCGCCCAACTGACAATGGCCGCTGAAACTGGCAAATCTAAGGCTATCCACATTCAGTGGGTTCAAACTTGCCCATACGACAGCGAAAGGATTCTCCTAGCGCGTTGCTTAAAAGTAAATCATTAAGAGGCTATAAACTCAAATGGAAACCAAAACATCAGGCGAAGCTTTTGAAGAAGCCAAAAATAGCGCAGCAGACTTGCTAGATAAAGCGGATCAAAGCGAAAACCAAACGCTTAACGCCGTTAGCAAGGTGCAAGATGTATTTAGTCAGCTTACACCCGTACCCGATGATTTTAAGGCGGTTTCCTCACCGTCTGAGCTCAAAGCTAGATTAGATTGGGGCGAGCCTGCTCTGTCGATTGTGGATGTGCGCGATCGCGCCGCATTTAACGAAGCGCGGATCAGAGGTGCTATGCCTATGCCCATGACCGACCTGCTAGATCGTGCTAAAGATGCCTTTTCATCTCAGCGCGACTTATTTGTTTACGGCGAATCAGATGAAGAAACCGCAAGGGCTGTCGTTCAGCTACGCGACGCTGGCTTTGAAAGAGTTAGCGCTATTAAAGGCGGTTTACCCGCATGGAAAGCCATGGACGGCCCCATCGAAGGACAAATTTCCGGCTAAGCATCTAGGCTGAAGCTACATCCAGAAATAGATATTTCAGCTATCAGGCTGACCTGATAGGTTTGGGGAGGGCGTTAGCGACATAGCTAGCGCCCTTCTCTAGTTGCTAGCTAGATTTGATTGCCTTCTATCCGAAGGATCGGTTATCGCGACTTTGCTACTTGTTCAGTTCCCTATAAATTGTGAGTTAAATTAGCACTCAATAGCTTAGAGTGCTAATTTTTGAACTCAGACCTGCACGAAAAATTCGTAACAACCGGCATATGGCGAAATTAGTATTATTCAATGAAAAGTCACGTCAAGCACTTGAGCGTGGCGTCAATGCTCTGGCAGATGCAGTCAAAATTACAATGGGGCCCAAAGGTCGTAACGTCGTTTTAGAGAAAAAGTTTGGCGCTCCTCAAATCGTCAACGACGGCATCACCATTGCTAAAGAAATTGAACTAGAAGATCCGTACGAGAACACTGGCGCTCGCTTGATTCAAGAAGTTGCCTCTAAGACCAAAGACCTAGCAGGCGATGGTACCACCACAGCCACTGTCTTAGCTCAGGCGATTATCCGCGAAGGCTTAAAAAACGTGGCCGCTGGCGCAAATCCTATTAGCTTGCGTCGTGGCATTGAAAAAGCTGTCGCGCAGCTAGTTAATGACATTGCTGCTGCTGCCAAACCTGTTGCTGGCAACGATATAGCCCAAGTCGCTGCTGTCTCATCCGGCAACGATGACATGGTGGGAGACATGGTAGCTCAGGCAATGGATAGAGTGACCAAAGACGGCGTTATCACCGTTGAAGAGTCTAAGTCTTTAGA
>JBGTNW010000159.1:0-22445 GCA_041742865.1 Phormidesmis sp.
GCGGCAGGCCATCACATCCCAGCAATGCCCCCCCCGGATCGATCAGCGGATTGCCCACCTCAATTTGCAGAGGATTAGAAATGAGATCGATGTTGATACCTGAGGCGCTGTAGCGAGCGGTTGCTTGGTTGTAAATAGATATCGCTTGAGACCCTGCTGGGGCGGACGTTGCTTGCGCAAGCGCCACAAAATTTGTAGGTCGGCTTAGCCAAACTATCAACAGCGCGGCTAGAAAAAGCCTTCCTCTCAAACGGCGAAACCCATAGCGACGAAACCAAGCAGAGAATTGAGGCATTGACATTATCTGTCTAATAAAGTGACGACAGCGCACGAAACACATTCATCACAATCTTTTTGGAGCAGCCCAGGAGCTTCTAACAGCTAATGCGCTGCGCTAAAAAAGTTGTTGTTTAGCGCTAAATCATTGAGTAAAAACAGGAAAAAACAGGAAACAGATGCTCCTATCGCACAGTGCCCATCGCGCATTCAAAAAATGATTCAGCTTAAAATATTGGAATCAATCCCAAAAATATTTGAAAAATAGAAGCAAAGCCTAGGGCATGAATTTAATTGGCCCTAGGCTTGTTGAGCTAATTTTTAGCTAAAACCCCGCTCAGAAGTTGTGTCATTTAACAGTCGCTTCCAAAGAAACCGAAACTGCTGCTTTGGCTCCGAGTGCTTGGCTAAAGTCCCATTTAACATGCGTGTAGGCATCTGCGGGAGCAGGCTGCATTTCTACCGTGCCATCGGGTAAAGTCACTTCAACCATCGGTTCTACAAAGAAGGTGTTACCTCCATCAATGCTGTAGGTGGTCACCGCAATCTCATTGCCCTTAGCAGAGCCTAGCTTGTAAGTCATCTCAGGAGAGATCGGCTGAGTAATCACCAAATTTTCAGCAGCCATTTCGCCTTTATTTTCAGAGGCGATCACATAGCGCAAAATATCTCCCGGCTGCACTGTAACATCGCCTTCGAGCTTTTCCCAAGCCAGCTTAGGCTGACCCTTTTCATCGGTAACCGTGATTTGCTTATCCGCGCTCATCACTAGCTTTACCTCAGGCTGGCTCAGCTTTTGTACAATCGCCGCCCCCGCTTCTTGCAAACTTGCAAATACTGGTGTAGTAACAGCTAGCGGTGCTGTTGCTAACAGTGCTGCAAAACCAAATCCAACTAAAAACTTACGTTTCATTGTTATCAAACCTTTTTCAGTGTACAAAAATATTCGAATAAAATTGCCGTAACGGTCAGAACTAACCCCTTAGGCATGAGCCCTGACCGTCGCAACCTTAGTTAACTTGGCGACGGAAGGTGAGAGAGCCGTTACCACCCGGTGCAACTGTGCCAACTGTATTCACATAAACATCAACTTTTGTTCCATTGGCAGGGTCTGCATTCACGGTTGGCCCCGTGAGATCCTGGTAAGAAACAGTTCCTAGAGTAGCCGCTGTGTTTTGCAAGTGAGTGGTGATCGTTGCCCAGTTATTGCCGCCTGTGGTGCCGTTCTCAGTGAGTACAAAGCTGTTGGCATTGAGAATGATATTCCCACCACCCGCAGCAGGTGCTGCTTCAGAGATATTGGTGTAAGCGATTTCATACTCAAGTGCATCACCCGGTCTGAGATCAAATGAGTCCAGAATTATTAAGTCAGAAGTAAATGCTGTCGGTGGCAGCGTTACGCCGTCTCTTGGCGCGTAGACAACACGCGCGCGCTTCACTAGATTCATAAATCCGGTATAAGCGCGGTTAATGGTGATGTTAGAGACTGTTTCAGTGGCGGGTGTAAATAAACCATTACCGTCATTGTCAACAAACGCGACAATCGGAACCCCATACCCTGCGATTTGCCCCGTACCAGCAGGCAGGTCAATATCGACTGTGTAGCTTTGAACCTGGCCAGGAAGCAGTGTGCCAATCACAATAGGTGATGGAAGGGGCGTTCCGCCTACGCCTTGAAAGACCCCACCTTGGACTTGATAGGCTGTGGTTTGGCCTCCAAATCTGATAGTCACGAGAGTGCCATCGGGCAAGGGTGCCCCAAAAATGCCCGCACCAGCAGCAGCCGTTGCTTCGGTTGGTGTCAGCGGCAATAAAGTCACGGTATCTAGGCGGGTTGGTGCGCCTACTGGGTTTTGAACTTGGTTTGTAATAGTGACGACATTAGGATTACTTGGGACACCTTGAGCACCCAACTCTAGGGCAGGAATCGTTGCAATTACATTGGTAAAGTCATCGTTGATGTTGGTGGGGCCAGTAGCATTAGGAACACCGTTGGGGCCGTTAAATAAGTTGCCAACCGCTGGTGGAATCGCCGAAATGTTAACAACGTTAGATTCACCTTTAGGGCCAGTACCATCGTTGGCATTAAGGGTGTTTTCAGGATCAGCTACATTTCCTATGCCAAAATCTGTACTAGGATCAAACGTCGTCGTTTTATTAGTAGGCGTAAATCCATTGTTAAAGTTGTTGGGTTGTTGGTCACCCGATTCATCATAGACAAGGTTGTTGCCAGTGTCGCCTTCGGTTTCACCAAACACCTGAGCGATGTTAGCAATAGCGCCACCCGGTGCAGTGAGGCCATTCGTAATGACTCTAAAGCTGAATCCGGTGACGGTGGTAAGGGGCGCTAAAGAACCACTAGTACCTGCATTGTAAATGAAACCAACTCGGGTAATGTCAGCAGCTGTGGCTGGCTGAGCGGTTGTCCACTCGGCTTGAAGGGCAGTGGTTGTCAGCGGTGTGATGGAGTAAACGGCTGTCCAACCTGAAGGCGCTGTGGGTGCAAAAGCTGGATCAAAATCAGTATTGGCAGGAACAGCATCCGAAACCAAAATCCGACTGACAACAGTAGAGCCGCTGCCGGTATTTAAGTTAATGTTAGTCCCTTCTAATCTGCCGGGATCGACGCTAGGGAAACTTTGATTACCTACGCGAAGCTCTAAGTTATAAACAATAGTGTCATCAGCAGGATTGGCAGGGGTTGCTGAATCACTGTAGGCAGACGTCTTAAGCAAGAGTGCTTGGGCCAACGTGACAGGCGCTGTATTATAGGCTTCAGCGCGAAAAGCTGCGGCTTCTCGCTCACCATTCACAGGGACTTGAGCACCTTCGTTTAGTGTTCTTAAGTCGTTGGCATTAGGTGCTGTATCTGTATTGTCAGGAATATTTTGCTGATTTTGAGTGCCATCAGCAGGTGCAGTTGTGTTGTCTAGGGTATTACCAAACTGAACGGCGACATTTTGACCAACCGGGTTAGCTAGTGTCGCAGCCGTTACGGTGACACGAACTGTAAAGCCCGTATCTGCTGCGATTAAACCCCCATTGGGAACGGTGCCAAGACCTTGAGTGGTGATACCAGCGGCAGGAATAGAGCCAATGCTATTACCGGCTGCATCAACAATATCGACGTTACTTATAGTGCCGTTAGTCACGCCAATGTTGTCAGCACCCGGAACAAATACATAGGTGGATGCGTTACCTGTGTTTGTAACCAAGAAGTCATAGGTCAGGACGTCGCCGCCAACAATACTACCGCCATTGACGTCATTAAAACCGGAGCTGCTAACCGTTAAGCCTGCAATTTCAGCGACATTAATAGTCACGGTATTAGAAACAGCATCAATATTGTTGCCATTGCCATCGTTATAGGTGGCGGTAGCAGTGTTGGTAATGGGAGTACCCGCAGCGGTGCCTGCGGCAAGGACGGCTCCCACCATATTAAAAACGCCAGCCACTGCAAAAGCCGCAGCGAAAAGAGGCTTGTAAGCCTGCCAGCGGAAGGATTTTTGTTTCTGTGTTTTTGCCATTGTTGTGGTGTCTAAGTTTTCGAGCAGAGTTTTTAATCAGAGTAGGTTGAGCTAGGTGAAAGATTGTTTTCCAAAAAACAGAGAGCATGTCCTTTTGAGAAAATATGTACTAACAGGCAGACGCTGAAGACGAGAAACAATGTCTACCAAGACCCTAACTAAACATAAGCTGCCCCAATGCCATGCCCGTAGACATAGGGCTATTTACTGAAACATCAATAATCATTGTTGCGGCTTTTACTGACAGTGCTTTTACTGAAACCGATTGAACGCCCTACTCTCAGGAAGGCTAGAACAAGTTTGACAGAAATGTTTTTGTGTGCCGTGTTGCTAAATTAATCTATTTGGCAAATAAATTAAGTTGCCTTTAAACCAGAAAAAGGCGCTTTCTGGGATAGAAAGTACCTTTTTCTGGTAACTATTTAGGGATTTATAGCGTTAGGGATTTATAACGGCGTGCGGATGCATTCGTACGCCGCGACTCACTTGGCCTGTTGTGCCGTAAAGGTTTCACAGAGATCTCTGTATTTTAGCCAAGTGAGAAACGCTATAGATAATGCTACGGGTGTTAGATTGTATGCCAACTGGTGCACCAACTCAGACAGAGAGCTGAAGTGAAGGTAACGTGATGATGTAGCGATAGCCGGTAGCGGCTGATCCTTGAACAAAGGCTGTGCCGTCGTGAATTTCGGTGAGGTGGCGGCTAAGCAAGAGCCCTAGCGTTTGGCGAGAAATGTCTACTTTTTGAGCGGTGGCTAAAGCCTGGAAAACGTCTTTCGATGAGCGGGTGATCGTTTCGGTGCCAGCGGCAACAGCAGCTTCAGTGATGACAGCTCTGGTGGCGGCAGAATCATTTTCTAGCTGGTTCATTAGAGCTAAAGAAAATCCACTTTTCTCCCACGCAATCACAGCTTGCGGCAAATCTTCTCCGAGCCAAGGGTTAGAAACCCAAAGGGCAATGCTAATTCCCTCTTCCCGACGGGAAATGTGCAAGCGAACGGTACTCCCGGCTGGGGACATTTTGATGATGCTAAATGCAAGATGATAAATGAGTTGTTTGACGACCCGTTTGTCTAGATTCCAAAGGCGAGAGCCCGGTTCGACGGTGAGCTTGAGCTGAAGATCTTGTTGCTTGGCCAAGCTGCTGAGAGCAGCTAGTGCCTGTTGTCCGACCATTTCAATATCGACCGTTGCTAACGCTAGCTGATAGCTACCTTCTTCGAGGTCGCCAACTTCAACAATCTCATCAACCATCGCCAGGAGCTGCTGAGAACTGCTGAGGACAATTTTGGCGTATTCTTGTTGCTTTTCACTGAGTGGGCCATAGATCTCCCGGCTAAGCATGTTGGCCATGCCGGTGATGGAGGTGAGTGGATTTCGCAGATCTTGCGTGAGCTGAACAATCAGGTCAAAGCGAACTTGGTTGATTTTTGAAAGCAGCGAGGAGACTGTAGTGCTGCTCCTAGATAGGCTAGATGGACTAATTGAACTGTTGGTACTTGGGGTGTGAGCCTGGGTTGAGCTGTTGCTATGGAGGCTGCTGACAGCTGCTGACTGAAGCGCGTGATCTCTGCTTTTCAGAGCCGTTAAAATGTGTTGCTTTTCAAATTCGCTGATGCACCATCTAGCGCTGATTTCGAGGAAGGCGACTTCTTGCTGCGTAAATTCGCGAGGCAGCAAATTCATGACGGCAAGGGTGCCGATACAGCAGCCTTCATGGGTGATCAGCGGAACCCCTAAGTAGGACTGAATGCCGTAGTGCTGAACGAGCAAGCTACGAGAAAAGGCAGGATGAGCGGTGGCATCGGCGAGTGCAAAGGGTTTACCGCTGTCGATGACATGAGTGCAGAATGATTCTGTGCGGGGGATACTGCGAGCGGCAGCGAGCGGGTTCATGAGTCCAAGGCTGGAGAGCCCGACTACAGACTTAAACTGCTGCAAGTCAGCATCAATGACGCTGAGAATGCAGATAGGCATTGCTAGCTGTCGGGCAACGGTTTGAGTGGCTTCGTCAAAAACCGGAATCGTGTTGGATGCTAGCAGATGGAGATTGGCTAAGATTTGAGCGCGATCTTGGTCACGCTCAGCCGGAGGACGCCCTTCTAGGAGGCAAGAGAGCCGCGTTTGGATGAAGTTGTCGTTAGCCAAATCGGGCTCCGAATCGCTAGAAGTGCCGTAAGTCATGTGCTGTGCACGGGAAGAGAGAATCAGTTAAATCCATCATTCCCTGGGGGTTAGGGGAGATAAACCCGTAGCTTTACAGATTAATTGGAGGATGTGGGGGCTTTCTTTACTGCTTAGACAGGTTTTGGGGTGGTGATTTTGGCCCTCTATGCGTAAAAACATGGAGTAGACTAGTAGGGCGATCTGGTTTGCCTGTAGCCCCCTTGTCAGACCAGCGTAATGAGTCAGGCCAGCGTAATGAGTTGGTGAAATTAGGCTAAAGTACTGGTCGATGATTGCTCTGTCGATGATTTTTCTATATAAATAGATATTTTTTGAGCTTATGCAACCTGCTATTTCCACAGGATCCGTTCTGCAAAACCACTATCGCATTATTCAACTGCTGGGGCAGGGTGGATTTGGCCGAACTTATTTGGCGGAAGATCAGGGCCGCTTTAATGAGCGCTGTGCGATCAAAGAGTTCGTGCCGACACAGGGAGCCGATAGATTTTCGGATAAAGCGACTGAGCTGTTTCAGCGTGAGGCGGCAGTGCTGTATCAGATCAAGCATCCCCAGATTCCGCAGTTTCGGGCAACGTTTGAAGAAGAAGAGCGGCTGTTTTTAGTGCAGGACTATGTGCAGGGGCCGACCTATCACGAGGTGCTGAAGCAGCGTAAGCAGCTAGGCGGGACATTTTCAGAAACTGAGGTGCGGCAGTTTTTGCAGCAGCTTTTGCCGGTGCTGGCGCATATTCATGCGAAGGGCATTATTCATCGAGATGTAAGCCCGGACAATATTATTTTGCGTCAGCAGGATGGGCTGCCGGTGCTGATTGACTTTGGCGTGGTCAAGGAAGTCGTGACTCGAATGCAGATGGATGGGGTGGTGTCTCATGCGACGACGGTGGGAAAGGCCGGGTATGCGCCGAGTGAGCAGATGCAGACGGGGCGGGCTTATCCGAATAGCGATTTGTATGCGCTGGCGGTGACGGCTTTAGTGCTGCTTACCGGGAAAGAGCCGCAGATGCTGTTTGATGATGTGAACGCGGTTTGGACTTGGCAGGATGAGGTGACGGTGAGCCCAGAATTGGCGGCGGTGCTTAATAAAGCGCTGAGCTATCGACCGGGCGATCGCTTCCAATCCGTTAGCCAAATGACTCAAGCCTTACAGTCTGGCCGCATAGAAGATAGTGTAAATCCTCAAACTAGTCAGCCTTTCTCGGCTCCTAACCAAATGCCTAGTCCCGTCGCTAGGCCAGTGCCGCCGATTTCGCAAATGAAGACTGTAGCGGTAGGCCGTGCTAATCCCGATCAGTCTTTGACTCATCAAGCAATGACTCAGGGGATGAACTCGGGGGATCCAACGATCAACCGTCCAACCACGATGAATCAGCCGAATACTCGAATGGTGATGCCTTCGGAGCGACCTTCGCAGCCATCTCTATTGGAAAATCCTTTGGCGGTAGGTGGGTTGGCGGTGGGGTTAGCGGCGATCGCTGGCTTTGGCGGCTGGGCTGTGGTGCAGTCTTTAGACACCGCTGTGACCCCGACCCCCACAATTACCTCTTTGCCCCCGCTGACTCGCGAACCGACCCCGACTCCAACACAATCGACCCCAACGCCGGTGGAATATAATCAGCAGCCGCTGAACCTGGAGCTAGACGTTCTTAAAACGCTAGAAGGCACTATGCGCGGCGGCGATAGGGTGAATTATCCGCTGAGCGCCGAAGCCGGTCAGACGCTGAGCGTGGAGCAATTTAGAGATAATGTTCGCTTTAGCGTTTTGGGGCCAAATGGCCGGCCCGTGAGCGCTCAAGCCGATCAGGTGAATCGGTGGGAAGGCGTGTTAGAAGAAGACGGTGAATACACGGTGCAGCTCACGACTGTCCCCGGCGTCACGAGCAGTGACTATCGCCTCAATGTGAGGTTGAGCCCAGTGCCTGCACCTGAACCCACCGCAACCCCGGAGCCGACACCCACCGATACGCCCACTACGCCGCCCTCGCAGCCAGAAGTGCTGTCTCAACGAGTGACGTTTCCGAGTGGCTCAGATGGTGTGCTAGTCGCCAATAGCGTCGCACCTGGGCAGATTCGTCGATACATTGTGAATGCTCAAGAAGGCCAGATTTTGACCGTAAGAGTCAACGATCCGCCGCAGGGGCCGGTGACTTTTGATTTGGTGCTGCCTGGTGGTGAGCTGGTGCCGGATGCGAGTGGGATTGTTTCTTGGCAGGGATTTTTGCCTACGGGCGGTGATTATTGGGTAGATGTTCGCAGCGATCAAGCGGCTGCGTTTACATTAGAGATTCGAGCCACTGCCCAGGTGCCGGGTCAATAAGCGAGGAATGGGGAGTATGAGAAATAGGGAGTATTAGGAATAGGGAGCGTTAGGAGATTTTGGCAGCGTTACTGGTGACCGGGACAGATACAGATAGCGGCAAGACGGTACTGATGGCGGCGCTGATTGCCTATTGGCAAAAGTACTGCTGGGCTCATCAGTTGGGCGTGTGTAAGCCGGTGCAGTCCGGCACGGGCGATCGCGAATTCTACAGCCGCCTTTTCAAGCTCGACCAAACGCTTGAGCAGCTCAATCCGCTGTGGTACAAAACGCCGATTGCGCCACCGTTAGCGGCGGCTTTGGAAGGTAAGCGGGTAGACATTGCCAAAGCTTGGCAGGTGTTTTCACAGTTAGAATCTGAGCGCGATTGGGTGCTCGTAGAAGGCGTGGGTGGGCTCGGTTCACCGATGGCTGAGGCGCTGACGGTGGCCGATATTGCGGCGCAGTGGCGATTGCCTGCGGTGCTCGTGGTGCCAGTGAAGTTAGGGGCGATCGCGGCGGCGGTTGCCAATGCCGCTTTAGCCGAACAAAAAAAAGTGAAGCTGTTAGGGATTGTGCTGAACTGTACCCATCCGCGCACGCAAAACCAAATCGATTACTGGGCTCCGACTGAGATGATTGAGTCATTGACTCAGCTACCGGTGTTGGGGCAGATGCCTTACTTAAAGCAGTTAAATGATCCAGCGGTGCTCGCCGATGCTGCGGCGCAGTTGGATTTAGAGCGGCTGATGCCGAAGGCATTTTGGGCGTGAACATCTCTATGAATTTAGCGTCAGCGGTGGCTTCTATTCGAGATTTTTCGGCGGTGCGCCCTGAGATTCAGGCGCTGCAAGATCAGCTAGTTGATTGGCGGCGGCAGCTCCATCAGCGGCCTGAGTTGGGTTTTCAGGAAAAGCTGACGGCGCAGTTTATTAGCGATCGCCTGCAAACCTGGGGGATTGAGTTTGAAAGTGCGATCGCCCAAACCGGCGTGATCGCCACAATCGCTAGCGATTCTTCCCTCTCTTTGGGCACCGCTGCGCCGCCTCGATCTCTGCCTGTTCTCGCCATTCGCGCCGACATGGACGCCCTTCCCGTGCAGGAGCAAAACCCAGTTCCGTATCGCTCTTTGCATGACGGCAAGATGCACGCCTGTGGCCATGATGGGCATGTGGCGATCGCACTCGGCACAGCCCACTATCTCAGCCAACATCGCGATCAGTTTGCAGGCACGGTCAAAATTTTGTTTCAACCCGCCGAAGAAGGCCCCGGCGGCGCACTGCCCATGATCGAGGCCGGTGCACTTCAGCGTCCAACCGTGGATGCGCTCGTAGGTCTACACCTGTGGAACAATCTGCCACTAGGCACATTAGGCGTGCGCAGCGGGCCGATGATGGCCGCAACCGAGTTTTTTACCTGCACGATTCAGGGCAAAGGCGGTCATGGCGCGATTCCGCAGCAGACAGTGGATGCGATTGTCGTTGCAGCGCAGGTCGTCACCGCGCTGCAAACGATTGTGTCGCGCAATATTGATCCGCTCAAGTCGGCGGTGGTTACCGTCGGTGAATTGAGAGCGGGAACAGCGGTCAATGTGATTGCTGACAGCGCTTTTTTGAGCGGGACAGTGCGCTATTTTGACAGTGATTATGAGGCGCTGATTCCGGCGCGGCTTGAGCAGGTGATAGCAGGCGTTTGTGCCGCGCATGGTGCGAGTTACGACCTCGATTATCAAAAGCTGTATCCGCCTGTTGTCAATGACGAAGCCATGTCTGAACTGGTGCGCTCAGTCGCGGTATCGGTGATTGAAACGCCCATTGGCGTCGTGCCCGAATGCCAAACGATGGGCGGCGAAGATGTTTCATTTTTTTTGCAAGAGGTGCCAGGATGCTATTTCTTTTTAGGCTCAGCCAATGCCGCCAAAAGCTTAGACTATCCACATCATCATCCTCGGTTTGATTTTGATGAAACGGCGCTCGGCATCGGTGTTGAAACCTTTGTCCGAATCGTTGAGAAGTTTTGCGCAATGGAAAAAAGGCGTGATTAGAGGCGTGATTTATATGGGTGACTTACATGAGTGTATCTAACCCCGCTAGCCCGCTAGCTGACGATCTGTCGCTAGATGAAGCGACTCGCACCGCCGTTTTACAGGCTGTGGTGCATCAGCTAAATGAGTACGCTTTTGCGGATGTTGCGCTCAAGCTTCAGCAAGATATTCAGCGTCGCCTCGAAGATGGCGGCTATCAGACGCTCCGCAGTGGCACTCAGCTAGCGGCAACCCTCAGCGCTCAGCTTCAGACCCTCAGCGCCGATCAGCAAATCAAGGTGTATTTTAGTCCAGCAGTGCTGCCTCACTTAGCGCCGCAGGCCGAAATTCCACCCGCAGAACTTGCCCAGCAGCGCCGTTTGAGTGAGCTGCGCAATTTTGATTTTAATCAGGTATCGCGGCTGCGAGGCAATATTGGCTATTTGGAGCTGTTTAGCTTTGAGCCGCCCGAATTTGCCGGAAAGACGGCTGCTGCTGCCATGCAGTTTTTGGCTCACACCAGCGCTTTGATCATTGATTTACGCCATAATCGCGGCGGTTCTGCCAGTATGGTGGCGCTGCTGACGAGCTATTTGCTCCCGGCCTATCCAGCGCTGCATTTGACCGACTTATGCTGGCCGAAGGCAAATCGCACGCAGCAATCTTGGACGCTGCCCTATGTGAGTGGGCCGCGCTATCTCGATCAGCCGGTGTATGTGCTGATTGGGCCGGAGACATTTTCGGCAGCTGAAGAATTTGCCTATAATTTGCAGGCGCTGAATCGGGCGGTGATAGTCGGTGAAACCACCGCAGGTGGGGCGAATCCGGGGGCGGGTTTTAGGCTGCACGATCACTTTTGGATGTTTGTGCCGACGGGGCAAGCGATTAGCTCAGTAACGGGCGAAAACTGGGAAGGAAGCGGCGTGCTGCCTGATTTTAAGGTGCCAGTAGAGCTCGCTTTAAAGTCGGGGCAGCTATTGGCGTTTAGGAAGCTGTTGCGATCGCAAGCGGCAGGGGAAATTTCTCTAGAGTCCAGCTTGCAGCGTGAGCTAGAGGAGTCGCTGACCCGTGTAGAAGCCGACTTGGATCGGATGCAGCAGGATTTGGTCAGCAGCGTGGGCAAGATTCGCTAGCCATTTGACACTGTTTCAAGTGTGCGCATGTAACGATTTGCAGGAAAAGAAGTTGGCAGAAAGAGAGGTTGGCAGGAATACTAGAGCAGTCGCTTTCCGAGGGCCGGTTCTATGACTTTGCTGTTATCTTTTCAACACCTTAAATCACGTTGTTTATATCGCTACCTACGGGCGATAGGGCCAGTAGTGTTAGGGACAACGGCGCTGTTTTGGGGCGATGTGGCGATCGCCCTCAACCCAGCAGACCCTCTGATCGCACCGCCTAATCGTTTGCTGGTGAGTCAAGCGATCGCCGAACCGATTAGTTCCCTCACCCCACCGTCACTGCCCACCTCAGCGCCTCAACCATTTTCTCCCGTTTTATCGGGCATTACCGATCTCTCTAGCGGAAACGCGCCGATGGTTGGTATGGGCCAGTTGCGCCCCTTAACTGTGGAGCCCCTGCTCAGCGATGATGTTAGCTGGCTACAGTCGGTAGCGCTGCCCTTGTATGTGTCGCCGGGCGGCGAACATTGGGGCTGGATCTATCGCGGCTGGCTAATTCTCAATGGTCAGGAGCCTTTAGCCATCGGACGAGACGCAGGCTTTGGGATGGTGCGCCCTTACGACAGCTTGCGCACCTTTCCGGTGCTGGAAATTCAGCCAGATGGCTGGGTACGGGTACAGTACACCCTGGGCGGCAGCGCTTGGGTGCACACCTCGCTATTGAGTTTGGGGCAAATTCCATTGACGATCGAAACCTGGGCAGATCGCTTGCAAGATCAGCCGGTGGTTTATTTTTTGGATAGTAAAACGGCTCAGGCACTGCGCTCGCAGCCCGCAGCAACCAACAATATCCTCAGCCTAGTCGCCACTGACAGCTTGATAGAACCCTTAGGCTTTGAGGGTGACTGGATGCAGGTGCGGGTGACCCGGCCAACCACGGCAACCTGTCAGCCACTCACGAGCGCCACCGTCACAGAAGGATGGATGCGCTGGCGAGGCAATGCCCAGCAGTCATTAATCTGGTATCGACCTAGCCCACGCTGCACCCAGGCCCGCTAGCGGCTTTATCTAGATCTCGTCTAGATCGAACCCAGAGTTAGCCCAGAGTTAGCTCATCGTTGCAGAGGCTTTTGCCGTACAATCACTTAAGCAAAGGGCGTTGAATTAGAGCTGAATTGAACGCTTTTTATGCTGTCGTGAAACGCTGTAAAAAGTTTTCAATATTTATTTTTTTAGGCACCTTTCCCTATGTCGATTGGTTATGTTGCGCTCGTTCTTCACGCCCATCTTCCCTTTGTTCGCCACCCCGAAAGCGACTTTGTATTAGAAGAAGAATGGCTGTTTGAAGCTATCACCGAAACCTACGTGCCCCTATTAACCATGTTTGAAGGGCTCAAACGGGACGGCATCGACTTCAAAATGACCATGAGCATGACGCCGCCGCTGGTGTCTATGCTGCGCGATCCGCTTTTGCAAGAGCGCTATGACGTGCATCTCACTCAGCTAGAAGAGCTGCTGGAGATGGAAATAGAGCGCAATACTCACAACGGTCACCTCAAGTATTTAGCCGAGTACTACGCCACAGAATTTGCTCAGGTGCGCCAAGTGTGGGAGCACTACGGCGGTGATTTGACTAAGGGCTTTAGAAAGTTCTTAGACAGCGGCAATCTCGACATTATGACCTGTGGAGCCACCCACGGCTATTTGCCGCTGATGAAAATGTACCCTGAGGCGGTATGGGCTCAAATTGAGGTGGCCTGTCAGAGCCACGAAGATAATTTTGGCCGCCGGCCGACCGGCATTTGGCTGCCGGAGTGCGCCTATTACGAAGGCTTAGAGCGAATGCTAGCCGATGCGGGACTGCGCTATTTTCTCACCGATGGTCACGGCATTTTGTACGCGCGTCCACGTCCGCGCTATGGCGCTTATTCACCGATTTACACCGAATCTGGCGTGGCTGCTTTTGGGCGCGATCAGGAATCTTCACAACAGGTGTGGTCTTCTGAGGTTGGCTATCCCGGCGCTTCGGAATACCGAGAGTTTTACCGTGACCTAGGCTGGGATGCTGAGTATGAGTACATTAAGCCCTATGTGATGCCCAATGGTCAGCGCAAGAATGTCGGCATTAAGTACCACAAAATTACGGGTAAAGGGCTGGGCCTATCGGATAAGGCTTGGTACGATCCATACTGGGCTAGAGAAAAAGCCGCTGAACATGCGGGCAATTTTATGTTCAACCGGGAGCAGCAGGTCGGCAATTTGCACAGTATGATGCAGCGCAAGCCGATTGTGGTATCGCCTTACGACGCGGAACTGTATGGCCACTGGTGGTATGAAGGGCCGTGGTTCTTGGATTATTTTTTCCGTAAGAGCTGGCACGATCAGAGCACTTATGAAATGACTCATTTGGCCGATTATCTAAAAGAAAATCCAACGCAGCAGGTGGCGAGGCCGTCGCAGTCGAGCTGGGGCTATAAGGGCTTTCATGAATATTGGCTGAATGAAAAAAATGCTTGGGTGTATCCGCATTTGCACAAAGCAGCGGAGCGCATGATTGAGCTAGCTAAGCGCGAACCGGCGGATGAATTGCAGTGGCGGGCGCTAAATCAGGCGGCGAGAGAGCTGCTGCTAGCACAGGCTTCGGATTGGGCCTTCATTATGCGCACCGGGACGATGGTGCCCTATGCAATTAGAAGAACCCGGTCACATCTGATGCGCTTCAACAAGCTCTGGGAAGATATTCGCGCCGAAAAAATCGACGCTGGCTGGCTAGAAAAGGTCGAAGAAATTGACAATATTTTTCCGAATGTCAACTACCGTACCTATCGCCCGCTTTAGTTGGGCTTGCTTTAGTCACCGCCTTTTAATGGTGAGCCACGATGGTTAGCGGTTGGCAGCTTCCGGTTTTGGTGATGACCGCGCTGTAGCAGGTGATCGCCTGCTAGCAAGAAAATCAGCCCCCGCCGCCTGATCAAAGACATAGACGTAGGCAATCATCGTTTGCATCTGATGCATTAGCTGTCAACGAATGCATCAGATGCAAATCAGCCTACGGTCGTGATAAACCATAGCTTAGGTGGGGTAGAAGGGTATTTGCTGGCGGAGATGATCGCACCAGAAACCGCCCTACATCCTCATCGGCAACTCCCTCGGCAGCTATCACACGCGGCTATATTGCTCACCACTTTCCTGAACAAGTCGCTGGCATGGTACTCACCGATGACCTTCAGCAGCTTCAAGGTGCCAACGACTTTGGCACCTTACCCATCGTCAATATCAAAGCCCGTTACTTTTTCGAGCCTTCTTGGATCACAAAATGCCTACCCTCCGCTAGCATTGAAACAATCCGTGACGAAATGCACCGAGATCTGATGATGCTATCTACTCAATGCATACAGCTACTTGCTGACAAAATCAGCCATTTCGTCTGGACAGATCAGCCTGAAATCATCGTTCGTGCCGTGCAACTACTGCTAGTGCCCAGCTAGTTCTCAATCCCGATGGCCGTACTTAGGGCATACTTCGCAAGAAAATCACATACATATCCTGGGAGCCGTGATATCTAATACATAACACTGGTGAAAAATCAATGGATTCAACTGAACCTATCCTCAAGTCAACCCAGGTGCATCTAACCGCTATGCAAGCGAGAACGCCCGTAGCCGTCGTTCAATCTAAAATGCCGCCCGATCTCAAAGCCGCTGCTGAGTCTGTATTTGCTCGTCTTGGCCTAAGTCCATCTGAGGCGATCCGCGTTTTTTACAAACAGGTAGAACTCCATCAAGGTCTACCTTTTGATCTCAAAATTCCGGCCCAGAATCATTTCAATCATCCAAATCAATTGAGTCGCTCACACCAGCTAGCTACTTCGGAAATAGCCACCACCCATAAAGAAGAGATGACCGATAAAGAAGAGATTGATGATCTAGGTGCTAATGCTCAAATTGATGCGCTGTTTAATAATTTGTAGGGAGCCTTCTCCAGCATTTATCCAAACAAAAGTTTTCCACTGGGTTTGCCTGCTGTACATAAGTCCATAAAAAAGCCTCTGCTGTAAGCAGAGGCTTTTTGTCTGTTCATTTCTGTCTAATACGCTTCCGCTATTTTGGCCAAAGCAGCTACTTAGAAGCTCATTTCAGCAGCCTGAACCCGCTCAACTTGCTTCTTCTTCAGCACCAGCAAGATCTGAGACAGACTAATTGCAACTAAGAACGCAATCAGTCCCTTAATGCGGTTAGGACTCTGTAGCACGAGCTCTTTTTCGGTTTGGCCAAAGCCGCCCACATTCGGATTAGTAGTTAGCGCTGCGCCTGCGGTCACTACCTCACCTTGGCTCACCAAAAGCTCAGGCCCAACGGGAATGTCCTCAGTAACTGTCGTGCCATCTTCTTTCAAAATAGTCAGGCTATAGCCAGTATCACTGGTATCTATAGCCGAAATAGTGCCCGTCGCCGAAGCCTTGTACTCGGCGTTATTAGACGCTAAGCCGGTAGGATATACCTGTCCACGACCTCGGTTGCCGCCGACGAAAACCAGGCTCTTACCAAAGTGAATGTTTTTATCCGTAGCTGGATCAGGAGATAGCACAGGGAATACGATTTCTTGATACTGCTCACCTGGCAATGGGCCAACTAATACAATGTTGGGCTCCGTGTCGCTATAAGGCAAGAAATAGGTGCTGCCAACTTCTTCACGAATGTCATCCGGAATTCGATCATCCGGTGCGATTTGAAAGCCTTCGGGCAGCATTAGCACTGCTCCCACATTGAGGCCACCTTTGCTACCATCGCCTAGCACCTGCTGAGTATCTAGGTCATAAGGAATTTTGACAACGGCCTTGAAAACGGTGTCAGGCAAAACGGACTGGGGCACTTCGAGAATCGTTTTCTTTTCACCCAGGTGACAGTTCGCGCACACAATGCGGCCCGTTGCTTCTCTTGGTGATGCGTAATTTTCTTGAGCCCAAAAGGGATAAGCTTCAGCAGATTGAGGCAATATGGCCCAGCTACTGACGAGTAGAAGCATAAAGGCGACCAAGGCGAGGCTTGTTTTGCGCGCCCAGGCTTGAAGTTGAGTTTGAAGCTTTGAGAAGATTGATGTTGAAAGTGAGGTTTTCATGCGTGCTAGCAAGTGAAGAGATTTGTTAGTGATGAGTACAGCGTGTGAGTAAGGAAGGCGCTTACAGGAAGCCGAGTGGAGCGCTGTGTAGAGTTCTCGTATGAAGTGCCGTGTGGATTTCTGTATCGAAATTCCCTACCACCAAGGCTTATCGCCTGTCCGGAAATCAGTTTCGCTCCAGGTTGAAAGCACCACGTTGTCATCTTCTGTAACATCTGCGTGAGCAAGCGCTAGCGATAGCGGCGCTGGGCCTCGAACAACCTTGCCTTGGGCGTTGTATTGAGAGCCGTGGCAAGGGCACATAAACTTGTTTTCATTGGCGTTCCAAGGCACCACGCAGCCAAGATGCGTGCAGATAGAGTTGATACCGTAGCTCTCTAAGCTACTGCCCTCATCTTTAACCACTAAATAAGTCGGATCGCCTTTGAGACCTTGAACCAGTACCCGCTCACCTGCGCCATGCTCACCTAAAAAAGCGGTGACCTTAACATCATTGCCCAGTGCGTCTTTTGCCGTTACACCGCCACCACTGCTGCCACTGCTAGGCGGAATGAAGTATTTAATCACGGGATAGGCAGCCCCTAAAACGGTTCCGGTGATGGTTCCGAAAGTTAGCAGGTTCATAAACTGGCGACGGCCTAAATCAGGCACATCGGCGTTGCTAGCAGCTTGAATCATAGGTCAAAAAATATTTGTCACACAAGTTTGCAGTTCCTTAGAATATTATTACACCGTTCCGGGCTCCGACTGCCTTCTGGCGTTAACAGCAGCACTAGAACATAGGACATAGGCCGAGCAACAGCGATAAAACGGTGCTTAAAGCGTGTAAATAAATGTAAATTAAAGACACCCCTCGCCCCTAGTTGTTTATGACCGGACAAGATTTACATGCACTGCTAGTTGAGAAATGGGGCTATTCCTACGATGTGCAGCTCCGAAAGCTGCCGCGCAAAGTTTTTTTTCAGGTGATGTGGCGCTACCTGGAGCAGTCGTCTTTTCCGCTGAGTGAGCAGGACTATTTTGCTCATTTGGATGAGGTCGCGGCTTATTTGAATGCCTGGGGCGCAACGGGTCAAATCCAAGCTTTTATTGAGCAAACCAATGAGCGGCCTAGATTGGGTAAGGCTGTTAGCGTGCCAGTAGATTTAGGCTCGCGGGCTTCTGAATGGTTGCTAGATGACGGCTAATCTAGCGAAGAGCAGTAGAAAAATCTATGAAATTTAATGCGGGTTCCTTCGTATACTGATGACTATAAAATATTCGCTAAAATGACTACTTAGCCAGTGTAAGTACTGGTAGATCATCATTCATATTGCGGTACATGGAGCGCTCTATCGCCCTAGACCCTAGTTTTGGCCTGATTTTGCTAGGCAAAAATGGTCAAAATTCAGAATTTTGTGCTCTTAAAATTCAGATTGAATCTAGATTTTTTATATTTTTTCTGCATACTGTCAGACTAACCTGATGCCGTGACAGCTACGATTAATGATTGGTTAAGAACAATCAAAATTGAGTTGGCTGCTCAATCCTTAGTGGCGCTGTTGGCCAAGTGTGCTTGTTGGCTAAGTGTGTCGTTATCTCTGTAGGAACGATCTGTAACTAAGTGTTAAGGTTTTCTTGACTGCTTCTGAATGACTTCTAACTACGTTTTGAGGGCTTGTCTGTGATCCGCTCTGCAACAGTGCCGCTTAAGACGATGCTTTCACGCATCGAAACAAATAATCGGCTCAAGATTTTTTCGGGTTCATCTAATAGAGCGCTTTCTCGCGAAGTCTCTCGCTACTTGGGGACTGATATGGGTCCTATGGTTCGCAAGCGCTTTGCCGATGGCGAACTGTATGTGCAAATTCAGGAGTCTATTCGCGGCTGTGACGTGTATTTGATTCAGCCAACCTGTCATCCGGTGAATGACAACTTGATGGAGCTGTTGATTATGATTGATGCCTGTCGGCGGGCGTCGGCTAGGCAAATTACAGCAGTGATCCCTTACTATGGCTATGCGAGAGCGGATCGCAAGACGGCTGGTCGCGAGTCGATTACAGCGAAGCTGGTTGCGAATTTGATCACGCAGTCTGGCGCTGATCGAGTGTTGGCTTTGGATTTACACTCGGCGCAGATTCAGGGTTACTTTGATATTCCTTGTGATCATGTGTATGGTTCTCCGGTGCTGGTGGAGTACTTAGCGAATAAAGAAATTGAAGATTTGGTGGTAGTGTCGCCGGATGTGGGCGGAGTGGCGCGGGCGCGGGCTTTTGCTAAGCTGCTGAACGACGCACCGCTAGCCATTATTGATAAGCGGCGGCAGGCGCATAATGTGGCTGAGGTGATGAACCTGATTGGCGATGTGAATGGGCGCACGGCGGTATTGGTCGATGACATGATTGATACGGCAGGCACGATTAGCGAAGGGGCGCGGGTACTTAGAGAAAATGGCGCGCGCCGCGTGTATGCCTGTGCAACTCATGCGGTTTTTTCACCCCCTGCGATTGAGCGGCTATCGAGTGGCTTGTTGGAAGAGGTGATTGTAACGAATACGATCCCGGTAGAGCCGGATCGTCAGTTTGAGCAGCTAACGGTGCTGTCGGTGGCAAATATGCTCGGAGAAGCGATTTGGCGGATTCATGAGGAAACATCGGTGAGCAGCATGTTTCGCGGCTAGTAGCTACAGCCCTGCTTAGCCATCACTAAAAAGGGTCTGTACTTGTAAGTACAGACCCCTTTTGGTTTTTTCTTTTGGGTTTTTAAGGTGTGCCTTTAATCTAAAACCCTAACTGCGAGAACGGCGCTTGCGCTGACGCTGACGAGCTAGCGCTTTACGCTTGTGCTTTTCAGGAGGTGTCTCAAAATAGCGGTTTTTCTTGATGTCTTGAAAGATACCTGCGCGCACAACTTTGCGCTTAAAGCGTCGCAGCGCTGCTTCGAGATTTTCGTCTTGTCCGAGGACAACTTGAGCCATGTATTACTTCACCTCCTTGGGGTTAGCTCCAGACGTTCTAGTCTACCGCAAGTGTGAATGAATACGGTGCCATTGTGGCAGGAATTTTAGGATGCCGAGTTGGGTTTTGATTTTGATTAGCTCCAGCCGCCACCGGAGGAGCGATCGCGCGGTTCGCGCGGTTTGGCTTTGTTGACTTTCAACTCTCGACTCATCCATTCGGAGCCATCTAGCGCTTCAATAGCTTTGTCTTCGGCGGCGTCATCTTCCATTTCGACAAAGGCAAAGCCACGAGGGCGACCCGTTTCGCGGTCAGTGGGTAGGGTGATGCGCTTGACTTTCCCGTATTCACCGAAGACCTGCTCTAGATCTTCTTCTTTTGCAGTGTAAGACAAGTTGCCTACGTATATTGACATGGCTAGTGGGCTCTCCAAAAAAATGAAATTCTAATAGCAAATAGCGCAATTGATGAGGGTTCAATTATTTTTCTAAAGCTATTTAAAGAAAACGTTTGGGATCAACTTTAAAACAGCACTTAATAAAGTTATGACCGATCCTCAAAAAATAACAGCCTAAGTCTTTATTGCTTACAACAATATCACATTCATTTAGATCGGCTGAATGGATAGGGATCGATGATTTATGAACAGTTGTAAAAGGGCGATCGCTCAACCCTAAAGGGCATGATATTTACCTTTCAATCTTTATGACGATTGTTATCGAACCCTTAAAACTCTCTTGTCTAGAGCGCTATGGGGATTGGCTTAAATTGACGAAAATCAAAGATTTTCTCGTCTCAAAAGATAACAATTACAGTTGCGGCACTGAAATCAACCATGAATTTTAGTGTTGGTTGAGAGGCTGACATTTTGCTTTTCTTAAATAAAGTTCATATTTTAAGTAAGCCCGCCAAGGATTCGATTGACGAGAGCGATCGCCCTGCGGTTAGCTACCGTCATGAAAGCATCTTTGGCGGGGGTTGAATTGTTATTCGACGAGGTTGAGGGTTGAGTTTTAGCGAGTCTTTTGTGACCAGACGCGGGTGGGTAAGCCCCAAACATAGATAAAGCCTTCGGCGGCTTTGTGATCGAACCGATCATCTGCGCCGTAGGTGGAGAGTTCGTCTGTATAAAGGCTATTGTCTGATTTGCGGCCAGCGATAATGGCGTTGCCCTTAAATAATTTGACTCTGACAGTGCCGGATACGCGAGTTTGGGTTTGGGCGATGAAGGCATCTAGGGCCGATTTGAGCGGGCTGTACCAAAGACCGTTGTAGATCATTTGGGCGTAGCTTTGCTCAATATTGCGCTTGTACTGGGTCACATCGCCAGTCAGGGTGAGGCTTTCGATATCGCGGTGAGCGGCAATTAGCACCAACAGGGCTGGGGCTTCGTAGATTTCGCGCGACTTGATGCCGACGAGGCGGTTTTCGACCATATCGATGCGGCCCACGCCGTGGCGACCGACGATTTCATTGAGCTGGGTAATTAAAGCAACCGGGCTCAAGCTGTTGCCGTTGAGGCTAGTGGGTCGGCCCTGATCAAAGCCGATTTCGACATACTCGGGTTCGTCGGGGGTGTGTGCGATCGCGCTGGTCATCACAAACACATCTTCAGTCGGCTCATTCCACGGATCTTCTAAGGGCCCTGCCTCAATAGAGCGACCTAGCAAATTGCGATCAATGCTGTAGGGAGAAGATTTTTTGACCGGGAAAGTAAGGCCAAACTTTTCGCCGTAGGCCATCGCCTCTTCGCGGCTCATGCCCCACTCGCGCGCAGGTGCTAGCACCTTCAAGTCGGGATTGAGCGCGGCGATGGCCACATCAAAACGCACCTGGTCATTGCCTTTGCCGGTGCAGCCGTGAGCCACCGCATCAGCGCCATATTGGGCAGCGGTTTCAACCAAGAGTTTGGCAATGAGGGGCCGAGCTAGCGCCGTCGAGAGTGGGTAGCGATTTTCGTAAAGGGCGTTAGCTTGAATCGCCGGAAAGGCGTAGTCGGTGATAAAAGGCTCAGTGACATCGGTGACGACCGATTCGCTCGCACCGCATTTTAGTGCCTTTTGCCGAATCGGCTCTAGCTCGTCACCTTGGCCGAGATCAGCCGCTAGGGTAATAACTTCTTTGACGCCGTACTTTTCTTTGAGGTAAGGGATACATACGGTCGTATCTACGCCGCCTGAATATGCCAAAACGACTTTATCTGCAAGACCCATAGCTTGGTTGTACCGTTTATGAGGTGATCAGCTTCATATTATGGCAGGATGCGACCGACAGAAGGCCGCTGAGCGCGAAAGGATGAAATAGAATGTGAGGAAACCGGAACATCATAAGGTCTATGTTTTTCAGCGTTGTCATTCCGACGTATAACCGTCAGCCGATTTTAGAGAAGTGTTTGCGGGCGATGGAGCATCAGATACTGCGCTCTGATGGCCCTGTCAAAGGCTACGAAATTGTGCTGGTAGACGATGGCTCAACAGATGGCACGGTGGAGTGGATTCAACACAATGCCGATGAGTTGCCGCATGTGAAGCTATACGAGCAAAATCATGAGGGCGCAGCGATCGCTCGCAATTTCGGTGTGCAAAAAGCCGAGGGCGATACGATTATTTTTATCGATAGCGATCTGGTGGTGCTAGACGGCTTTTTGCAGCATCATGCCGACGCGCTAACAACCGCTTACAGACAGGGTAATGAGCGCGTTTTTACCTATGGTCGGGTGGTGAATACCTGTAATTTTGAAGCGCCTACGACGGAAAGCTTTAAAGTAACGGACTATTCGCGGGCGTTTTTTGCGACCGGGAATGTGGCTATTGCCAAGCGCTGGCTGCTAGAAGCGGGCCTGTTTGACGCGCAGTTTACGCAATATGGCTGGGAAGATCTAGAACTCGGCGTGCGGCTAAAAAACAACGGCTTGTCGCTGATTAAGTGCCCGGAAGCCGTTGGCTATCATTGGCATCCGGCCTTTTC
>JBGTNW010000160.1:0-1827 GCA_041742865.1 Phormidesmis sp.
TAGGGGTGGAGCTGTTTGAGTGGGTTACCCAGTTGGGCAGCGTGCAGATGTCAGGCATGGGGCTGATTTTGGGGGGAATGGGTCTAGCTGCTGCCAGTAATGCTGGGCGTTGGCAAAAACCGGGCTTGGAAAAAGGGGAATTGAGTCACCCGCCAGCTTTAAAAATCGAGACACCGGACACCAAAACACCGGATATCAAAACGCCCGAGATTAAGCTGCCAGCGCTAGAGTCAGTTGATCGCTCACAAGACTCAATTTCTTTTAAGGTGCGGTGGCCTTGGCGCTAATTTCATTTGAGAGGTTTTGGCTAAGCGGCTTTATTTTGAGGCCATGAATTGCTTAACGCCTTTGCGCAATAGCCCTCTGGGCAGTAGCCGGGTCGAAAACGTGAGGAGCTGATTAACAAGGCCATGTACCGCGACAACTTGGCCTTTTTGTAGGGCGCTGTAGCCAAATTCGGCGACTTCGGCAGCGGTTGGAATTTTGTTGGTAGAGGTGCTATTGGCTAACGCCATGTTATCCATGTTGGCGGTGCTGATGAAGTCGGATTGGGTGGGGCCGGGGCAAAGTACGGTGACGCTGATACCTTGCGCTTCGGTTTCAGCCGCGATCGCTTCACTGAACGAAAGCACATAGGCTTTGCTCGCAAAGTAAACCGCCATCATCGGGCCAGGTTGAAAAGCAGCGGTAGAAGAGACATTGAGAACCTTGCCACGACTTTGAGCGATCATCGCCGGTAAAAACAGTCGAGTGAGATGCGTAAGCGCCAATACGTTGAGCAAAATCATGCCTTGGATTTTCTCCCATTCGCTGCTGGCAAACTCGCTATAGTCGCCATAGCCCGCATTATTGACCAGCACGTCTACCGTGAGATTTTGCGCTTGAACATGGCTAAAGAGGTGAGCGCCTGCGTCTTTATCAGTGAGATCGCAGGCATAAACAACCACGTCGATGTTGTATTGCTGAGATAGGTCTTGCTGTAGCGCATTGAGTTTGTCTTCGCTGCGGGCGACCAAGATGAGGTTGTGCTGATTGCGGGCAAAGACTTTAGCAAGTTCTAGGCCGATGCCGCTAGATGCACCCGTAATGAGAGCAGTTTGGGTCATATCTTTATAGAGTAAGAGAAGAGTAAAGAAGAGGGCCAGAAAGTGAGCGGCGACGACGTTAACATAACGAAGCCTTAGTAAGGATAGAGATAGCTGGCGCTGATCCAACCGCTTGCGCCGGAAGCAAACTTAACTTGGTACCAGGTATTGCCATCGTTGCCTGGAGTGGCGTTAAGGATTGTGACCACATCGCCAGAGAGGCCATAGTGAGGGGAGTTGGCGGCAGTCGATGGGCTGGCGTAGACATTGATTTGAGCGCCGGGAGGGCCAACTAGCTCACCTGCGGTAGCACCTGCGGCGCTAGCAGCAGGATCAGCGGTATTCGTAGATGAGGCGGTAGGTTCAGCGCTGGTAACCAACGACTGAGCGATCCAGCCTTCGGCCCCCGACTCAAATCGCACAAGAATCCAGGCATTGCCATCGCTGCCTTGGGTGGATTGAAAGGTGGTAACGCGATCGCCCGGCAACCCATAATGTAGCGGTGCTTCGTCTGCGGTAGGGTTGCGGAATACATCAATGCGCTCCGCGCCGAGATCTTGGCGCAGCCTAGCGGGTGAACCCGACGTTTGAGGCGTATTAGAAACTGCCACTGGTGCTAGATCAGCCGTAGTCGGTTCATCTGCCGGTAAATTACTGTCATTACTAGATGACACAATCTCAGCGCCATCTGCGCTCTCAGACTCATCAGTAGCAGCCGTAGCATCGTCGGCTGGAGACATCT
>JBGTNW010000161.1:0-3924 GCA_041742865.1 Phormidesmis sp.
TGGGTGTCAATGACACCCAGCACAAGGCGAGGATTGTCAGGCGTGACGACCGGCAGCAAATAGAGCCCGCGTGCGCTCATTTCTTTCTGCGCTTTAGCAAGAGAATCCTGGCTGTAAATACAGACCACTTCAGACGTGCAGACTTGTTCAACCAGCTGTTGCAAAATGATCTCTAGATTGGGTTCATGGGCATCGGGCTTATCTAAATCGGGTTCGGCTGAATCGGGTTCGGCTGAATCGGTGAACTTTATTGATAAGTTTTTTTCAGAATGTGCGATCGCTGGCACAATTTGCTTGCGAACATCGCCCAAAGAAATAATCCCACAGAGCTGCTGCTGCTCGGTAAACACCAAAGCCGTGAGCTGCTTAGTGGCCAGCATCGCCGCTGCGGCTTCGAGCAAAGAACTTGTGGCTGCAACGCTCAAATAGTTTGTTCTCATATGATCTTCAACCAGCAGCTCATTAAGATACGCAGAGCCATCTTGCTTTTTCAAGTTGACGCCCATTTGAGGCAGATCTAATTTTTCAACGGTTTGAGTTGCCGTAACTAGATCCACGAGCCAAACACTCGTGCCAACCGAGAGCATTAAAGGCAACACAATTTGATAATTTTGAGTCATTTCAAACAGCAAAATGATGGCCGTTAAAGGGGCCCGCACAGTGCTCGCTAAAACCGCCGCCATGCCGACAGTAGCATAGGCAGAAGGGGGAGCTATAGCAAACAGATCAGCCGGAATCCAGGCCGACAGCACATGACCATACAGACTGCCAAAGCAGCCGCCCACCATGAGCGCCGGGGCAAAAATGCCGCCCACCAAGCCACTGCCCAAGCTGATCGCCGTTAGGCCAACTTTTGCAAGCATCAGCCGCCCCAACAACTCAGTAGGAAACGCATCTTTTAAAATAAGCTCGAGCGTACCGTAGCCCACTCCTAGCACCTGCGGCAAAGACAGCGCCGCACTCCCTACTATCAACCCGCCCAGCATCGGCTTGAGCGGCGTTGGGATCTGGGCCAATGGATTCATCGGTAGCCAGCGAAACGCTACTTGCTCGAAGCAGGCTCTAGCGGTTTGAATAGACTGGATCAGCAATAGCGAAAGCCCGCTGGCTAGGATTCCGAGCCCTACGTATAGCCCCCATTCCCAATCACTGATTACCTGATAGGCCGGTAGCCCAAACAGCAGATCTGATCCAAAGCTAGCTTTGGAGACAATCGTAGCGACCACTGCCGAAAGCAAAATTAAGCTGATGCTAGGCGCGGTAAACACGGTGCCCAACACCATTTCTAGCGCAAAAAAAATGCCGGCAATCGGCGCATTAAACCCTGCCGCTAGCCCGGCTGCGGCCCCGGCTCCGAGCAACAGCCGGTACCGCGATTGAGAGACTTGAAACAGCTGAGCTAGCAACAGCCCTATCATTGCGCCAATTTCAACACTCGGCCCTTCTGGCCCTAGTGAAGCGCCGCTACCTAAGCAAATGCCCGCTGCTACCAGCGTCAGCACCAGTCGAAAAAGAGAACCCGCCGGACTCGTTTCGCCCATGCCAAACTGCGGATCGCTCAGCAGGGTTGAAATGCCTTGGCCTAAGCCAGTAGGGTAGCGCCAGCGCAACAGCCCGACTAAGAGTCCACCTAGTGCGGGGATGAGCGCTACTGTCCAGCCGCCCCACACTGAGAGCTGATTGAGAATGCTGTCAAAGGCGATCGCTTCACAAAAACCTATCCAATAGTGAAAAATTACCATTGCTGTTCCGGCCCCACTGCCAATCAGCAGCGCGGTGAGGAAAACTAGCCCCTCAGGCGATAGCTGAAGCCGGTTGAGCAGGCTGGTTAGTCGGTCGGAGAGCGATCGCGACTGCGCCTGAAGTGATGGCAAAACAGTAGACTCAGGCGAACTCGAAGTCATGAATGGCTCAGGCGAAATAATTTTAATGCTTACCTCAATTCTAAAGGCTAGAAGCCGCTTCGTCCGTGATATCTAGAGGGCTGATCTAGATGGCTGATAAGATGGGGCCATGGTGACAGTCCTTTCTCGCTGGAGCGATCGGCCGCTAAAGATGGTCAGCACATTTCCCCTCAAATTTCCGCTTGTTGATCAACGAGTAAAGCTTTCGGGCATTAGCTGGCATACCTATCAACTGATTAAGGCCGAGCCAGATAATCGCAACCTGCGATTGACCTACTACCAGGGAGTACTTGAAATTATGGCTCCCTCCCCAGAGCACGAATACTACAAAAAAGTCATGGGTCGATTTGTTGAAACGTTGGCTGAAGAGTTTGTGATTAGCCTTTATCCTTTAGGCTCAACAACACTTGAAAGGGAAGACCTCGTGAGTGGTTCCGAGCCCGATGAGTGTTTTTATCTAACCGTTAGCAAAATTCAAACTGTCAAGGGCAAGAAGCGAATAGATCTGACTCAAGATCCCGCGCCTGATCTGGTGATTGAGGTAGATATTACTAGCCGATCTAGGCACCGCGAACAGGTCTACGCTGCCTTGCAGGTGCCGGAAATTTGGCGATACGATGGGCAGACCTTGACGCTCCTGGCTTTGCAAGGAGAAAACTATACTGCTATTGAGAGCAGTTTGGCGTTTCCTAAGGTAGAGGCAAAGGCAGTCGAACTCTTTTTACAGCAGGCGATGGAAAAGGACTATTTGGAATTAGTCGGCGAATTTAGAGCCTGGTTGCGAGAGCTGTAATGGCTTTATACCGAAGCTTTTAGGCTACATCTATGCTCAAATAGGCGTTTGCTGAATGGCAGCTCGAATAATTTTCTCAGCAAACGCTTGGCCCGTAAAGCGCTCAGCGTCTCTCAGCCCGCCTGGGCTAAACACATTGATTTCTATGAGCTGATGGCCGATGAAGTCAAGCCCTACTAAAAACAATCCGTCCCGGATTAAATGCGTAGCGATCGCTGCCACCACCTGCCGCATTTGTGCCGTCACCACACCGGGCTGAGCCGTTCCTCCCGCATGAAGATTACTGCGAAAGTCTCCCTTTTGGGGCAGCCGATGAATCGCTGCTGGTTTTCCCGATAGTTCTAGCACCTCACCGTTTACCACTATCACCCGCGTATCGCCCTGCCCTGGAATGCAGCCTTGCACCATCACCAGTCCCTGCCGCAAAATCACATCGATTATCTGGTTCAAATTCTGATCGGCGATCGCCCCCACAAAAAACACATCATTGCCACGAGTCCCCTGAATTGGCTTAAGTACCGCAGATCCAGGCAACCGTTCAATAAAGTCAACAATCTGCTCTCGCTGGGCGCTGACAAGCGTTGGCGGACGGGTAAAAGCAGGCATTTCCAACAGATAAAGTTTGGTCGCTGCTCGAACCAAGCCATCGGGCCGGTTGAGCACACATACGCCTCTAGCTTCGGCTAATTGCGCTAGGCTGATCGCCGCTGAATGCAGCCCGCTTCTAGCCAAATCACGGGCTGGATTAGTGCGAATGAACAGAATATCGAGCGTCGCAGCTTCGAGCGCCACCGTTTTCCAAGGCTGGTGATGAATGGCCCCGATGACCGCTGCTAAATCATCACCAGCACTTGCTATTACCCGCTTGGCATAGACCCAGATCTGGCTGGGGCAATGGCTACCATTCGGGCTATGGTCTCGACCCGAAATCCCATTGACGCCGCTAACCCACACCTCATGCTGCCTAGCTGCCGCTGCTATCAACATCGCCGTTGTTTGAGCAGGCTTCAAGTCACTTGCATCATTCACTAAAAATAAAAAACGCATATCGCCGACTGATTCACCTTACTCATTTGCTTTGTTACCCAATGCTTGGTCAACCAATGCTTGGTCAACCTACGTCCCCTCATCGCGAGCATGAAACGGCGGTGTTCCCGCAGCCACCACCTTCCCCCAGTGCAAAATGCGTCCCCCTGTTTGCGTCACCGGATTCACACTTTTGCCAAT
>JBGTNW010000162.1:0-2066 GCA_041742865.1 Phormidesmis sp.
AAAGCTATCGATATCAATCAAATCGTAAAAATCTTGGCGCTGATAGCAGTCAAAAAAAACGGCGTTGGCGTCTTGATGCGTTAGCCGGTAGCGGGCAGGCGATAGGGCTCGGCTGAGGTTTGTTTGAAGGCCAGCGCCTAAGTCTGGATTCCCTTCATTTGCCCAGACTTGATCCGCTTGGGCCTCTAGGGCGTAGCGCAAAGATCGAACGCCGCAGCCGGTCATGGCGTCGAGAATGCGCAGGTGGCCGTGGGTTTGTTTGTACGCGATCGCGGCTAGCACCGCCAAGTCTCTCCCCCTTTGGCTACTGGTCCTGAAGAAAGCCTTGCCTACTTCAAACCAAGCGGATCCCTCCTGTTGCATGCTTACCCTGATTGATTAATAAAAAACGCTCTGACAAAAAAAGCGCCTTCTGACTTCAGAAGACGCTTAAGACAAAGAGAATACCGCAAATTAGCCGATGCTTAGGGCGCTAAGGCATAACCGCGTAGCAGACTGCCCACCGTTTTTGCCGTGATTTTCATCTGGATTAGCGGGTTGGCAGGCACGACAGTTTTGTACAGGTAGCTGTCAAAGGTCAGCTTTTGCACATCAATGTCTGAGCACATTTCAACAAAGGCTTCGCGAGATGCATCGCTGCGATAGAACACGCGCTGCAAGATATCGAGCACCTTGTAGGTGAGACCATATTCTTTGTCCCACTGCTTGATGTAGCGCTTCAGCTCGGTTTCAGTGAGTGCCCGTGCACCGTTTTCCGAATACTTAACAATGGTTTCGGCGCACATGCGGGCAGATTTGGCCGCAAAGTAAATGCCTTCACCCGAAGACTTGGTAACGGTACCGGCGGCATCGCCGACGAGGGCAACGCGGCCAACCACGCGGCGAGGTCTCGGATGCTCAGGAATTGGATGGGCTTCGACTTTGATGATTTCGCCGCCTTCTAGGCGCTTGGCGGCGCGGGCGCGAATGCCGCGCTGTAATTCTTTAATGCGCGCTTGGTTGGGGCGCATGGTGCCGGTGCCCACAGCGACGTGATCGTATTTGGGGAAGACCCAAGCGTAAAAGTCAGGTGAAACATCGTCACCGACGTACATTTCAGCGAGTTCTTCGTAATAGGCCATTTTGTCTTGGGGTAGACGAATGCGCTCTTGGAAGGCGATCGCGTAGTTATAGTCGCCCGCGTCGATGGCTCTGGCTACTCGTGAATTCGCGCCGTCTGCGCCAATTACCATGTCTACTTTGAGGGTTTTGGCTTCGCCCTGCAAGCCTGCTTTGGCGTGATCCGCGTAGTGCAAAATGTAGGGGTCTTTGTCGTTACTCGGAATTTCTAGCTTGTGCAGGGTGCCATTGATCAGCTTGGCTCCAAGCTTGTGAGCGCGATCGCGCAAAAAGCCATCTAGCACTTCTCGGCGGCACATGCCAATATATTCGTCATCGTTGAGGGTGCCGCCAATATTCACTTCAACATTAGAGGGCGAAATCATTTTCATTTTGCGAACCCGACGATCAATGATCTCGGGCGGCAGATCAAACTCATCGACCATACAAAGTGGAATTGCGCCACCACATGGCTTTGCATTATCTAGCTTGCGCTCAAATAAGTAGGTTTCGATGCCAGCTTTGACCAGTGTTTCAGCGGCGGAAGAACCAGCAGGACCTGCGCCTATAACTGCGACCCGAAGTGCCAAGGGCTTATGCTCCACAAAATGAGTAATCCAATGGAAAAATCGTATCATTACCTCTCAAGGAAGAATACTCACACCCCCCGAATGTTAAGCATATTGACACACTGATTTACATTCTGAATTGATTCACACCCACGCTCTATGTCAGGCTGACCATTTCATGCTGACAACCATGACGGTGACCATGATTTGTCGGAAGCTCTCTAGTATTCTCTAGTATACTAAGGCCGTTATAGATAGTACGTCTGTTCACACATCGACTATCTTTCAGGCGATGCTGATGGCGATTAAACCTTCTCAAATTCAACAAGTGCTAAGCCGTAAGCGAGCTGATTTTGCCAGCTTTGATAAAAGTGCATCGGGTTATTTGGTGCAGTATCA
>JBGTNW010000163.1:0-6495 GCA_041742865.1 Phormidesmis sp.
CGCAGAAGAATCCTGTAAACACTCTCATCAAGAGCCTATTGAGCCCTTATTCCTTTTACCTCTCAGAACCTGCTGAGGAGCCATATATCTCCTCGTTGGGAGTTTTGTGTCTAGCCGTTGACAAATCCCATGACTGGGAGATGGGGCTAGGGGATGAGGGCGTCGGTACATGATTTACACGCGACTCGCTAATTTGCTGACGTTCAGCCAAGCGTCACCCCGACTTTCTAGATCAACAGTTTTAGCTCAATAATCAGCAAAACGGATCAGCCAAACGAAATGTCAGGAAACCTGCAAAAAAGTAGTCAATTATTTGGATCTGTAGCTTGCAATACAGTTTGCAACGTTGTAAAACTTAAGTAGAAACCGCAAGCAGGTACTGATTCAATCGTGCTTCAAGCGTGCCTGCTGCTGAGCCTTAAATCCCCTTAATAATCGCCTTTTGATAATTGCTTAGTGATATCTACCTAGCCAATTATCCAAAGCAAATTTTTATTTGAAGATTGTTTTTTCTTCAAAGCCGCCCTATTCCAGTTTTAACCAGGATTACCCAAGCCGACGATTTACTGAAGTCTACAATCAGCTTCGAGCTGTCATTTAGCCATATGCCTCTATCAGCGATGTCTTTACCAGCCGCTCAACAGAGCGAACTACAAGCCCAGCATAGCCTTCAAGGTGAAGACTGGCTGAGCATTTGCACCTTATCCGGGGTTGAAGGTATTGTTGAAAACGCTCAAGATTGGAGCTTTGAAGAGTTTTTAGGGTTTACGCTGCATTTGTTTATCACCACTGATTCAGCGCACGTACGCGCTCAAGTCGCGCGCAAGCTGCCTAAATTTGGCAGTCGGATTGTCCCGCCGCTGATCAGGATTTTGCATCACTTTCAAGCGATCGCCAATACCCAAACAGACGCTAAAACCTCAGCCTTAGCCTGCGATGTAAGCACACTAGCCGCGCAGATCCTAAGTCAGCTAGCGCCAGGGTTCTCAAATGCAAAATTCAATGCCAAAAGAGTTCCAGTCGCTATCAATACCCAATCTCAACGGCAAGCCTCTTCTACAGCCCTGCCACTCATTTTGTGTCGATAGAATGAGCTTGTGCCCCTAAGCCAATAAAAGTAGGCAGATGCAGCCTCTAAACAAGCCTCGGGCCAAGCTTCTTTAAAATCTGAAAGACACTATTGATTTCGCTGCTAACTGTATAGAGTGAAAATGATCGCGATAAGTCATATCGAGCGCCAGCCTCAGCGTCGGCCTGAACATTGGCCTGAGCGCTAGACTGCTGCACCAGCTTCACAAACAAAACCTCATCTCCATTGGTCAACATGCCAAATAGAGGCTGTTTAGGCTGTGGATTTGCCATCAGATAGCTGAGCAATTGTGGCAAAGCTGAACGCAAGGGAATAGTCGTTTTCTTCGCCTCTAGCACCAACACCCAGAGCTGATCTTGCACAATCAGCGCATCAATTCGACCTCGCAGAATTTCTTCACTATCATCAATGATGATTTCAACACTAGCCTCTGACTTGAGCTTGTAAGGGAAATCATAAAATCCGGCCAACTCTAATAGCGGCGAAGCAACCAGTAGCATGACGGCCCCTTCCAATAGCTCACCATCTGCTCGGTGGTATTGCAACCGCTTGTACAAACTTGCTAAAGCAGTCGCCTCTGAATCATTTGCTTCAGAAAAAGCACCCTGCCATTCTTCAAAAAAAGCAGAATCTTCACTACGACTCAGCTGAAAGCGATCCTCAACGTCCGCTAGGGTTGCCGCAGATTTTGTGATCGCAATGACTTTAGCCATGACTAGCAGCCTTTTTGACAGTGATGTTGTTACAACTTAGCGAAAAAACGGGACTGGCGCGATTCGAACGCGCGACCTAGCGCTTAGGAGGCGCTTGCTCTATCCATCTGAGCCACAGCCCCAAAAGATTTGCCGATGGCATAAATAGCTAGGCTAATCTCACCAAATACTATACCAAGATGCTTCTATTTTATTTGGCCCCCAAGCTATAGCTCCAGCGTTCATGCCAAGGGTCGCCACCGATTTCTAACCCGGCGAGCAAGCTGGTCGCGCTGAGAATCAGGGTTTCTGATGAACCTGAGCGCTGCCAAAGCTGAATCTGTAGCTTGCCGTGGGTGGTGTCTCTACACAGAAACTTAAGGCCCGTTTGGGTCGGAACTCGGACCTGTGTGCCCAAATCAGTGGCGTGGCCAGTGAGCATGACTCGGTAGCAGTCGTTCTGGGCTTCCATGTGCCAGTAGCCCCAAGGATCCACCTCCCAAGCAAAGGCCATCGATTCAAGGGATGAAAATTCGTAGAACTGCCCTTGATAGTGAATGCCAATTAAGCCCACATTTTCGGTTAAGACGGGGCGATTGAGCAGGAGCAAATCACGCACGCCGCCAACGGCTGTGATACTCAATCTCGGCTGATCGGGAAAGGCATTACATTGCAGCCAAAACCACTTGGCCGGAAAAGCGCCGCCCCAGTTTTTTTCGGCATAGGCAGGCACTTTTTCAAAGCTGTAGCGCACTGGCGGCGCATTAAAGCCTTCGGTTTGATCTCGCCATAGGATCCAGCCAGAGGCTAGCCCATGCGCCATCAGTACCTGCCAACCAGGCTCGAACAGGGGTAAATAAGAAAGCCAGCCAGCCGTTGCTTTTTGCCTTGTGCCGCCCCAGCCTTCTACGGGGACTACCTGATACTGCCACTCAGCCTGCACTTTACCCGAAGGCAGCAGGAGCTTGCCTTGGTGATGCTGAATGCCATTGGCGGTGCTGACCTGATAGCCTTCTTGCACAAGCGTTGCAAACGCTTCGGGCGGCAGGGCTTGGGCCTTGCTGGCAGTGGCCTGACGCCAATGGCCTAACCCTAACTGATGCGGCCATGCCCAAAAATTGCGGACGTCTGGCAAGGTGCGGCAGTAGTAAGTGTCGTGCGGCCCACCCAGGATTTGAGCTGCGCCGCCGCTTTGGTTTGTGCCGCCCGCTGGGTCGTCAATGGAGTACATGAAGGCAAACGTGAGGGCCAAATCAGGCAAGGTGAGGCGGAAGTACCAGCCTTCAAAAAATCTGTTGGAGGGCGTTTGCCGGTGATAGCCGCTGTGAGGAGTCGTCTTTAGCTGCATGTCTTTAGCCTTTCTGTAGCCTTATTGAGCTTCGACCCAGCGAGGCACGTAGCGCCAGCCTTGCTTGATTTCGGCGCGCCACTGTGAGTAGTTGGGCTGCTTTTCGCCGACTAAGGCCCAAAAAGCGGGTGAGTGGTTCATATGAACGGTGTGGCAAAGCTCATGGACAAGGACGTAGTGAACCAAGGGACGGGGTAAAAACAATAGCTTGTAATTAAGGCTGATGTCTTTTTGGCTAGAGCAGCTTGCCCAGCGCGTTTTTTGACCTCTGACGGAGATGCGGCGGCAGGGAAGATTGAGTTCGTAGCCGAGCTGACGTAGCCACGGGGCCAAATCGCGATGAGCCCGGTGAATGAGCCATTTTCGGAGCACGGCTTGGCAGTGGGAGAGGTGTTCGGTGTTGCCTTGAATGGTGAGCCGGTTGCCCAAAGCTGGAATGCAAATGGTTTGGTTACTCTGATCGCTGGGTTGGTAGGTGATGTTCCAAATTTCCAGGTCTTGAACCGCTTTTTTTTGCGGGGCAAAACCCCTGGCTACGGTTGATTTGGACGGTTTGAGATCGTCTAGGGCGTCTAGGTTGTTAGATCGCCAGCGAAAGGTGATGGTGTTGGGCTTTTCGACTTGCCAGTCGGTGGCGGTGCTTTGAGCTTGGGTGAGCAAGCGCGATCGCGTTTTTACAATCCAGTCTCGTCGCTTTTCTAAAATTGCGGGCAGCTTAGCCTGGTCGAACTTGGGCGGTACTACCACTTCAACCTCGCCCGCGACCGAAATTTTAATCGATACGTGTTTGGCGCGATCGCTGGTACGAACCCGATAACTTGGCAGAGCAGCACTGGTAGAAACAGACATTCTTTTGAAATTTGACTCCAGATTCGACTTTACATCAGGCTCAACATAGAAATAGTCATCAATCAGCCATTTGTCAGTGAGAATATCGGATTGAAACGCCATTTGGCAATTTTGGCATTGCCAGCAATCTCATTTGAAGCCTCTCACGAAAGCTGTAAAGTTTTGTATTGAAATTTCATAATTCTCTCTTAAGATAGGCCAAATTGCCTGCATTAAACTTTAACTTTAGAAGTAGTTGGCCTATCAAAATTCTCATTTTTATTGACGATGATTGATTCTTTAATGAGAAATTGACGACAAATTTTAGACAGTTTGAAGCCGTTAATCTTCAATTCCGTTTTAAGCGCAAGCCCAGCATTTCAATGAAGCGTTTAATCAAAAGTTTAATGACGAGTTTAAGAGTATGTTTTTTCCATTTCAAGCCTCATCATCAGCGCGTAAAGGCCCGTCATTGACACAGAAGCTAGCCACCTGCTTAGCCATTTGCTTACCCCTAGCTAGCTGTAGCCAATTTTCTAATTCAACAGATTCAGCCGCTAACCAGGCCGCTAATGAAACCGCAGGGACAAGGACGGTAACGGTGTTAGGAGCTTTTGTCGGCAATGAGCAAGCGCAGTTAGAAGCCGCTTTAGTGCCGTTTGAAGAAGAAACCGGCATTACTGTTGTTTATGAGGGCACTGATGCGTTTACGACGCTGTTGCCCGTCAGGGTAGATTCGGGTAATTCGCCAGATGTGGCCATGTTTCCGCAGCCCGGACTGATGAAGTCGCTGGCCGAAGAGGGCGCATTGGTGCCGCTCGATGAGGTCATTAGCCCAGAAGAACTGGCGCAGTACTATCCGCAGAGCTGGATTGATCTCTCTACCGTCAATGACAAAGTCTACGGAATTTGGTACCGTTCTGCGGTCAAAAGCTTAGTCTGGTACTCACCTGATCAATTTGAAACGCGCGGCTATGCGATTCCCGAAACCTGGGCTGAGATGATTGCGCTCAGTGACAGAATCGTAGCAGAAGGCGGGACGCCTTGGTGCTTGGGGCTAGAGGGCGGTAACTCTTCAGGCTGGCCTGCAACTGACTGGATAGAGGAGATTTTGCTGCGCACAGCTGGGCCAGAATTTTATGCCCAATGGGTTGATCATGAGGTGCCGTTTAATGCACCGGAAGTACAAACAGCATTTGAGTATTTTGGGGAGATTGTGCGAACGCCCGGATATGTATGGGGCGGCAAAACCGGCGCACTCAGCATTCCTTGGGGCGAGTCACCCAACGGCCTGTTTACCCGAGATAGTCAGGGTCAGCCAGATTGTTTTATGCATCGACAAGGCAACTTTATTACGAGCTTTTTTCCTCAAGATGTGACGCTAATCGAAGATGTAGACTTTTTCCCAACGCCCGATATCGATCCGCAGTATGCCAATTCATTGCTAGTAGCAGGCGATATTTTTGCCATGCTCAACGACACACCGGAAGCGCGGCAGCTCATGGCCTATATGGCAACGCCTACGCCACATGAGATCTGGGCGGCTGAGGGTAACTTTCTCTCGGCTAATAAACAAGTTGATCTGAGCATTTATCCAGATGAGATGAGTCGAAAGCAAGCTGAACTGTTAACTTCAGCCGCGATTGTGCAGTTCGACGGTTCGGATGCGATGCCCGGTGCGGTTGGCACCGGAACATTTTGGACGGGCGTGATGAATTTTGTCGCAGGCTCTTCGGCGGCGGAAGTCACGGATCAAATTGAATATTATTGGCCGGAAGGAGACAGTGCGGACGTTGGTGGCTTAGGTGAGTGAGCCGTTAAAAAGACCAGTAAAATACCAGTAAAAAGATCCGTGAAAAGAGAATTGATAAAGAGAAGCGAAAAGAGGGAAAAAGCCGTGAAAAAGCCGTTGGGAGCAGTTGTTTTAAAAGGTGAGTGTAATGAATAGTAATGTGGCGCTGGTTTTACAGGCACTGTTAGCGATCGCCCTAGGTTCAGGCGGCGTCATTGCTGTTTTTTACGGACTCAATATTCTAGTCGAAAAAGTCTTGCCACAGCGGGCTCGACTGCGCGTGCTGCCCTGGATATATGTCGGGCCATCTATGCTGCTGCTGGGCGGATATCTCGTTATTCCGACGATTCGCACCTTTTACCTCAGCTTTTTCAACGGGAATTCAACCGAGTTTGTGGGGCTCAGCAACTATCTGTTTGCGCTGACTGCGCCCGATATGCTGATTACCTTTCGCAACAATTTGCTGTGGCTGGTGTTGGTTACAGGCTTAAGTGTTGGGCTCGGCTTAGTGATTGCAGTGCTCATTGATCGAGTGAAGTATGAGCCCTTTGCTAAGTCGCTAATCTTTTTGCCCATGGCGATTTCGTTTGTCGGTGCTAGCGTCATTTGGCGCTTTATCTATGCCTATCGCCCGCTGGGCAGTGAGCAAATTGGCGTGCTGAATGCGATTGTCGTGGCTCTCGGCTTTGAGCCGGTGGGCTGGTTAGTCAATCGAGGCATCAACAACTTTGCGCTGATTGTGATT
>JBGTNW010000164.1:0-3286 GCA_041742865.1 Phormidesmis sp.
TTTTTTTGCGGATTCTGAGGCGATCGCTTGTCAGCAATCCATCGGCCAGATCTGCGCTGAGACCATCTGCCCCTACCCACCCGGCATTCCGCTCTTACTGCCTGGAGAGCCCATTACCTCAGAGGCATTGGATTACCTTCAAACCATTTTGGCCGCAGGCGGCTCAATCACCGGCTGCCAGGATCCGAGCCTAAAAACCATCCAAATAGTCCAAACCTAGCTAACCGCATCCTGCTAGTATCAACGCTTAAAGCCATACATACTGCCCCTAAACGCTCTGAATACTTTGGCTTAACATATGTCTGCACTTTGGCCCTATGCGACTCCCGGCATTCCTGATCAGCTTTTTCAGCAGCTCCCCGGCATTCCGTTGACCAAGCGAGAAGTGCGATTGCTGGTGATGGGCTACTTGCGGCTCAAGCCCGATGCGCACCTGTGGGATATCGGCGCAGGCACAGGCACGGTGACGATTGAAGCAGCGCTGCTATGCCCTAGCGGCAAAATTACCGCCGTTGAGCGCGATGAAGAGGTGGCTAAGCTGATTAAAACCAACTGCGATCGCTTTGAAGTCACCAACGTCGATGTCATTTCAGGTAATGCCCCTGAATGCTTAAACCAGATAGCAGGCACGCCCAACTGCGTTTTAATCGAAGGTGCACCGCTCCAGAGTACGCTCGAAGCCGCTTGGCAAAAACTCGCAATGGGTGGGCGCATTGTTGTCACCGCCAGCAACCTAGAAGCCCTTTACACCGCTTCTCAAACCCTCGCAGCGCTGCATATGCGAAATATTGAAGTCGCCCAGCCTGTGATCAATCGCTTAGAAACGAGAGGCAATCGCCAGGTCTTTGCAACTGTTGATCCCATTTTTATCATCAGTGGCGATAAGCTCGAATAAATCGCCTATCCTATAGCGGCGTGCGGATGCATTCGTACGCCGCGACTCACTTGGCCTGTTGGGCCGGAAAGGTTTCACAGAGTCTCTGTACGCTAGTCCAGTGAGAAACGCTATAAGCCATCACAGCGGCAAACTGTATATCCTTAAGTTAGATAACTTAACTTTTCAAATAAAGCCGACCGTTTTACGGAAGGTCACTATTTTTTATGCTTTCTCTGAACGCTATTGCCGCTCAAAACACCGATTCTCAAACGCTGATTCCCGCTGTCGGGGTTGATTGGTCAAATAGGGACGCGATTGCCGTGCGCGCCTACATTGTCGGTGAACGAATCGCCGTCAAAGCCCTTGAGGGCTTACCCATGCTCGCAACTAATCCCTTAATCGTGCGAGCCGGTGCGAGTGGCTGCGCCGTGCTGTTGCGCTACGGCGTCGTGGTGACGTTTGATCTCAGCGTGGCAGAAGAAGCTGATCTACTCGCCTCATTGCAGCCTCATATCCGTGAACGACTCACCTCAACCTCTGCGGAAACGCTGGCGATCGCCTTTTGCCCCCAGGTCAAAGAGCGCCTAGAAGGCAACCTGCTTTGGCTCCAAGAATGCAGCGCCGAACGGCTGCAAATTGTCGCTGAAGCTTTGGGCAAAAGTGTCGTGCTGGAATATTACGAAACTGAGGTATCGAGCTTATTTGAGCAAATCAAACCTTTTACAACCGCCATTCAAGGGAAAAACTTGCGTCCACCCAAAGAAAAAGAGCTGCTTAGCTACATTGGCGGCACGCTGCTGATTCAGCAAAAAATGCTGGGCATTGTTGAAGTAGGCGAAAAGCCCGATCCGATTTGGGACTATCCAGAACTAGACCGGCTTTATGTGCGCTTAGCAAACGAATACGAGCTACGAGAGCGCTTGGTCAGCCTAGAGCAAAAGCTAGATCTGATTTCTAAGACGGTTGAAACGTCTTTAGGGGTGATGCAGCGCGATAGCAGCCACCGAGTGGAGTGGTATATCGTGATTTTAATCGTGGCCGAAATTGTCCTGTCAATTTACGATCTGTGGGCAAGGCGCTAACGGCTCAGCGCTAGAATACCGACCAGCCTAGGGTGCCGAACTTAAGGTACGGGCCCAAAGTCATAGCCGGTGCCAGAGCGATTTCCCACCTCAACGGTTACAAGCTGTGAGGGTTGATTGCGATCGCCCGACGGCAAAAAACGGATTGGATCAGTCGCGCCTTCTACGCTTAAGGCTGGATTTGCCAAGGCTGCTTCGATGCCTTCTCGGGTGGGGCTTTCACCAATGCCCGCAGCCAGGGCCATCACCGCATCATAAGCGGTCGCCGTGCGCCAATTCACATCGCCGCCCCAAAGCGACCGGGACGCTTCGACAAATGGCGTTTGCGCATGGCTGAGAATGTGCCAAGGTACGGCTACTGTCAGCCCTAGCGCGTTGTTGCGGCCCACATCTAGAATTTTAAAATCGTACAGGCTATCCCCTCCAACAACCGGCAGCGCCTGCTGATTAAGCGCCAAAATCTGCAAAGAGGTATCGACTGTCTGCTCGGTCAATGCCAGCATTAACACATCCGCACCGGCTGTTGTGGCCATTTGCATTGCTTGACCAGCGCTAAAGTTGGCCTGACTGATATCGATATCAGCCACCACTTGGCCGCCGTTGCTGAGTAACTCAGTCGTAAATTCCGAGCGCACAGAGCTGCTATAAACGCTTTCACTGATGTAGAAAACGGCGGCCTTAGTTTTGTTCAATGTGCTGAGGACGTAGCGCGATAGCGTGGCAGCCGCCAAGCGATCGCTCGGCACCGTGCGAAAAATATACTTGCCCGCATCGGCGATTTTCACAGCCGTACTAGTCGGTGAAATCATCGGCAGACCTTTTGCCTCATAAATTTCCGCCGCCGCCAGCGTCGTATCACTAGAAAAATGACCGACTACACCCAGCACGTCAGGGCTGTCAGACAGCGCAGTGGCAATCGCACTGGCCGTCTGCGGATCATCTCCATCATCAAATAGCAGTACCTTCAGCGGCGTCCCGTTAATTCCGCCTGCTTGGTTGATTGCTTGCTGAGCTTGAGCCGCCCCTCGCAATATCTCACTGCCCTGATTGCTAGCCGAACCCACTGGTACCGACACCGCAATCGTATAGGCCGTAGCCTCCCCAATTTCGGCGTTATTAAGGTAAATCAACGATTCAGGGTCGTTGCGATTCTCTTGCAGCGCCGCTGCAAAGGCAGCTTGAGCTCCGGCATAGTCGCCAGTGGCCATCGCCGCTAACCCTGTTTGCTTATTGGCACTCACCGGCGCAGGCAAAATGGAGCGCCCCGAACGGCCATCGGCGGTATCGACCTCAAAGCGACCTGGATTTTGGCTCGAAGGGCGATCGC
>JBGTNW010000165.1:0-3501 GCA_041742865.1 Phormidesmis sp.
TGTCGAATTGAATTCTCAACGCCTACCGTAGAGCGTTGCGTAATAGCCTTTGTACTCCTCACTGAGCAGCGGCTGCCACCAATCGCGGTGCTGTAAGTACCACTCCACAGTTTGCCTGAGGCCAGTTTCAAAGTTGTAGGCCGGTGACCAGCCGAGATCGCGCTCAATTTTAGAAATATCCATCGCGTAGCGGCGATCATGACCGGGGCGATCGCGCACAAACGTAATCAGTTCACGCGGCGCTGTCGGCAAATCCATCCCCATTGCTGGTGCTAACTCACCCATCAAATCGCAAAGCTGATGGACAATATCGAGATTTTTGACCTGGTTATTGCCGCCAATGTTGTACGTATCGCCCGGATTCGCTTGGTGTAATACCGTCTCAATCGCGGTGCAATGATCGCTCACATGCAGCCAGTCGCGCACGTTTTTGCCATCGCCATATACCGGCAGCGACTTGCCGAGCAAAATATTGAGACACATCAAAGGAATCAGCTTTTCTGGAAACTGGTACGGGCCGTAGTTATTAGAGCAATTAGTAATTAGCGTCGGCAGTCCGTACGTGTGAAAGTAGGCCCGCGCCAGGTGATCGCTCCCGGCTTTGGAAGCAGAATAAGGGCTATTAGGCGCGTAGGGTGTGGTTTCAGTAAAGGCCGGATCATGGGCTTCTAAGCTGCCATACACTTCGTCTGTGGAAACGTGAAGAAAGCGGTAGTTCGCAGGTTTAGAGTGCGCTTCCCAGTGCTGACGAAAGGCTTCAAGCAGGGTAAAGGTGCCAACTACGTTGGTTTGCACAAAGGCGGCTGGGCCTAAAATAGAGCGATCTACGTGGGATTCGGCGGCAAAGTGAATGACCGTATCGATGTTTTCGCGGGTGAGTAGCTCGGTGACGAGCGGGCGATCGCAGATATCACCTTTTACCAAAGAGAACCGATGCTGCGCTTCTAGATCCGCGACATTGGCCGGATTGCCTGCATAGCCCAAAATATCAAGCACCACCACGCGCCCCCCCTCAGGTGGGTGATTTTGGCACCAGTGACGCACAAAATTTGACCCAATAAATCCGGCACCACCGGTAATCAGCACATGTTTTGACATAGGTTTTTATTTAAAAAATAAAATATCGGAAAATTAGGCACTCAAAAAATTAGAACAGTAGAAGATGTCAGCATCATATCCGGCTCCCATTCGTTAGCTCGTGAGTTCAATAATAGAATCATCACCCACCATGAACCGCAGCGCTTTAGGCCGATGGTCGCTGACCATGATTTGGGCTCTTTCACCAATCAGGCTATCAACAATGCGCCGCTGAACGCCTGATATTTTCGCGCCTTTGAGTACGACACTGTGATCGATTTCGATGTTGTTCATGCTGACGCTATCAGCAATGCTGGTGTAAGCGCCAATAAAGCAGTTGTCGAGCAGGCAGTTTTCGCCGATGACGACTGGCCCGCGTACCGTACAATTTGTGAGCTGTGAGCCTTTACCCACCACCACCCGGCCACTGATTTTACAGCGCTCATCGACAGTGCCCAGCACATTTGGATCGGTCATGTACATATCGAGAATGATCCGGTTGGCTTCTAACAAATCGTCTTTTTTTCCGGTATCTAGCCACCAGCCGGATAGCTCTGTAGCGACAACTTTTTGCTGGGTGGCAATGAGTTGCTGAATAGCGTCGGTGATTTCTAGCTCACCGCGAGCTGAGGGTTTGATTTGCGCGATCGCCTGATGAATCGCTGGTGAAAATAGATAAACGCCCACCAGCGCTAGGTTAGACGGGGGATTTTTAGGTTTTTCGACGAGTTCAACAACGCTGCCATCAGCGGCGATTTTTGCCACCCCAAACGCAGAAGGATTGGCAACTTGCTTGAGCATAATGCTCGCTGCCAGCGGCTTTCTCTGAAAATCAGCGATAAATTCTGCGAGCTGGTCTTGAATTAGGTTATCGCCCAAATACATCACAAATGCAGAGTCCCCCAGGAAGGGCTGAGCAATTTTGACTGCATGGGCCAAGCCATCTGGGCTATCTTGACGAATATAGGTGATATTGGCTCCAAAACTAATGCCTGTCCCGGTTTTGGCCTCAATTTCTGCGCCAGTTTCGGGGCTGACGATAATGCCAATGTCGGTAATCCCAGCGGCGACTAGGCTCTCGATGCCGTACCAGAGAATCGGCTTATTAGCGACCGGGACGAGCTGCTTGGCACCTGTATAGGTCAAGGGTCTAAGGCGAGTACCTTTACCGCCCGAAAGAATCAGTGCTTTCATACTTTTTCCCGTTTTTTCTTAGTTTGTCTTAGTGAGGTAGAGGTTGGATATTGGCTAAACATTCACTAAACATTCACTAAACATTCACCCAATATTCGCTGAGCATGGCTTTAAGGCTTTCGCGCCAGTGCGGCGGGCAGTAGCCTAGCGTGCGAATAATTTTTTGGCAGTTGAGCACAGAATAAGCGGGACGAACGGCAGGGGTAGGGTAGTCGGCAGTCGTGATCGGGTTAACGGTTTCGACCGATAGCGGCAGTCCTAAGGTTTTGGCTTCTTGAAAGATCGCTAGCGCAAAGTCATACCAGCTAGCTACGCCGCTGTTGGTGTAGTGATACGTGCCCGGTATTTGAGCAATTTGAGGGCTGATCTGGGCGATCACGCGAGCAATATCTTGGGCCCAAGTCGGCGCGCCTACCTGATCGCACACCACGTTCAATTCACGCCGCTCGGCCCCCAAACGCAGCATCGTCTTGAGAAAATTCCGCTTTCCTTGAGCGCCATACACCCAAGCGGTGCGTAAAATAATGTGCTGATCGAGCGCGGAGCGAATAGCGTCCTCGCCTGCCAGCTTACTGCGGCCATACACACTTAACGGGCCAGTGGCATCGGTTTCAGCGCAGGGCGAACCAGCTTGACCCGAAAACACGTAATCTGTAGAGATATGCACCAGTCCGGCACCGCAGTTTGCGGCCGATTGGGCCAAAGCTAGGGGCGCTTCGGCATTGATTCGGTAGGCCAAATCGGGCTCACTTTCGGCTTTATCCACAGCGGTGTAGGCCGCTGCATTGATAATCAGCTTAGGGCGAAGGGTGAGGACTTGGGAGGCGATCGCGTCCAAATCAGTAATATCTAGCTGCGCTCTTCCCCAAGCCGTCACTGGCCCAATCGCTGGGGCCAAAGGCGTCAGTGTTTTTAGCAGCTCTCGGCCCACTTGCCCTTGCGCGCCCACGAGCAAAACACTCATGCCCTCACCCCAACCAGGCAATCAGCTACTTCAATCAAATCTGCTGATTTCAACCTGCCTGCGGCGGCATCTTTAGCAGAGAGAATCGGCGCTTGACCTGCTGTTGGCCACTGAATATTGAGATCAGGATCGTTCCAAAGCAAGCTGCGCTCATGCGCTTGGCTATAAAAATTAGTCGCTTTGTACAGCACATCAGCCACTTCAGAGAGCACATAAAAGCCGTGAGCAAATCCTGGTGGAATCCACAGCTGCTTTTTATTTTCAGC
>JBGTNW010000166.1:0-19648 GCA_041742865.1 Phormidesmis sp.
GGGTGAGATTTTGAGGGCGATTCGCGATCGCTACGGCCCCCCAATCCTTTGGCCGGACGGCAGCCTCAACCGCCCTTGCCTAGGCCAAATCATTTTTAACGACAGGGCAGAAAAAACTTGGGTAGAGCAACAAATTCATCCCTTTGTTCGCAATCAGTTCCAAACAGTCACGGCGACTTTTTTGCCTAGCCAGACGCTGGTATACTCTATCCCGCTCTTATTTGAAGCTAATCTGACTCATCTCGTCACAGAAATTTGGGTTGTGACTTGTGGCGCTGTCCAGCAAAAAGAAAGGCTAATGGCTCGAAATCAGCTTTCCGCCACAGCGGCACAGTCACGAATTGACGCTCAAATGAGCTTAGAAGAAAAATGCAAGCGAGCAGACTATGTAATAAATAACTCAGCTAGTAAAGAGAAGACATTTACTGAAGTTGATAATGCGCTGGAGGTTAGCAGTATCGTAGTGTAGCCGTCGTCGGATGCATTCCGCCCGTGCTCTCGAATCTATCTCGAATCTATAGGGTGCAAACGCATCGTAGCAGCTTAATAGAAAGGTTTCGAGGCTTTCTTTTACTGCTCTCTCCGTTGTGGTGCTTGTAGGATAGCGATCGCCATCTCTTGACTGATTTTCTCACTACTTTTTATGCTCACATCCGCTATCTCCTCAAATTCTGTATTTTTCTGTAAATAATTCAGCAAGGTTTGCGCTTTGGTTTCTGTTGATAGCGTGCTTGGCAGTACAACAGCGCTGATGCCATGAGCCGCTAATAAGGTAAAGCATCGCTCTACGAATAGCCGTTCGCGAGTGAGTTGATTGCGAACAGGTTTGCCATCTGCCACTGGATTTTGATGTGCGTATTGCTCACTTCGGTAAAAGTAATCCGTTACATAAGCGTAATGATTTTGATAAAACAGCCATGCTTGAGCCACTTCTGGATCGCCGTTTGCTAGCGCCTGCTTAGAAGTTTTGAGATCGGTAGCAGCCATTTTTTTGCCTTTTGCTAAATCTTCAAAGCGCTGAAAAAACTCTTCCGCTGTTGGCTTAAAAGCCCCCCAAGGCGGCGCGCAGACGACGCCATCAAAGCCTCCTTGCTGAATGATTTTGCTGAAATGATAGCCCCAGTGAAACGGCTGTAAAATATCAATATCTTCTAGAGTCAGCGGCTGGCGTTGGGGTTTGTCGGTGAGCTGCATAGCCTTGTACTGAATGCTAAGCTGCTGGCTCATATGGTTAAGTAACAGAAGATCTAGCTTGTGTTGAGCTTTGGCATTGAGCTTTAAAATGTCTTCTCTTAACAGCGCGGCTGTAGCATAGGCCGGAATATTTCGGGCTTCGGCTAGGGCTTGATTGCGAAACTCGTAGTGCTCTAGGGCTAAGTTCTTTTCTGCTAGAACGCTCTGGTAGCTGTCTGCGGCTAAGGGCTGTAGTAGGTTTCCTTGGAGAATATCGCTGTCTCCGGCTGTGTTGATTCGATCAAAGTAGGCTTCATCAACCGTCAGAAATCCGATTAAGCTGTTGCCGGTCATGATATTGAATGACAGATCTACTAGAGGTTCTATTTCAGACTGCTGTTTGGCGATCGCAATCATATGCAACAACAGCTGCCAGCGCGTAGTTTCAGTGGCGCCCGCTAAAATTTCGACGCCGTGCAGGGTATTTCTTAAAATCCTTGTTTGAATGGTTTTAAGGAGATCGGGATTTGTTTCATTTACGTTTTCTGTCAGCGCTGAATGCCATAGCTTGAGCTGAGCATCTTGAGTTTGCTGAATGTGTCCTGTGAGGACGCTAAAAATATCGGTGAGCCGCTGATGTAAAGCCACTAGCAAGTTACCGCTACCACAGGCCGGATCGACTAAGCGTAACTCAGGCAGAATTTCTTGAATGAGCAGGCGGCACAGCCTAGTATCCGCGTTGAACAGGTACTCATTTAAAAGGGTAAAAGAGCTTTGCTGTGGATGAATGCGGGTGAGAATGAGCGCGTCTAGGGTGCGATCGCTCAACGCCCGAGCTAGCTCAGGCGCACCCACATACTCAGACTTGGGCTGTGCCTGTTGCGCCCAATAGCGCTCTAGCCAATAGCCCAAATCACCACTCATCCAAGGATTTAGGCGATCATGACTGCTTTGCTCACTCAGCCATCCCAAAATCTCTTCAAAGGGCTGATCGCGGATGTTGATCGCCTCATATTGTTGCTCTAGGCGATGTGCATCGAATAAATGACCTAAAAACGGCACCGCTCCCATCTGAGACTGCAAAGCCAACGGTCGCTCTAATGCGGGCATTGATAAACTTTGATACAGCGGCTGTAAATAGAGCTGAAAAAAGAGATCTTTACCTTGTTGGAGCGATTGACCATACAGCGTTTGTAAGCGCCAAGTGTCGCCTGCTAGCCAGCCGCGCTGCTGAACCATCTGAATTAAAATTAGCCGCTGCATTGTCAATATCGAATACTCTTGCCGGTTGCTGATATTGCTAATGCCAAAGGTGCCTTCGCACAGACGCTGCAATAAGCTTTCAAAAGTGTTGCTTTCAAAAGTATTGCTTCTAAAAGTACTGTGCTGGGCTGCGGGGCGATCGCTCTGCGCCGTTGGAAATAGCGCCCTGCTGATGGGGCCGCCCCCTTCCCCGGCCAATCGACGTAGCCGATATTCCCACAGGGCAGTAGGTTGGCTAGACACATAGACAACCGTCTCGGTCAGCGATTGGCACCATAAGCTGCGCGTTTTAGCCGCATCGACACAAATCACCAGCGGCACCGAGCCAGGTAAGCCAACAGCTTCGTAAATTTGCTGTCGTAGCGCTGTTGTTAGCAAGGTTTGTTTGCTGAGGTTCACCTGCCAGACAGTCACATTATCTCGATGGGCAATGGGTTGGCAAAGTGGCTGAGCTTCTTGACTGACTGACTGACTAGCTAACTGACTAACTGTTTGAATAGCTTGGCAGTGAGCGGTAGAGACCTCTAGGGGACGCTGCCAGCCAAGGGCTTGAACAAATAGGGAGCTGAGTGAGTGCGATCGCAATAGCGCGATCGCCGTTGTCAAGTCCACCTTCCCTGCTGCCTGTTTGTGGGTGTGCTCATTTACCTGCTCATTTACCTGATTCATTCACAGCTACCGGCATGGATTTGTTTAGCGTTTGCCTACCCCAATGGCTCGTCTCCAACCGCTGCACCTTGAGCCGTTTCTTCAGTCGTTCCTTCAGTCGCCATTGCTTTAAATCTATCTAAGTCCGCCTGCAACGTTGAAGTCACCACCCGATCTACAAACGAATTGCTCATCATCAGCCGCGCCAAAATCGAAGGAAGCGCATAAGCAATTGTCATTTTTACGGTGCTAGAGCCATTTTTATGGCCATAAAAGCGAATCGCCCCTCGGTTAGGTAGTCCATCTACCGACTCCCATTGAATCACCTGCTGAGGGAGCACCTTGACAATTCGTGATAGCCAGGAAAACGACAGCCCACCCGTATTGAGCCGCCAGCGTGACAGATCTGGGTCGTCTTTTAAAATTTCTACTGAGTCAATCCACTTCATCCAATTTGGCATCTGCTCTAGATCAGACCACATCTGCCAAACTTTTTCTAATGGAGCTTCTACGTCTACGTGGACAGTGTGTTCTAACCAATCTGCCATAAAAAAACAGCCCTAGAAAAACCTTATGAAATCGCGTCGTTAGCCAGCTTTTCAGTAAGCTTTTATCAGAATATACAAGCAGTATGCAAACAAGCTAATGCTAAAGGGTGATAGCTTCATTCTAGCGTTACAGCGCAAACGTTATAGATACCTTATTTGATGTCCGTTTTATACGTTAGTCCGACCGGTCAAGATAGTCACGAGGGCACTGCCAATTTTCCGCTAAGAACGGTTACTCGTGCCCTTCAGCAGGCTCAGCCTGGGAGCGTTGTGCAGCTTTCACCGGGCACCTATCAAGCAAACGAGCAATTCCCGCTGATGGTGCCAGAAGGCGTGACTATCGCTGGCGCTGTGGCTGAAACAGTGACTATTCTGGGGGGCGGACCGTTAGCAAGAACAATTGGCTCGACGACGCTGGCCGTTCATGTTGCCATTGTGCTGGGCGATCGCGCTCAAATTCGCCAAGTCACGCTCATTAATCCCCAAGGCAGCGGCCTGCTAACGACTTCAGGGGCCGCGATCGTCATTGATAACCGCATCGCCCAATGCCAGCAGCACGGCGCACTGATCACCGGCAGCGCCTCTCCTTTCTTTTCTAAAAATACCTTCACCGACAACGGCGAAACTGGCCTGATGATTAGCGGCAAAGCTAAAGGCGAAATCCGTCAAAACCGCTTCGAGCGCACCAGCATTGGCCTTACGCTCACCGATCAAGCCGCCCCTTTGGTGATTGCTAATCAGCTCATCGACAACCGCCACGCGATCGTCATCGCTAGCAGCGCCCGCCCTGTCCTCCGCCAAAACCAAGTTCAGCGCAGTCAAGAAACCGGCCTTTGGATCAAAGATCGCGCTCAGCCAGACATCGGTCAATCCCAAGATCTCGGTGACAACCGCTTTGAAGGCAAAACCTACGATGTCCGTCACGAGGCTGCCACGCCGCTGATGACCGCAGGCAACCAAATCACCCCCACCCGCGTCACGGGGCTGCTCGCTTACCTGCCTAGCGAAATTCCAGACGAAGCGGCTGTTCCTGCCGTTCTCCTTGGCAACGTCGATCCGACCCCCATCGCCCCCTCACCGCCTCGCCCCTCGGCTGCCGCTCTGCCTGTCCCTAGTCTAGACAGCCGATTCAACGATCTCGTCGGTCACTGGTCAGCCCCTTTTATCGAAGCCCTCGCCGAAAGAAAACTCGTCAAAGGCTTTCTTGACGGAACTTTTGCCCCCGACCAACAAGTCACCCGCGCTCAGTTTGCCGCCCTTGTCACCGCTGCTTTTCCCGATATTGAAAACCGCCGCTCGGTAATTTCATTTCAAGATGTGCCTGCTGATTTTTGGGCGGCTTTAGCCATCCGTCAGGCCCAAACGCGCAATTTTGTCGCGGGTTTTCCAGATGGATCTTTTCGCCCGAATGCGCCAATGACGCGGGTGCAGGCCATTGTCGCGCTGGTGAATGGTTTGGCTTTGGGCAATGGCCGCTCAGAATCGCTGCTGGTGTATAGCGATCGCGCCCAAATCCCGAGCTACGCAATTGAGCCTGTCGCCGTCGCTACCGAACGCCAAATCGTCGTCGGCTACCCCGATCCGTATACCCTGCGCCCATTAGAACCTATTAGCCGCGCCGAAACCACGGCTCTAGTTCATCAAGCCCTAGTTGCGGCGGGTAAAACCCCTCGCGTCCGGTCGCCTTTTATCGTCGAAGCCGACACTGCCGCGCCGAACTTTATCGATTTGCCGGCTCAGCACTGGGCCAGAGATTTTATCGACCCGCTTGTACAAAAAGGCTGGCTCAGCGGCTTTCGCGATGGCTCATTTCAGCCCGATGCCCCGATGACGCGAGCTCAGTTTGCAGCCTTATTAGTCGGTGCCTTTAGCCCCGAGCCCAAGCGCCCCGCCGTGCGCTTTCGCGATGTACCCGATGATTTTTGGGCCGCTGCGGTGATTCAAACAGCCTATCGGGCCAAGTTCATTTCTGGCTTTCCTGATCTGACCTTTGATCCTAATTTTCCACTGACCAAGCTTCAGGCGCTGTTAGCGTTGGTGAGTGGGTTGGCCCTGCGTTCGGTATCGACGCCGGAAGCGCGATCGCTCAGCCGCTACACCGATGCTGCCACCATTCCTAGCTACGCCACGAGCGCCATCTCCACGGCCACTCAGCTCGGCCTTGTTTTCAACTATCCCACCCCGGCTGAACTTCGGCCCAACCGCTCCGCTAGCCGCGCCGAAGTCTCTGCAATGGTATACCGCGCCCTCGTCATCGCGGGAACGATGCCGCCTGTTACCTCGCCTTACCAGGTTGTACTCGACTAAACGCCCAAAAAAATGAGAAGCTAGAACGGCTAACTCACACAATCTAGAATGCCATGGCTGAACTGCAATTTTCTCGTGGAGTCAAAGAGGAGGTCGTTCCTGATATCCGCATCACCCGTGCTAAAGACCTCTCTGATGCCACCGCTACCTTTTACTTTGATCGCCCCAAAGCCCTGATTGAAGAAGGCGGTGAAATCACCGGGCTATATATGGTCGATGAAGAAGGCGAACTCACCACTCGGGATGTCAACGGTAAGTTTGTCAATGGTGAGCCTGCGGGCGTAGAGGCTGTTTTCGTGATGCGCGGCCAAGACGAATGGGACAGATTCATTCGCTTCATGGATCGTTACTCTCAAGACAATGGCTTGGGCCTTACCAAAAGCTAAGACGCTAGCTCTCACAAAACTTTTATCGAATTAGCTATCGAATTAGTAAAGATAGAAAGCGCCTCCATTTTTTATTAGGGGGCGTACCTGTTCTAACAAGTAGTTCATGTTCTCCCCGTTACGAAAAGAGAGAACATAAATATTGCTGAGTGTTCTGCTGCGCGGGAAGCTTCCTAGTCGCTAAACATCAGTGACTTAGCACCAAGATACTCTCATTGCTGTCAAACCATGCGCTGTTAAAGAAAGCAGAATCATGATCCGATCATGATGATGGCGCTGTTCGTTGAGATTGAGACAGATTGAGATGTGCTCTAGTCTTTAACTGTTCCTGTTGGTTTTGCATGATAGCCTGAGCAGTTAAGATATTTTATTGTTTGCATCTTTATATTGAGCAGTTGCTTAAGTAATGGTACTGCGAGTAAATTATGGGCAAGCTTAGCTATATTTTTGATGGCCTCTGATGCCTTTTCTGATGCCTTTAAATTGCCTAGTCGCGCTCGGTTTTAGTTAAATCCATTCGTACTATAGAGAGCATTGAAAGCCTTATGAAGCTTGTCATTACCGCTGATACTTTTCTCAAAGCACTGCCTACACAGGCCAGCAAGCTCCAAGAAAAAAAAATTCCCGATCAGCTCGTCAGCGTTAGAGCTGGCAATACCTTTGAAATTGTCGATCAGTTTCCTTACGAAGGTCTACCCGATAGCACCGCTGACGATCACCTGTTTGTTCAGCTTGCGCAGCCTTTAGAAGGCCATAATGCTATTCGCTGGTTTGTCTATGGCCTTCACGCCAAAGTAGAAGGCACCGAACCCGACAACAATCCTCAAGATGAACCCGCCGCGCCACGGCCTGCCCCTACACCCGAAGAAAAAGCCGCTGCTAAGCCCAAAAGCTATGGACCTACCATTGCGATTCCGGGTATCAGCCGCCCGGTTGGAATTTATGAACCCATGTACTTTGAACCGAGCGTCTGCAACTTCACCTGGGCTGAAATGACCAAAGGCGGCACTCGCATACCAATTAACTCTACGGTGACTCAGCGCATTATCAAAATATCTAAATATATGGATGAGGTGCGCTCATTTTTTGGCAATAAACCCGTGCGTATTGCCTCAGGCTATCGCGACCCGAACAGTAACAGGCGGGTGGGTGGTGCCCGCGACTCACGGCACATGTATGGCGATGCGGTAGACTTTTCGATTGAGGGAATGAATGTAGTAGATGTCTTTAACAGGCTCAAAAGCTACCATCCTAAAGGCGGCTTAGCGGTTGGCAATGGCTTTGTGCATTTGGATTTACGACCTGGATCTCCAGCTAGATGGATGTATCCAAAGGGTCCCCGTGTCGATCTTTGGTAGTCGAAGTTTTGAGCCAAAGTTTTAAGCAAGTTTTAAGCAAGTTTTAAGTTAAGAGCGTCGGTACGCTATGATTTTGCGACTCCCTTAGCTCTCAAGTCTAACAACTCTTTACGGAGTTGTTAGACTTTCACCTGTTAGGCATTTGTTAAGTCGCCTGCATGACTCTAGTCCCGCCATTGAGTCGCCTTCCAGGCAAACCTTGCCTCAGCGCACTATCCTCTTCTTTTGCAGAAATAATTTGGTTTTCGCTGAGTGCTGCGACCTTTAAACTAGCGCTAGCGATGGAGACCAGCGTTGTGAGGCTAATCAACCCGCTAAGACTAGCAAGCACATAAATGTGAGTGTACCGGTTCATAGTGATGGCGTGGTTAACTGCTGTTCTTAATAAAAATTTTGTGCTAGAGCATAAATGATTTACACTTCATTATCTTAAGAAACGAACTTCATATTCATAAACAGAGAACTTACCGAAGCCTAAAAAAATATCCGGAAGAAATTTACCTTTCAGCTCACAGGGTTTTACGCAGATGCGTGTTGAGCAAAAGCCATTGGATCTTGGTCACGCCGATGCCGGATCGGAATCATGGGGCCTTGACGGGTGCCGACAAGCGCGGCGGTGTCTTCTAGCGCTGCTCTGAGGTGCTTGGCGGCATAGATGGAGATATCGCGCGGGACGTTAATGCGATCGCGCAGATACCTCAGTCCCACATCGCTCCCCGTTGGTGGCTTGCACACCTTGCCTGTGATCATCTGTGTTAACGCACAGCGCAGCGCCTCATCGATCAAGTCATCTTCAGCCGGATTGACCCGCACAATATTCTGACGGTGCTTAATCACCCGTTGCAGCGCTTCAGATTTGGCTGTATCAGGTTCGGGGTAAGTTACATCCGGCAACCCCTGCCAAGGGCCGTTGTCTACTCGCGATTGGTTAAGCTTGGTCTGCGGTTCGCTATTTTCGTAGCAGCCACCCATTTGCGGCGGCAAATCGTGTACATGGGTATGAAAATCGCTTTGCGTCCCACGATACGTCGAGCGGCTTTCCATTGCATCAAACCAAGCTGACAGGTGAGAATTTTCTTCTCGTAACGAATAGCCCTTGTAATAGTACAAACTGGCATTCATTCGCTCAACATAAGGCGTAAAAATTATATCTGCTGTGCCAAAGTTGGCCAAAAAGTACGGCCCCGGCGTCTTGCCTAAGGCTGCTTCTACTTTGGCAACAACACTGACAAACTGTTCTCGACTGTTCTTTTCTTGCCCAAACCACCCCGCAGGCTGACACAGCCAGCCGCACCAAGCGCGAAACAACAATCTCTCTAGCTGTCGTAGCCGCAGCACAGAAGAATCTTGCATTCCTAAGCCCAGTGGCCCAAACGCTTGTTCTAGGGCGATTAAAATATCATCACTCTCGGTAATAATGCGGCCATCAAGCGCCAGCGCAGGCAGCATTCCAGAAGGCACTTTGCGCTTGTACCAATCTTCTTTTTGCCCGTAACAAAACATTGTTACTTTTTCGATGCGGTAGGGAATTTGTTTTTCTTCTAGCCATAGCCAAACCTTCTGGCAATAAGGGCACCAAGCATGATTATCACGGTAAAGGGTAACGCGTACATCAGCTTCAGATTGACCAAACAAGCGCAAACGAGATTGCGCGTTGGTAGGCCCATTGACAAGATTTATTTGAAAATCAGTGAGGGCTTGTAATTCTAGCCAGCTCAGGGCAGTCAGCGACATAAAAATCTCGTTTGCAGGTTGTTTAAACATTTTATCAGTTGATCCTTGCTAGCCGCCGGGTGAGTCGATGGAACCGCCAGACGAAAATTACTGCGGCAACCGCGATGCCAGTATATTGACCAATCCATAGGCCCGCTGCGCCCCAGTCGTAGACAAAGCAGAGGATATAGCTAGCGGTGAGGCCGATGCCCCAGAAGGCGATCGCACTCAGTATCATTGGTACGCGCGTATCTTGTAGGCCGTAAAGCGCGTTCATCGTGACTCGCTGCACACCGTCAATTATTTGAGCGATCGCGCTAATTAATAACAATTGCGTGGCCAGCGCAATGACTGGGGCATTTTGGGGATCTTTAAGGTCAATAAATAGACCAATCATCACCGGGCGAATCACCACCAGTGTGAGGGCGCTCACGAGTAAGAACGCAGCGGCTGAGGCGATCGCCACCCATCCTGCTCGCCTCACCCCTGCCGGACTACCCTGCCCAAACCACAGCCCCACCCGCGCCGTCACCGCCTGCGACATCCCCAGCGGCACCATAAAAATCAGCGCTATGGTCTGAAAGGCAATCTGGTGCGCGGCCAGCACCTCAGCGCCCAAACTGCCCGCCATATAGGACACCGCCAAAAACATCCCCAACTCTAGCGTCAGCGTCACCGCAATCGGCAAGCCCACCGCCATCAGCTGCCGTAAAATAGCGCTATTCGGATGCTTCCACCCTCGCCAAAAGCGATAGCGGCCCAGCTCCGGATGACGCAAAATATACACCGCAAACAGCCCAAACATCAGCCACAGACTCAGCGAACTGCCGAGGCCCAATCCGGCTAGCTCCATCCGCGCAAAGCCTAGCTTGCCAAAGCCCAGCACATAGTTACAAGCAATATTAAACGCCGTGCCAATGATGACAATCCCCGTCACCACATTGGCCAGTGAAAATGCCGCCAAATAACCTCGCAGCATCGCAAAGCCAATAGCAGGCAATACCCCCCACAAAACGCCATTAAAGTATCGCTGCGCCAAATTAATCACCGACTCAGGCTGATGCAGCACCTGGAGTAAAGGCGTCATCCCCCCCAGTAGGATCATAAAGGGTACAGCCAGCAGCAGCGATAGCCACAGCCCTTGTCTGGCCAGCCCCGCGAGCTGATTCTTTTTGCCTGCGCCATAGGCTTCAGAGGCCAGTACACCGACTGACATGACAAAGCCCGTCACGATAGTTAGCAGCATTTGAAAGGTGGTGGAAGCCAACCCGCCTGCTGCCAGCGATGCCGTGCTCAAGTGGCCCATCATAATCGTATCGACAAAGCCCACCGCAAATTGAGCCACTTGAGCGGCAGCTAAAGGAATCGCCAACTTTAAAAACGCTTGGCCTTCTAGCCCGACTTCTGATTTGAGCCTCATAAAGCCACTGCACCACTGCGCCGAGGATCGCCAGCGCCTTGCAAATTGCCGTCTGCGGTCAGGCCAACTGAATGAACCCCCCCAAAAAACATGTTCAACTCCTGCCATTGCACAATTTGTTCGGTCGCTAGCTGCGCCGCATCCAACTCACTTGATAGCGCTGCTTCTAGCTCCGACTTTAAACCGGGCTCTAAGTGAAATAAGCCATTCTCCCAATGAATTCGAGGTGCTTCTACGGCTGCTGTTAGTGGCATTCCAAAATCTAAGACGTTAGAGATCACCTGTAAGATCGCGGTGCGAATTCGGTTAGAGCCTCCCGAGCCTAGCACTAGCTGTGGTTTATCTGCCTTTAAAATCATGGTGGGGGCCATCATCGATGACATCCGCTGATTGAGGGGCCATTGATTAAAGCCATGCGGATTGAGATCTTCTTCACCCAGCATGTTGTTCATCATGATTTGGGTGCTAGGGATGACATAGGCCGAGCCCTCTCCATTAGAGGTCGTTACACTCGCAGCGTTGCCTTCGGTATCTATCACACTAATGTGGGTGGTGCTACCCCAGCGGTTGAGCCCTTTAGCAAACATGGCTTGCAGCGGCTGAGCGTATTTATCGATCAGATCAGTGGCCATGAAGGCGTCGGCAATCTCAGAATCCACTAGATTAGCTAGGTCAAATAGAGCGCCATCTAGATGCGATCTCCTCGCCTCATTTGTCCATCGCATCGCCTGAGACAGCAGCATTAAATGCTCCACAGAGCCAAAATCCATTTGCCCTAGATCAAATCGATCCAGCAGCTCTAGACAAAATGCGATCAGTGAACCGCCCGCGCTCGGCAGCGGATTGGTGATGATCTGAGCGTTGCGATACTTTAAGGTGAGCGGCGATCGCACCTTCACCTCATACCCTTGAAAATCTGCCAAGCTCAAATATCCGCCGCCTTCCCGGCAAGCCTGCACCACCTTTTGCGCAATCTCACCTTCGTAAAACGCTCGCCTTGCTTCGCTATCGCCTAACGCTGCTAAATATTCCAAAGTGTCCGCAAATTCGCTCATGCGTAGCGTTTGCCCAGTTTGCAACCGCTGGCCGGTGGGTGCATAAATCGCTCTCCCTGCCGCTGTTGCCAGCAAAATCGGATTCAGCAGCTCGTAGCAATAGCTTTGAAAGCCGCTCACCGTAACGCCTTCACGCGCGTAGGTCACTGCCGGTTCGGCCACGACCTTCAGCGGCAATCGGCCTAACTGCCCATGCACTGCCAAAATACCCGCCAGCATCCCCGGCACTGCCATTGAGCCTAAGCCGACATGAAATTCCTGCACAATGTCGCCAAAATTAGCTTCAATGGGATAAAAATCAAGGGGTGATGGCAGATCTCGGCAGCGAGGTGTCTGCGTGAAAAAATCAAACAGCAGATTGCGCGGCTGAGCCGATTCATGGGCCTGATGCGCCAGCAAGAAGCCGCCGCCACCCAAGGAAGTCAGCGTCGGCTCGACGACACAAGCGGCTAGCATCGCAGCCACCGCGCCATCAAAAGCATTGCCGCCTAGCTGCAAAATTTGCCGACCGGCCTGAGCCGTTTGCTCGTGCCCTGCTGCTACCACACCTGACATTAATGAACCTATAATAGTAGAACAAATGTATTATTTTTCCTGTTTGAGTCTGATTTTTACAGGGAATAAATTAGAGTAAAAGACAAGGCAAAAAAGGACGCTCCCGCTCAATGGCTATTATTGCGCTTAAAGCTTGGTATCTTAGCAACTACGAACCGATTCGCGAGTTGGAGAAGCGATCACACGATCTGCGACTCGCTAAAAATAGCCTGCTCAAGTCGGCTCTGCGCGCCGATTTTTTAGAAGATATTGAAGAGGTCAAGCAGGCCGATTGGTTTCAGCGCTATCTCGAAGGCGATTTGGTGGAGTTTTATATCGAAGGCAGCGGCACTTACGCGATCGCCAATATCGATTTGATCAGCCACGAAATTTACTTTGCTAAGCAAGACTCCCTGGCCAATTTAGATCCCACCATTTTCCTCAGCTACCAAACCGAATACACCGACTCTAGCGACCTGCTGCGCGACGCCATCGAAGCCTTCACTGAAAAATTCAACCGCAAATCTCGCCTTCCCATTGCCCTAGTCGAATCTCACCGGCTGAGCCAAGGTGCGGTACGCCTCAACAGTAGCCTCATGCGGCAAATTAGGCGATCGCTTCTCTACATCGCTGACGGCACCCCCATCTTAACTATTGACGGCCCGCCATCGGAGCTAGTGCCAAGCCCCAAAGTCTGCGTAGAAATGGGCTATGCCCTACATTGCAAACGCCCTGAGCAAATTATATTAGCCCAAATGGAGCGGCCCGACTTACCCGGCCAATTTCCGTTCGATACACCCACCCACAACCGCTTAAGCTTCACCCAGAAAAGCGACCTGCAAAAAGAACTCACTCAGCTTCTCCAAGCCCGTCTCCAGCGATTCAACCTGCCCTAGCGATTAAAACGATCAAAAATATTGGTAGATATGAGAGTTTTGGCATTTATCAACCCATACTAATGGCGTCATCTGACCCTTTAGGTTGTGTAAAATGCCCAGAACGCCCAGCGAATATATTGTCCACATCGCTTTCGACGGTGGGCACAAAGAAGAAGTCCGATTCACTACCATTCAAGACTTTCAAAAATGGTATAGCGACAAGCTTATGCCCAAAGCCACCGCCGAAGAATTTATTAATGTCCCTATTCCCAAGGTCAATCCGGGTGAATATATGGTTATTCGTCCCGCCCGCGTCGCCTGTATTCGCGTTGAGCCCATCTTCAGCTCTAGCGTTGAAAGGTACTAGCCCGCTAATAACGGTCTGAGAAATCGCCTCAACACCAGTCCTTATCAATCCTCTCAAGCTGTCTTATGCTTTAGCTTGAGGGGATTAGCTTTCATTTCACTGACTACTTTACCGGCGAGTCGCTGAGCAGCGGTCAGTCTGAGCTTTGGAAAAGTCCTTGATACGATCTGAGTTTCGGCAATTTTGGAGACGACTGATTGATATTACTCATTCACTTTCTTCACAATCCGAATCGCAACGGTATAAGATCTGTCAGGTAGCGCTTAGAGCTTTCCTTGCGAACCTTTTCTTTTTTGTTGCCCCAAGCTATTGTCAAAGCCTTATTTAAGCTATCTTGGTCATTCCTCTTGGGAGCAACCGCGCTCGCAGCGGCGATCGCAGTTTCAATCAGCAGCCTCAGTTACGCTACCGATATCGCGCCAGCGCTGACTCGCCTTCAGTTGCAGAACGGCCAGCAGGCAGCGGCCTTAGTGGGTCAAGACATCCAGCTATTCGATAATCCTTTGGCAGCAGGCGATCGCCAGGCGCTGCTTAGCGCCATCGACCATAGCCTTGCCTACCTGCGCACCCAAGGTTCTGTTGCTGCCTATCGCAATTACGCCATTCCGGGCATAACCCATCGCCGCGTGCAGCGTAGCCTTGTGCGCTTTCGCACGCTCGTCAGGCAAACCGCTTCAGCCGCCGCCCTCCAGCAAGCCGTCGCTGCCGAATTCGACTTATACCAGTCCACTGGCCAAGATAGCGCGGGCACGGTAGCTTTCACCGGCTACTTTGAACCTACCTACACCGCCAGTCGCGTCCGCACTGCCGAGTACCGCTACCCCATTTATCAAAGCCCACCAAACCTCAGCCGCTGGCGTGAGCCACATCCCACCCGCCTAGCGCTAGAAGGCGCAGATGGTTTGCAAGCAGCCCGTGGCCCCCTCCGTGGCCTGGAGATAGCATGGCTATCCGATCGCTTAGAGGCTTTTTTAATTCAGGTGCAGGGTTCAGCTCGGCTCGAACTCACCGATGGATCGACGCTCTCTGTTGGCTACGATGGCCGCACTAACTATCCTTACACCAGCCTGGGCCGCCTCCTAATTGACGATGGCATCATCCCAGAAGATCAGCTATCGCTGCCCGTTTTAATAGACTACTTCAAGCAAAATCCCGAAGCGCTCAACCGTTACTTACCTCGCAATAACCGCTTTATTTTTTTTAGAGTCACTAACGGTGCACCCGCAACTGGCAGTCTGGGGTTCCCGGTCACCGCAGGCCGCTCTATTGCAACGGATAAATCAATCATGCCACCCGGCGCTCTAGCCCTAGTTACGCTTCCACTGCCTCAAAAAACTGCCGATGGGACACTAGCGATTAGTCCGGCTAATCGCTTTGTTTTAGACCAAGATACTGGCGGGGCTATTAAAGGGGCAGGTCGCGTCGATTTCTTTATCGGTACGGGCATCGAAGCGGGGGAAATTGCGGGTTTAATGAATCACACAGGCTCGCTGCACTACTTGCTTTTGAAAGAATAAAATTTGTCCTTGGGCCGGAAAACTGTCTCTTTTAGCGGCTGTTCTTAGTAACTGTTCTTAGTTGCGTACATTGCTTCAGTCAGCGATGTCGCGATTGATTGCAATAGGTACGTGACTTTACATAAAAAATAGATGAACTTCATGTACTATTTATACAATTCAAATGTGGTGATTCCCTTGGGTTGATAGCGATCGCTGGCACCTGAGGCTTTAGCGCATTTGAGCTGAGTTCCAGAAAGTTCATTGTTGCGCCTCTAAGGAAAAATACTCGTGCCTAAGCCTTGTAGCAAGCCGCTTAAGTCCAACCCGTTCGAGACTTACCGTGACCCAGTGACCGGACGGTGGGAGGTGAGGCATCCGGCTAGCGATCAGCTTGATCTCCGGGACGACATCGTACCTACCCCCTTACTCAAGCACTCCGAAGTAGAGTACCTCAAGCGATTTTCCTTGGCAGGGTCTTTCCCGCCGCCGCGCCGCCGTTGGAAGAGCAAGCCTCGCACTAAAGTGGTGGCTTAGGATCAATCCCCATAGTCAAAGTTTAGACGAGTAGGACTTTTAGGAAGCAGCAAGCAGCAGCCAGACGCCGCTAAGCGCGATCGCGACACCCAGTATTGCTCTTGGGCTAATGCGATCGCCCAAAAGCGCCGCCATCGGCAGCACAAACAAAGGGCTAGTTGCAAGTAACGATTGCGCGATTCCTGCGGCTGTATACTTCAATGAAATCTGTTGGAGCCAAATGCCCAAGTAAGTCGCAAAAAAAGATACTCCCGCAATCTGGCTCAACAGCCGGGGAGATTTTAGCGTCGTTAGCACGGCTTTCCATTGACTTGGCTTCTGTTCAAAAGCTGGGTTTGGCAAAGCCTTGCTTTTTATCAACTGAGGTTTAATCGCTACCAGCGCGCCCACAAACACAAGCCCCGCTGTCAGCCGAATTAAGGAACTCCACAGCGGTGAAACTGCTGTATCAGCGAGGGCCGCTCGGGAAAATACTGCCCCCAATGCCTGACAAAACGTGGCCACCAGGGCAATCAAAATGCCAGAGCCGGGGATTACTTGCTTAGTTTTGGGCACTCGTTCGCTAATTACCCAAGCGACGCCTGTCAAGGTGATTAAAATGCCCAAGGTTGCCGCCCAGGATAGCTGCTCTGCCAAAAATGTCCATGCCAGCACGGCTGTCATCGGCGGTGCGAGGGTTTCTAGCAACAAAGCTCGTCTGGCCCCGAGCGCATTAATCGCCGCGAAATAAGCCGTATCCCCCAGGCCGATGCCCAATCCACCGCTAATAATTAAATAGAGCACCGAGCGCAGTGGCAGCGCGGGCGCAGTCGCGAAGGGCTCAGCGCTCAGCCAAGCTGATTGAATGATTAGTGTAACGAGAATGAAAGCGATCGCAAACATCCCCTTCACCCAATTCAGCACAACCGGCGAAATCTGTCGGCCCAATCGGCCAAACATTAGCGAAGCCGCTGCCCAAAAAAAAGCCGCCAGCAGCGCTGCTAGCTCACCTACAAACTCGCTACCCGTTGCCATCTTTACCTGTTGCCTAACAATCGCCCCAATAATCGCCTGCCAATCGTCTCCCTTGAGCGCGATTCACCATCACTTTAGAATAGTCTTCTAACCGTTAAATAAAAGCGCCCTCATTCATCGGCCCTCTCTGAGCGGATAAACCTATCCGTTAATAAATTGCTTGCCCAGTTTTCTAACGCCCGTTCTCACCCGCTTTCTAATCCACCCTCTGATTCACTTTGTGAAGAATTTAAAACCCACCTAAAAACGCCGCTCAAGATCGGCAATGTCGCTATCGACAGCAGAGTACTCCAGTCGCCACTTTCTGGTGTCACCGATAAGGTCTTTCGCCGCCTTGTTCGTCGCTATGCGCCTCACTCCATGCTCTATACCGAAATGGTCAGTGCTGCAGAAATTCAGCATCTGCGGCAATTACCCATTTTGATGGACATCGATCCCAATGAGCATCCGATTAGCATTCAGCTATTTGACCGCCGCCCTGACTTTCTCGCCGAAGCTGCCCGTAAAGCCGTCGATCAAGGCGCGGATACTATCGACATCAACATGGGTTGCCCCGTCAACAAAATTACTAAAAATGGCGGCGGATCGGCTCTGCTGCGCGATCCTGAAACCGCTATTAAAATTGTCGAAGCCGTCTGTCAGGCCGTAGCTGTGCCCGTTACTGTCAAAACCCGCATTGGCTGGTCAGATGACGCGATCAATGCGGTAGATTTTGCCCTAAAAATGGAAGCTGCCGGGGCCCAAATGCTTACCCTGCATGGCCGCACCCGCAGCCAAGGCTATAGTGGTTCAGCCCGTTGGGAATGGATTGCTAAGGTCAAAGCGGCACTGCGCATCCCCGTAATTGCCAATGGTGATATTTTCTCTGTAGATTCTGCCTTAAGCTGCTTATTACAAACCCAAGCAGACGGTATTATGTGCTCTAGAGGAACGTTGGGTTATCCTTACCTCGTCGGAGAAATTGATCATTTCTTCAAAACGGGTGAACGCCAGCTCGCCCCAACTGCGGTAGATCGGCTTCAGTGCGCCCGCGAACATCTAACTATGCTGTGGGAATACAAGGGTATTCGTGGAATTCGTCAGGCCCGTAAGCATATGGCCTGGTATGCCAAGGATTTTGCCGGAGCCGCAGAGTTGAGAGACAGGCTTTGCCAGATGAACTCGGTAGAGCAGGGCTGCCAATTAATTGATCAAACAATCGCCCAAATCCAGTCACAAGCTCAGCCACACATTTAGATATTAGATAGGTATCAAACTCAAATCGCGATCGCCCCATTACAAAGATTCAAGCGGGACGGTTTTACCCCAACGCCGACTAACCCGCAACCGTGCTATAACCGTCATTAAGTCATTTTTACGACTCGTTTTCAGTTCAAATTCAGCCTTTCATCTGTCGTTTCCTAGCTCTTATTAAGAGTGCCTTTAGCCCTATGTCCTACGCTAGCTACACTTCACCTCGTGCTGACATTGGTGAATTGCGCCGTTTGAGAAGCTTACTGCCTCCTGAATTGCAAAGCTGGGTGACCGTCGAACCGGCTACGGATGTCGCCCCGCCGCTAATTACTTGCGAAGAGCTAGGTCGCGATCAAGTCGAAGTGCAAATTGATTTAACTCAGTGGGAGCAGCTTGCTATTGATCAGCGCAATTTGCTGTTTTGGCACGAAGTCGCCCGCGTTCAGAGCGATACGATTCCTCGCGATGGCTGGGAAATGGCTGCTTTGGCGATTGGTCTAGGCGGCGCAGTAGGTGAGTTATGGGTGCAAGATGGCCTGCTGCTGATGTTAGCAATGGGGCTGTGCGGGGTTTCTGGCTGGCGGCTTTACAAGCGCAACAACGGTCAAAAAACGCTGCAAGAATCGATCACTGCTGATGAAAAAGCGATTTCTATTGCGACTCGGTTTGGCTACACGCTGCCTAATGCGTACAAGAGTCTCGGCAGTGCACTCAAAACACTAATCGAACAAACGCCTAAGAAAAAGTTGCGCGATCGCTACATTCGTCGGCTAGAAGCATTGAAGAAAAGCGCGAATCGAGCCAAACAGCAGGTCAAAGAGAGCGATCGCGCCCCTCGTCCTTCTTATTAAGAAATCGCTTAAAGAATCGCCTGAACTATTGCACTTAACGAATCAGCTGTCTGTGATGCTGATGACTTAGCACCCGCTCCGATCATTTGATACGCTACCCCCGATTTCTGCAAAATCGACTGCTGTTGCTCTATCTCATCTTGAGATTCAACGACTAGCAGCGGCACTCCACGGCGGCTTCGCTGCACCGCAATTTCACTCACTGCAAGCGCAAACGCTCCCGGCGTAAAGCTAGGGTTGAGTTCACGGTCATATTCAAACTTACTGAGCATAAGCTGAAGCGAGTGCACTCGCTGTGGATCAAAAGCTGGCGCGCTCGGCACTGAGCGGGCTCGAAACGTGGGAACTAGATCGGCAAAAGGAATGCTCACTTCAATCCAGGTGTCAGCTACCGTATCAAAGCTATAGATGTAGGCCGCACTGTCCCAACCCTCGCTATTGCGGGCAATAAACTTGTAGCGATTGCCATCGCCTTTTACCCTAAGCCCAATTCCCTCCCAATCAGAAAAATCAAACGGCGGATCAAAGTTTTGAGTTCTGACTGACGAAAAGCCGCCCGAATTATCAGTCGATACATTGCCTGTAAATACTGCCTGCTGGCTGTTCATTTGGCGATTTTGCAGAAAAAAGCCACCTTGACTTACCCCGCCCATCACCACGTCATCTAGCGCGCCCCACATCGATAAATCACAACCGAGATCGCTAAAATCAAAGACGCTTTGCCAGGCTCTAGGCGATCGCGCCTTTAAGTAAGCGCTGACCTCACTCAGCAACACTAGCCCGCTTGAGTCTTCTAATATAGCCACCGTATCCGCTGAGCGGAGCTGCTTTTCAAAAGGTGCGATCGCCCCACCTTGGCCGCCGTTG
>JBGTNW010000167.1:0-3679 GCA_041742865.1 Phormidesmis sp.
ACCTGTTGCTGGCAACGATATAGCCCAAGTCGCTGCTGTCTCATCCGGCAACGATGACATGGTGGGAGACATGGTAGCTCAGGCAATGGATAGAGTGACCAAAGACGGCGTTATCACCGTTGAAGAGTCTAAGTCTTTAGAAACTGAGCTAGAAGTCGTAGAAGGGATGCAAATAGATCGCGGCTACATGTCGCCTTATTTTGTCACTGACCAAGAGCGGATGATTGTCGAGCTAGAAAATGCCCGCTTGCTAATCATTGACAAAAAGGTTAGCTCCGTGCAAGATCTTGTCCCTGTACTGGAGCAGGTGACTCGCTCCGGTCAGCCCTTACTGATCATTGCCGAAGACGTTGAAGGGGAAGCGCTAGCCACCTTGGTCGTCAACAAAGCGCGCGGCGTCCTTAACGTTGCCTCGATAAAATCTCCTGGCTTTGGCGAAAGACGTAAATCGCTGCTTGCTGACATTGCTGTGCTGACAGGCGGTCAGGTAATTTCTGAAGAAGTTGGCCTCAGCCTAGAGAGTGCCACACTTGATATGCTAGGCGTTGCCAGCAAAATTACCATCACCAAAGACACCACCACCATCGTTTCTGAAGGGGGTAACAAGCCAGACATCGACAAGCGAGTTGAGCAAATTCGCAAAGAGATGGAGCTGACTGACTCTGACTATGACAAGGAAAAGCTAGCCGAGCGCTTGGCTAAGCTAGCGGGCGGCGTTGCGGTGATTAAAGTAGGCGCAGCAACCGAAACCGAACTCAAAGACCGCAAGCTGCGAATTGAAGATGCTCTTAGTGCAACCAAAGCGGCAGTAGAAGAAGGCATTGTGCCCGGTGGCGGCGCAACTTTGCTGCACTTAGCCCAAAATCTAGATGCTCTGAAAGCGTCTCTCTCGGACGAAGAAAAAACGGGTGTAGACATTGTTCAGCGCGCTTTGGAAGCGCCTTTGCGTCAGATCGCAGACAATGCTGGTGCAGAAGGCACTGTAGTGGTCGAAAAAGTCAAGATAATGGACTTTAACTTTGGCTACAACGCCATGACCGACCAGTACGAAGATCTGATGGCCAGCGGCATTGTGGATCCGGCCAAAGTTGTTCGCTCGGCACTGCAAGATGCTGCCTCAGTCGCTGGTATGGTGCTCACTACTGAAGTGCTAGTGGTTGAAAAGCCCGAACCAGAAGCACCGATGCCAGACGGCGGCATGGGTGGCATGGGCGGCATGGGTGGCATGGGCGGCATGGGCGGCATGGGGATGATGTAGGAAGTGATTCCTCTGTCTGTTTGTTGAAGATGATGTCCCCCGTTTTTCGATAGGTTTCGGTGTGTAGTTTGAGGTTGCCAATCACACACCGAAGCTTGTTGCGATCGCCTTGCAGGCAGCAATGAACTCGCAATTAATTTCTCCGACTCGAATCGGGCAACTCAAACGGGTGGCGCAAAGGCCAAAAAGAGAAAGTAGATTGAGAAAATTATAATTATAGATTGGGACTTAGATCGAGTCGTGATAGCTCACGGCAGCATCGTAGACCAGCACGAAAAAAGGTTTAGACAAGAATTTCTGATATTCCTGTCTAAACTTTTCTTTATTTGAAATTTGAACTCAACATTTTGATTCAAATTTTGACTTAATTTTTGATAAGACTCGGTAGATCTTAATCGATGCCCTATTGGGAAAGAAAGATGAGCGTTACCAGAAGAACGCTACCTCCTTATTCCTAATAGGACAGAGTAAGTCTTAGCATATGCGAAACGGCCGAGCTTTTGAGCTTATCTATCTACCGAACCCATAATGATATCCACGCTGCCCAAAATTGGCATAATATCGGCTAGTTTCACGCCTTTGAGCAGATTGGGTAAAATTTGCAGATTGTTAAAGTCCGCAGCTCGAATCTTCCATCGCCAAGGGAAAACATTGTCTTCTCCAATGATATAGACGCCGACTTCGCCTTTGCCAGTCTCAACGCGCACATAGTGTTCGCCTTCTGGAATCTTAAAAGTTGGAGCGATTTTTTTGCCCGCAAACTGGTAGTCAAAGCTGTTCCATTCTGATTTTGGCCCTTCCATCATTCGCTTAGCTTCTAAGTTTTCGTAAGGGCCACCCGGCAACTGTTCCATCGCCTGACGAATAATTTTGACCGACTCGCGCATTTCATTTAATCGCACAATGTAGCGGGCAAAGCAATCGCCCTCAGTGGCCCACTGCACGTCCCAGTCGAGCTCGTCGTAGCGCTCGTAGTGATCGACCTTGCGCAGATCCCACTTGACGCCTGAAGCGCGTAGCATTGGGCCAGAGCAGCCCCAGTTAATGGCATCTTCGCGCGACATGGTGCCGACCCCTTCGACGCGGCGGCGGAAAATGGGGTTGTCGGTTATCAGCTTTTCGTACTCATCGACTTTAGGCATGAAGTAGTCGCAAAAATCAGCGCACTTATCAATCCAGCCGTAGGGCAGATCAGCTGCAACGCCACCTATGCGGAAGTAGTTGTTGTTGATCAGGCGTGCGCCCGAAGCAGCTTCCCACAGGTCATAAATAAATTCGCGCTCACGGAAGATGTAGAAAAAGGGTGTGGTGGCACCGCAGTCAGCCATGAAGGGGCCAAGCCAAAGCAAATGATTCGCAATTCGGTTTAGCTCCAGCATGATCATGCGGATGTAGCTAGCACGTTTGGGTACTTCGATATTGGCGAGTTTTTCGGGCGCGTTAACGGTAATCGCTTCATTGAACATGCCTGCCGCGTAGTCCCAGCGGCTAACATAAGGTACAAACATAATATTGGTACGGCTTTCGGCAATTTTTTCCATGCCGCGATGCAAGTAGCCAATAACGGGCTCACAGTCAATTACGTCTTCGCCATCGAGGGTCACAATCAGCCTCAGCACGCCGTGCATAGACGGATGGTGCGGCCCCATGTTGATCACCATGGGTTCAGTTTTTGTTTGCAGCGTAGCCATATTGAGCGAAAATCCTTTACTGCTTTTTCTACTGCTTTAAATAGTCGTACTAATGGTCGTACATTGACAGTTGCTTTTACTCTAGAGAATCAGGGCCAAAATTAGCGCCAAAGATTCAATGTGCGAGCACACCAACTGTCCCAAATTATACGGTAATGCCTAAAAAAATGCCTGAAGATAGCGCGATCGCTCAACCTGAATTTGTCGATACAGCTCTATCTGAGGATCGCGCTCAAGCGCTATTTGAAGATCTACCTAAGCACAAAAAAACTGGTGAAGCGGGTGAAAGCGCAGCTGATCAGCCATTTTTTCATGTGCCGGTGCTAGCTGATCAGGTGATAGAAGGGCTGCAAATCAAGCCAAATGGCCATTACCTCGACGCTACGGTCGGCGGTGCAGGGCACAGTCAGCTGATTTTACAGGCCGCACCCGATGTCACTTTAGTCGCGCTCGATCAGGATTTACAGGCGTTAGCAGCAGCAAAATCGCGACTAGCTGAGTATGGTGAACGCGTGGCCTTTCACCATACTAATTTTGCTGATTATGCAGTGGCAGATCGCCCATTCGATGGCATCTTAGCCGATATCGGGGTCAGCTCCACCCAGCTCGATCAGGCCAATAGAGGCTTCAGTTTTCGCACTGAGGCTCCCTTAGATATGCGTATGGACAGCACTCAAGCCCTCACGGCCGCCGAGATTGTCAATCATTGGGATGAAAAATCGCTGGCCGA
>JBGTNW010000168.1:0-11899 GCA_041742865.1 Phormidesmis sp.
ATCCGGCAGCAGCACCTGCTTATCGGGATTTAGAATTTTGGCAGTTTCTGCCATAAAGTGAACCCCTGCAAACACAATCACGTCCGCATCAGTACTCGCTGCCTGCTGCGATAAGCCCAAAGAATCGCCGATATAATCAGCCACATCTTGAATATCCGGCTCTTGATAATAATGGGCCAAAATCACCGCATTCAGGTCTTTTTTTAGCGCCTCAATGGCCCCAAACAAATCTTTAGGCAGCGCCAATTTTGACGTAGGCGCACTAGCAGTAACGAACACGCACGATCCTCTCTAATTGTTGTAAATTACCAGTTTGCGAGATTTAATTATAGTCAATATTACCAAAACTGCATACCTGTAAAGCGATCACCCTCACCTCACGCTACTCACGCTAGTAAAGGATCCACCGCCGCCAGCCAGTCAGATGGCCCGGGAACCCTTACACCCTGCCACTCAGCCGAACCACAGGCCACCGCCAATGCCGCTAGCTCATCTGCCTGAGCGCTCACACCCAGTACCTTTAGCGTTTCATCTTCAGATAACTGATGTTGATAGGCCGCAATTACCCGCTGCACCGCTGGGACAACCCCCGCTGCTGGCCCCATTAGCACCGAAAACCGGCCCTCATCAGGACTTCGTAGCACCAGCCCAAACCCCATCTCCTCAGCTGCCTGCCTCAGCACCGATGCCTCCACTGCCTTAGGCGTCATAAACGGCTCACTAAATTCTCGATCTTTAGCCCGATGAGCTGCCGCTGCTGAAAGCTGCGTCGCCTTCTCTAACTGCGGCACCGTAAAATCACCAAATCCCTTTAGCGGATGAGCTATCAGGTTAGCCATCACGCGCAGCCCCGCCCGCGCCTGCACGTATGGACAGCCCAGCACCTCAACGTAGTACGCACTCTCTTTTTCACCCAACGGCACCGCAAAAGGATTTTGATCTACAGGTGTAAAAATGCCGCTACCACTTTCGGTAATAAACGGACTCACTAGCCCCAACCGCTCACGAATGGGTTCGACTTCAGCGCGATCGCTATCTGTAAACACAATCACCGGCACCCCTTTTGCCGCTAGCTGCGCGATCACTCTTTTCAGCGGCCCTTCATCTGCCTCATTGCCCTCATTCGCCCCTGGCAAAAGTGCCCCTTCCAACCCCGTCACCACAATCCACTTAACCATCACCTTCAAACCCTCCCAAAAACGCCTTCAGCAGATATTTTGGCTATCCTTTTCAGATATCTCTAACAAGATTAGAACGATTTAGTCACTCCTAACGCCCAGCCCCAGGCCGACCGCAAGCACCCACGACCGCGCTAATCTAGAAACAACCTTGCTCCCTCTTCCCTGCGCCCATGTCTTCTAGACCTTCGATCAAAATCGCCGTCATCGGAGATATCCACGATCTATGGGAGCTCGAAGACAACGCCGCTCTTCAGCACTTAGGAATCGATCTCGCCATCTTCGTCGGCGACTATGGCAACGAAGCCGTCGAAGTCGTCAGGCGTGTGGCCGCCGTCGATTTACCTAAAGTCGCGGTCATGGGCAACCACGACGCTTATTATTCAGCCAGCAGTAAGGGCATCCAAAACTGCCCCTATGATCGCACCCGGGAAGACTGGGTTCAAAGGCAGTTGGATTTACTTGGCAAGGCCCACATTGGTTTTAGCAAGCGCGAATTCCCGCAGTTTGGCCTTAGTGTCATTGGCGGCAGGCCCTTTAGCTGGGGTGGTTCTAAATGGCGCTATCGCAATTTCTACCGCGATCGATTTGATGTCAGGAACTTCGATGAATCGCTAGATCTTATTCTCGCTGCTGCCGATGAAGCCGAGCACAGCACCCTGATTTTTGTCGGCCATGTTGGCCCCTATGGGCTAGGAGATCGCCCCGACGATCCCTGCGGCAAAGACTGGGGCAACCAAAGCGCTGACTATGGCGATCCCGACTTCGCCAAAGCGATCGCCCTCACCCAGCAATCCGGCAGACACGTTCCGCTTGTCGCCTTTGGTCACATGCACCACAAGCTCAAAAACAACGAACACCAGCTTCGCAAACGAGTTGTCAGCGATCCTAGCGGTACTCTCTACTTCAATGCCGCCAACGTCCCACGCATCGAAGAAACCCCTATGGGCAAACAGCGCAGCTTTTCTATCGTCACGCTAGATCAAGGCACGGTTCAATCCATTCAACTGGTCTGGCTCAACGCAGCTTTTGAGCAAATTTCCGCAGAATGTCTATATCTAGCCCAGTCATAGCCCAATCTAGCTCAGGCATAGCTGCCCAGCGATCACGCTAGACGTTGCTAGTAAACTAGGCTAATATAACCAAGCCTATTAAGAAGAGTGGTTTAGCTTAAGCTATGCGCCAGCCTAGATCACCTCACTTAATATCAGTTTGGAGAGGTGGCAGAGTGGTCGAATGCGCTCGACTTGAAATCGAGTGTACCGAAAGGTACCGTGGGTTCGAATCCCACCCTCTCCGTTTTTTAATGAGTTCGTTTTTTAATTGGATTGAGATCGGCATTTTTCAATAGCCAGCATTTATTTAGATATTGCTATTGTCTATCTGATTGCTGCCGTAGAATGCAACACTAAAAGCGACATAGAACCTGCGCAGGCCAGAAATCCAGTGAAAATATCTGTCTATCACACCCCTGAAGAAGTTCCGGCAGATAAGCTGCCCGCCTGTGCGATCGCCATCGACGTTCTCAGAGCCACCACCACCATGGCCGCTGCCTTTAAAGCAGGCGCTGAGGCCATCCAAGTTTTTAGCGATCTCGACGACCTGCTCACAACTAGCGAAAGCTGGCCCGCCGAACACCGCATCCGCGCCGGAGAACGCGGCGGACAGCGAGTTGCAGGCTTTGATTTGGGAAATTCACCACTTGATCACGCCCCTGATCAAACCCAAGGCAAACGGCTCTTTATGAGCACCACTAACGGTACCCGCTGTCTCCAGCGCATTCAAAGCGCCCCGCTTGTGATCACAGCCGCCCTCACAACCCGGCAAGCCGTCGTCGATTATATGCTAGAAAAACAGCCCGATACCGTCTGGCTAGTCGGCTCTGGCTGGGAAGGAGATTATGCCCTAGAAGATACTGTCTGTGCAGGCGCAATTATTCAAGGCGTGATCGATAAAACCGATCTAGACTATCCAGACATTATGGGCAATGACGCAGCGATCGCAGCCCTCAGCCTCTACAGCCAGTGGCACACCCAGCTCAAAACGCTCTTGCACCACGCCAGCCACGGCCAGCGCCTGATCAGCAAAAACAACACCGCCGATGTAGATTACTGCGCCCAGCTGGATACCCTCAATGTTGTCCCCATTCAGCAAAGCCCTGGCGTCTTGATCTGGCCCGCTTAATCTGATCAGCTCAATCGCTATTTAAAGAAACCGTCTCACCCCGCTCAGAAGCCCGCCGCAGCGCATCCCCGACCGACAGCGCATACACACTCTCAGCCGCACTCACATACAGCGGCTTGCCCTCAGTCAAATAGTCCAACACATCTGCTGTATCTTTTGCAAAGAGTCCTTTGCGCGGGGCAACCGCGATCGCCCGCTCTCCATCAGCCGTTATCAACCGCCCCTCATTCCCTACAAACGACATCGCCCCGGCACTGCCCTGCACCTCCAGATCGCGCCGCTTTATCCAAAGCTGATCGCCCTTACCATACGTCAGCTCAGCCACTACGCCATCTGTAAACGTCAGCCGCGCCGAACTCAAAAGGCTTCTAAAAGCAGAAACTTCCCCCTCTTTGCGCATCACCATCTGAGTACAGCAACTCACCTGCTCCACCCGGCCAAACAAATTCGTCAGTCGATGCACCCGTGATAGCGCTCCACAAAAAGGAAATCCAAACAAATCACGTTGATACGTCCAACTCATCGGCGCGGGATGCATCGGATTCAGCGTACGATAGCTCACATATCGAGCTTCTCCAATCAACGGCAAATGCGCTTGCATCGCTACATGCAGTCCGCCCAACAGCTCAATATGCGCCACATGCAGCAGCAGTCTCTTAGCCGCCGCTAATGCCACAAGCCGCTTGGCTTGAGCTAAATCTAACGACAGCGGATACTCCACTACCACATGCTTACCCGCTGCTAGCGCCGCCTCTACCACATTGCCATGCAGCGCACTCACATGAGCAACTACCACCAAATCCACGCCGGGATCATTTACCACCACCTGCCAATTGGGTGCAGATACTAAGCCATAGGCTTGAGCAAATTCAGCCGTATGCCGATGCCCAGAGACAATCAGCAGCTGCGATCGCTCATCCGCCAACAGCGCCTCTACCCGCACTTTAGCCGCATATCCGGTCCCTACCAACCCAATCTTAATAGCCACCATACACACCCCCACTCAGAAGCGAATTCAACCCCTCAAACCCACCTCAAAAAAGAACTTTCAAGCACATTTTTTAACTACCCTCTTTAGCTATAAAAACTTTTTAATCGCAATAAATTTCTATCATTATCTATAACCTATATTTACGTATAATCTAAACTTATACATAAAAGAATTACTGATAAAATAAAGACCATCAAATTTTCATCGAGATCTTCTTGAAAAAAAACATATTGACTTCTACACGAGCACTTCAGGCCATACCTATGTCTTCATAAAAAGACTAATCATAAGTAAATCAGGGTATACCTACAAATTTAGATTACGAATACCATTCAACTATTCCAATGAGACTGGTTACAGCGGAATGGTTTTCTCGTAGTATCAAAATGTGCTCTTGTTAATATCTACCTAGTGAGCAACGCAAGCTAGCAGCTAAAGACATTAACAATAGATAAACAAATTGAGAGGATATTCGCATGGCTAGCTACAAGGTAACGTTGGTTAACGAAGCCGAAAACCTAAACACCACGATTGAAGTGGCTGAAGACGAGTATATTTTGGACGCCGCTGAAGAGCAAGGTATTGACTTGCCCTACTCCTGCCGAGCAGGCGCTTGTTCTACCTGTGCTGGAAAAATCACAGCCGGCAGCGTCGATCAATCTGATCAGTCCTTCCTAGATGACGACCAAATCGAAGCCGGTTACGTGCTCACCTGCGTGGCTTACCCCACTTCTGACTGCACCATTCAAACTCACCAAGAAGAAGAGCTTTACTAGGTAATGCCTGCCTTCTATTAAAAAGAGCCCCTTGCCCCGATTGGCCTGGGGCTCTTTTTAATGCAGTATCAAATTCAAGCAGGGTATATTGATAACGGCGTTGCTAAAACCTGCACAGTTCAAGGTAGCAATACCACCCATTGCAAAGCTTAACCACAAGGACTCACCAACGATGAAAGCCATGATTTTGGCGGCAGGGAAAGGCACTCGGGTTCGTCCCATTACCTATACCATTCCCAAGCCAATGATTCCAATCATGCAAAAACCCGTGATGGAGTTTTTGCTAGAGCTACTGCGGCAACATGGGTTTACTCAAATAATGGCTAACGTCAGCCACTTAGCCAATGAAATCGAAGGGTATTTTCGAGACGGTCAACGCTTTGGTGTAGAGCTAGCCTATTCGTTTGAAGGTCGCATCACCGACGGCGAACTGGTAGGCGAAGCCATCGGCTCAGCCGGTGGCATGAGAAAAATCCAAGATTTTTATCCTTTTTTTGACGATACTTTTATCGTTCTCTGCGGCGATGCCTTAATTGATTTAGATCTCACCGAAGCCGTTCGACAGCACAAAGAAAAAAAATCAATCGCCACGATTGTGATGAAGCAAGTGCCCTTAAAACAAGTACCTAGCTACGGCGTTGTCGTCACCGATGAAAACGGACGTATCAAATCTTTTCAAGAAAAACCTACGGTTGAAGAAGCGCTCAGCACTGACATCAACACCGGCATCTACATCTTTGAGCCCGAAATTTTTGACTACATTCCCTCTGGCCAAGAGTTTGATATTGGCGGCGATTTATTCCCTAAGCTAGTGGCCGCGAACGCTCCTTTCTACGGCATTCGGATGGACTTTGAATGGGTAGATATTGGTAAAGTCCCTGACTACTGGCAAGCGATTCAAGACGTCTTAACGGGACAAGTCAAAGGCGTAGGTATTCCTGGAAACGAGATTAGGCCGGGCGTTTTTGCAGGGCTAAATGTCAAAGCTAATTGGGACAATATAGATATCAAAGGACCTGTCTATATTGGCGGCATGACCGAAATAGAAGATGGCGCGACTATTGTGGGCCCTAGCATGATCGGCTCCAACTGCCTGATTTCCAGTGGCACCATTATTGATAAAAGCGTCATTTTTGAATACTCTCGCATCGGAGCGGGCGTTCGCTTGGTCGATAAGCTGGTATTCGGCCGCTATTGTGTCGATAAAACGGGCGCTTCTATTGATGTACAAGCCGCCGCTTTAGACTGGCTGATTACCGATACTCGCCAGGCCATTGTCACGAAGCCACCGATTGAGCATAGAGCGATCGCCGAACTTCTCAGCCAAACGATCCCTAGCTAATCACCCGTTAACGACGCTAATTGGAGCCAAAAAAATAGGCTAACCTGTCGGTTAGCCTATTTTCGCTATTGGAACAACACTATGAAAGTGAAGATTCGGCCTACTGAAGAACAAGCCGCACGTTGGCATTCTGCAATCCGGGACGCTTAACCTCAGCCAAGGTCTTATTCACAGCATACTTCTGATTAATTGAGTTAATTAGCTCAGTCTGGTTATGCTTTTTAGCCACACCCCAGAGATCGGCAATCAAGTCAAAAGAACCATCAGCATTGCGTGACCAGCCAATATCATAGTCACCTTCAAGCACAGCGACGATATCAGCACGGACATTTTGTCCGTTATAACCACGAATATTAGCTTCAGTCTTCACAGTCACACCGAGGTCACTGAGAGAAGACTTCAAGATTTCAGCATCGGAGATCTTAGTGCGCAAAGTACTAAAATGAGACATTTTAAGTTTCCTCCTGGAAAGAAATTGAGAGACAACGAGGTTAGAAATCGAAAATCGCCAGCTATCAAATGAGATAGAACCTGACTTTTGTGTAAATCGCTAGCAGCACGAACAAAATGCAATCACTCTGAACAATGCCCTAGCCTCTTTTCCTGTAGGAGCAGGAAAAAGCCTGTTAAAACTCCATTCGCTGGTATTCTGCCACCGATGAAGCTGCCGGACGAGCTCGTTGACGAGCCCAATCTCGTAGGGCTGTCACTTGTTCACTCATCGTTTTTGAGAGCGGCATCGTAGCGCGAATAGCCGCGATAATATCGAGCTGAGTAAACTCTCTACCCTGAGCAAACGCCTCGTACATTGCTGAAATCAGTCCTTGCTCGATCTCAGCACCTGAAAACCCTTCACAAACCTTGCTTAACTGATCAAAGTCAAATCGCTCAGTTTCAGAACGTCGCTTGCCCAGATGAATCTTGAAAATCTCCTTGCGTTCCTCTTCATTAGGCAGGTCCACAAAGAAAATTTCATCAAACCGGCCTTTTCTCAAGAACTCACTCGGCAATCGTTCCACCCGGTTGGCAGTTGCAATAACAAACACAGGTGAATTTTTCTCCTGCATCCAGGTCAAAAAACTACCAAAAATACGGCTAGAAGTGCCACCATCCGAATCAGCCGATCCGGCACTCCCTGCAAACGCTTTATCGATCTCATCGATAAACAGTACAGCGGGTGAAATCGATTCTGCTGTTCTCAGCGCGCCTCGCAGGTTAGCTTCAGATCGCCCAACCATAGATCCATCGTATACTCGGCCCATATCAAGGCGCAGTAATGGCAGTCCCCATAGCCGAGCCGTTGTCTTTGCAATAAGGGACTTACCACAACCCGGTACACCCAAAATCAACATTCCTTTAGGCTGAGGCAACCCATACTCACGAGCTCGTTCAGTAAAGGCATTAGAACGCTGCTTCAGCCAATGCTTCAACTCTTCTAATCCACCTACCGAATCAATCGTTTCATCTTCCTCAATGTAATCAAGAATGCCATTACGCCGAATCAACTGCTTCTTTTCAGAGAGAACGATGTCAACTTCGCTCTCAGTTAACTGACCTGCCATCACCCGAGACTTTCGGAAAACTTTTTCAGCCTCATCGCGGGTAAGCCCTAAAGCAGCTTTCAACAACTTTTCTCGCCCTTCCGTTGTGATGTTCGCCGTACGAGATTTAGCTAACTCAGCCGAGAGCACTTGATTAAGCTCGGACATATTAGGCAAACTAAAGTCTAGAACAACAACTTCCTTTTCTAGCTCAATAGGCACCTCTTGTACTGGAGACATTAAAACAATGGTCTTATTGGTTCCTCGAAAGCTCTCAACGGCATCTCGCAGGCTTCGGGTCACCTCAGGACTATCTTTAAAGGGATGCAAATCCTTAAAAACAAAAATGCTAGGCTCTTTCTGGCGCATGGCCCAGGTAATCGCCGCTTGAGGGGAAACCGTGTTATTTTGCTGACCAGATCCCTTTTGCTGTCCATACTCGACCATTCCGTGGGTCATTGTCCAAGTATACATTCGCTGAGCCTGCGTCTTCTGCTGAGCCAGTGCCGCAATTGTTCTCTCTGCCCGCTCCTCCTCGAAAGTGACCAGATAGATCAGCGGATACTGAGCCTGAATTAATACGCTTAGCTCTTCTCTCATGGCGAACGCCCCCAGTTAAGACAACTTAACCATCTATCTGCAATAAAGCAACAGATTAGAATAAAAACAACAGATTTTCGGTAGCAGATCAAACAAAACTTCAGAAGATGCACTATATTAGTCAATGATCTATCAAAAGTAAGATCTATCTCTATCAAAAATAAACTCGGCAAGCTTGGTTTCTAGCAAGTAATTAGCTCTCCTTCATCAGGACTTTTCGAGCTAGCGCTCAGTTCCGAAATTCGATCCAAATCCGGCAGTACCACAGGCCCCAGCTCAGAATGCTCATGAATCAAAGCTAATTCATCTCCCTTCATAGCCACAGAAGCGGCACATTTTGGACAAGCATGTATGCGATGACTTTGGCCATAACCATCACTGCTTTCTCCAAGCAAATTAGCATTGCCTTCAACACTGCTTAGGTAAAACTCAATCGCCCGCTGCGCCATCAATGACATTGTTTCACCATCGATAGCAGAACGAATCTTAAACTGCCGATGCAGTTCGTCTGGAAGATATAGCGTAACTTTTTGCTTAGCTGGCATATCGGATTTGAATAACGTGACCCCAGATATGTATATCAAGGTAGCGAGATGACACTTTACTGTCAAGACTCCATGCCACTTTGACGGCAATATAGTTACATTGCTTAATAATTGAACAAGTAATTAAACAATGTTTAGTCACAATCTATCCTCAAATAGCGATCTTTACAGCGCTCTTGAATAGAGAGTTACTAGATAATCACTATAATCATTGCAATCTTTGACTATGCTGGATTAGACTTCGTACCCAAAGGGTATCTTTAGGCATCTCAACTTTTTCTGGCATGAGCATTTCAGCGAAACCTCTTCAACCGGCTTTATTGGAAAGCGCCCTTAAGCATCATTTTGGATATGACCAATTTCGCTTTGATCAGCGCCCTATCATTGAGCGAGTGCTTAAAAATCAAGATGTACTGGTGATTATGCCAACGGGTGGCGGCAAGTCACTTTGCTATCAGCTACCGGCTCTACTTAGAGAAGGGGTCACCATTGTGATTTCACCGCTGATTGCGCTCATGCAAGATCAGGTAACCGCCTTACAAGATAACGGTATTGGAGCAACGTTTCTAAACAGTACGCTTTCGAGTGAAGCAGTGCGATCGCGCGAACAAGCCCTCTTTTCAGGTGGAATCAAACTTCTCTACGTCGCCCCCGAACGACTTTTTACTTCGACATTCCTAGACCTACTTGATCAGCTCAGCCAAAAAATCGGCATCAGCACCTTCGCTATTGACGAAGCTCACTGCGTTTCAGAATGGGGCCACGATTTTCGCCCGGAATATCGACAGCTCTTCCAAATCAAACAGCGCTACCCGCAAATTCCAATCATTGCGCTGACCGCAACGGCTACCCAAAGAGTGCGCACGGATATTGTGCAGCAGCTCCGGCTTAATGATCCCAAAATATATGTCTCTAGCTTTAACCGCCAAAACCTGTACTACGAAGTCAAACAAAAATCCAAACAGCCTTACCAGCAACTGCTCAACCTCATCAATAGCCCTCAAAATCAAGCCAAAGGATCTTCGGGTATTATTTACTGCCTAAGCCGCAAGCATGTTGATGAAGTCGCACTTAAGCTGCAATCTGACGGGCTTTCCGCCCTGCCCTATCACGCTGGACTGAGCGCAGAAGAACGAGAGAGCAATCAAACCAAATTTATCCGTGACGATGTTCAAATCATCGTAGCCACCGTTGCTTTTGGCATGGGCATCAATAAACCTGATGTCCGCTTTGTCATTCACTACGATCTCCCTCGCAACCTTGAAAGCTATTATCAGGAAGCTGGTCGAGCCGGACGCGATGGCGAAGACGCCCAATGCATCATTCTTTTCGGCTGGGGAGATGTACATACGGTCAAATACCTAATCGGGCAGAAATCGGATCCAAACGAACAACGCATCGCTCAACAGCAGCTCAACCAAATCATCAATTACGCCGAAAGCTCAGTCTGCCGTCGTAAAATTCAGCTCGGTTACTTCGGAGAACCCTTTGAAGCCCCTTGTAGCAACTGTGATAATTGCATCCATCCCGTACCTGTAGAAGATTGGACAGTAGAAGCCCAAAAGTTTCTTTCCTGCGTCTATCGCTGCGATCAGCGCTTCGGGATGAACCACATCATTGACGTTCTACGCGGCTCTCGCAAAAAACGCATCCTAGAACTTAATCACGATCAGCTTTCCACTCACAGCATCGGCGCAGATCGCAGCGTCGATGATTGGCGAATGCTCTGCCGCGCCCTGATCCACCAAGGCTACTTAGACGAAACCACCGACGGCTACTCTGTACTAAAGCTCAATGCCAGTAGCCATCAAATTCTCAAAAAATTAGTTTCTGTCGAAATACCGGTCTCCACTCGAATAGAAAAAATAGAAAAAACAACCGAAGCTTCAGCAAAAGCGGCCAACACCGAACTTACTGATCTAGAAAACTCACTAATGAGCCAGCTCAAATCATTGCGCAAAAAGCTTGCAGACGAACAATCGGTTCCCCCGTACATTGTCTTTGCTGATGCCAGCCTCAGGCAAATGGCTCAAAATAGACCGCAAACCTCAGATGCGTTCGCAAAAATTTCAGGTGTTGGCAGCCGCAAACGCCTTCAATATGGTGAAGTGTTCACTCAAGCCATTCGTGAATTTTGTCGAGCCAATGAACTAGAGGAAAGATCGCCTGAAACTACGGTCATAGCTACACACAAACCAGCTACCCAAACAGAGATCACCAGTACGCAGCTTGCAACATACCAGCTTTATAAAAGCGGACTTTCTTTACCTGATATTGCTCTTCAGCGCAACGTCAGACTCAGCACTATTAACGGGCATATGAGCAAACTCATTGAAGCGGGGTATGAAGTAGATATTGATAAATTGGTATCTAGAGACAGGCAGCGTGTGATTAATTGCGCGATCGCAGAAGCTGGTCCCCATTCACTGCGTAACATTCGCGAAATTACAGGCGAAACCTACGACTATCAAGAAATCAACCTAGTACGCGCAGTGTGGGAGACATCTAATAGAGACACATTCTCAGAATGAATCTTCAAATTCCAACCTTCGGATCTACAAAGCCCTAGGACTTAGTTAAAAGTTCTAGGGCTTTGTGTTGATGAAATAACCTGGCATCGAGCTATTTTGACAAGGACCAACGTCCTCACTATCTTCGCCGCTACAATGTTTCACAATCGAGTTCGGGATGGGATCGAAGTGGGGCCACTGCGCCATTGACACCAGGAGTGCTGTTAAGGCC
>JBGTNW010000169.1:0-6453 GCA_041742865.1 Phormidesmis sp.
TAATTGCGATTATTCCAGCCCTACTGATTGTTGCTGTTGCCATTCTCTCTGTGCAAAATGCCACCTTAATTCCACTTACCTTCTTCAGCTTTACCACCATTGCTCTGCCCGTTGGCATTTGGGTCGCCTTTGCCCTAGGCATTGGCATTATAGGTACAGCGCTCCTCCTGAGCCTCTTCGGTCTCGGCAAACGAGCCAACAGCAATCGGTTTTAAGTGATTGCTAACGCTAAATCTTTCGCTAAATTTCGCTAAATCTTTTATTTCAGCCGAATTCCTTAGCACAGTGCCTTATTGGCGGCTATGGGCTGGCTATCGGCTATAGAGGCGTTTGAGCCTATCAAGAATGGAAAACTTACGCTCACTTTCCGCTGCTCTGCAAGCACTGGGCTCACTGTCTCAGCAACTGCTCTGGCAACAAATTTCGCAACAATCTCCTCCTAACCCTCATTTAAATGGCTGGTCATTACAAGGAAGAGATCCCGAGGTGCTCAGGCAGATGCTGCCCCTCATCGGTTGGGCTTACCACCATTACTATCGAGTAAGTACCTCTGGCTGGGAACACATTCCTACCGATCAAACCGTGATGTTTGTGGGCTCTCACAATGGCGGCTTAGCCGCGCCCGACATGCACATGATGCTATACGACTGGTGCTGCCGGTTTGGCACCGAGAAACCGCTGTATGGACTCATGCACCCCAGCGTCTGGCAAGCCTCTCCGGTTGGTGCACAGCTAGCTACGCAAATGGGAGCCGTGCGGGCGCACCCTCGCATGGGCCTCGCTGCGCTCAGCCAAAAGGCTAGCATTGTGGTCTATCCCGGCGGCGCGCAGGACGTGTTTCGGCCCTATGCGCTGCGCCATAAAATTTGCTTTTATAATCGCAAGGGCTTCATTAAGCTGGCTCTAAAAAAAGGCGTACCGATTGTGCCGATGATTTCTACGGGGGCGCATTCCAACCTAATAGTGCTAGGCGATCTTTATCCGCAGGTGCAGCAGCTTCATGAGTGGGGAATGCCTTGGCTAATGGGCATTGATCCAGAAGTTTTCCCCGTTTATTTAGGCTTGCCGTGGGGGCTGGCGCTGGGCCCACTGCCCCACATTCCACTACCGATTAAAATCCATACTCGGATCTGCAAGCCTATTGAATTTGAGCGCTACGGCCCAGATGCTTCAAAAGATAAGCGCTATGTCGAGGACTGTTATCACCAAGTAGTCGCCAACATGCAAGCTGAACTTGATGCACTCGTTGTGAGCACGCTGTAAGCTTTTCTCTTATCTTTAAATTCTGTTCTACTTTTAGCTGTTCTAATTGTTCCCTGCCAACTTTTCCTGCTGGTGAATAAGACATTTGTTGGACATTTTGGGTAAGACAACAGAAATAAAAGATTAAGGGGTTGGCTGCTGTTCGTTAACTACCACCTCTGGCGTAGCCGCCTCTACAGGCGGTTGAAATAAGGTTTGTTCAGACGCTGCCTCTGAGCTTAAAGCGGACTCGCGTAGGGCTATATTGTGGCCTTTATGTCCATTGACGACCATTCCTAAAACTGATGTATTAGTGCTTTGCAGGTCATCTAACGTTTGTTGTAAGAGTGATTTATCTGTTTGATCTAGCCTGACAACTAAAACTAGTCCGTCTGTTTGGAGATTGATAATGCCTGCATCTACAAGTCCCGAAAGTGGTGGGGCGTCGATGATAATGAGGTCATAGAATTTTTCGTAGTAAGAGAGTATCTGCCTCATTTTGGGTAGTACCAGCAAACTAGCAGGGTTATCAACAGGTGGCCCGCCCGTTACAGCGTATAGTTTTTCGTCCGGGCGAACCTGCTGAATACCTTCGGGCGGTTTTAGATCTCCGCTTAATAGATTGCTGAGCCCGATATGGTTAGGAAGATTAAGCACACGGTGTACTTGGGGGCTGCGCAAAACACCATCGATTAGCAACACTCGCTGTCCCATGCTAACGGCTGTCTCTGCCCAGTTGAGCGCGAGTGTAGATTTGCCGTCACCGGGACTTACCGAGCTGATAGTGATCGTCCGGACGGGTTTAGAGGCTCGCCTCATTTGCAAGTTAGCGTTGATCACCCGCAAGGACTCTACAAATTCGGCGGAGGTGTCATATTCATCTAGTAAGGAGAGGGCGATCGCACTCATAGACTTTGAAACCTTGGCGCTCGACTTGATCAGCAGCACGCGTAAGCGGCTTAACAGCTTACGCTTTCGTCGTCTGCCCGATAGGCTTGCACCTTCGTCTAAGAAAAGCTGTTGGTTAAAGGGCAACACTCCTAATACAGGTAGCTTAACTTTGGCTTTGAGGGCTTCGGTTGTATGGTAGGTGTTATCTAGCTTATCAACGGCAAAAGCCGCAGCGCCGCCTAACGCTATGCCCATCAGTAGCGCGGTGACAAGACTCTTAACAGGATCGGAAGCAATCGGAAAGGTCGCTGGTTCTCTGACCAGTTCCCAGGGAATCTCTCGTTGGGCAGCTTCTACTTGAAGCGTTTGACGGGTTTTTAAAAAGTCTGCCAAGCTCGAATTGATGATCTCTATTTGCTTTTGCAAGGTGGTGTACTGTCGGTTCAGCGCAGGCATCGCTTGTCGCTGAGTCTCTATCTCAGCTTTGGCCTCATTGACTGACCTTAGCTGAACATTTAACATCCGCAGTTGAACATTTGCCTCTGCTAATCGATTGTCTAAAAACTGATTGGCTTGCCGCTCTAAAAGGGGCAGTAGGTTGTCTCGCTGCTTCTCTAGGCTTTGAATGGCCGGATTTTCTGGACGAAAGCGCGTAAGTTCTGTAGCTATTTGAGCATCAATCGCTCGAACCTGGTCTTGAAGCTGTTGGTAAGCAGGCGATTGCTCAATGGTGACCTGTATCCCGTCATCTTCTTGCAATATGGCTGCCCGCGACTGGGTAGCCGTGATTTCTTGCGCTAACGCTTGCTGACTTTGAGTTAAGGTTGCTATCTGCTCTGAGAGCTGCGTCGATTGAGTCTCTGGATCTCCAAAGCTATTTTGTTGCTGAAAATCTTCTAGCTGAGTTTGTAAGCTCGCCAAGCGGCTCCCGAGGGTGTCGATTTGCTCGTCAACAAACTGAAGCCCCCGGCGCAGATAGGTTTGTCGCTCATTGAGACTGTATTGTAAGTACTTGTCAGAGAGTGCATTGAGGACAGCCTGTGACTGAGTTGCATTGTCACTCTGATAGCTGATCTGCAATAGCTTTGTTTCACCCAAGCGCTCAATCTGGATTTGGCTGGCCAGTACGCCGTAGTTCAAATTGGGATAGGTAGGTCTTAACTCATCGAAGACTTCGCCTAATAGTTCTGGACTTTTAAGAATGGCGATTTGGGTCGCGTAATCTAACCCAGCAGAACGTTGCCGTCCCCCATCAACACCCCCTGTTGGAGCCGCCAAACTAGCATTTTCTGCATTTACCGGCTCTACTAAAATTTGAAAGTTACCCTCGTATTGAGCGGTTTGATTGAGCGTTTTCCAGGCAGAATAGCTAAAGAATGCAATCGCCACGCTCAGCACAATCAGGGGCCGTCGCCGAAAGATCGCTAACAGCTGAGCCATTCCTTCTTCACTTTGAGGCGCTCTAGTTTGCACGGAAGCGGCAGGGGGGGGTTGCCATCCTGAATTTCCGTTTCTGCTAGCGATCGCGGTAGGCGTGGTTGAGGATTCTTTCATAGCATTCAAACCGATGGCGGCGTTTCGCTAGCATTAAGTACAGCAGTGAGGGAAATGAGAATTTCTATACCGTTTACGGCGCAAGCGGTCAAAATTCGAGGCGGAAACAAACAAGTGATCAGGCTTAGAATAAAAACAAAAATGGCCAAACTAGATTGAACGTATTTGAAAAACCGCTGATGCTATCGTCAAAGGCGGCTCTGACCGAGCGACCGACCACGATGACATCGTTCGGGCGTAGAATAGGATTGGTTTCGGGGTTGATATCTTCAGACAAATCCACCTTTATAGCGCGCCGCTCAACCGTCCCATTGGGATTGAAGCGAACGAGCATCGCATCCTTTTGGGCTCGTCGGTTCAATCCGCCGGATGCTAACAAAGCCTGATTAAAAGAGGTATTGGCTCTGACCTGTCGCTCCCCTGGACTTTCGACTTCACCGACGATATTGACCTGAATAGTGCCGGTAGAAAGGCTAGAAGAGGCTAGGGTATATACTTCCTCGAGAGAGGGCTCTGATGCGGTCGGTACAAAGATGGTATCGCCCTGCTGTAGCACCAAATCTTGATTCAAATCGCCATCTTGGAGCAGTTCCCACAAGTTGATGTCAAACAATTGCCCAACCCCGTTACGGGTTTGGCGACGCAACTGCACCTCGCGTAAATTAGCGGAGGGCGTAATTCCCCCCGCTTTTTGCAGCGCCTGAACTAGCGTAACGCGCCCGCCGCCCTCGGTTTCGAGCTGGTAGGGGCCTGGTTGGGTAACCTCGCCCACTACCGCAATATCTAACGGTTGATTTAGGCTGGTACGCAGGTTTGAGCCTGACAGCTGGTTAAGCGCTATCATATCCATCTGGGTAGAAGACGGGATCCTGATCGCGTCCCCGTCTTGCAGAAAAATATTTTGATCGATGTCGCCATCTTGCAAGAGGGCCAGTAAATTGACGCGAAGGGTTGTTTGAGCGCCATCTGCGCCTTTGCGCCGAACCTCGACCTGAGTGAGATCAGCAGATTGGGTGAGGCCGCCTGCCTGCTGAAGGGCTTGAAACAGGCGCGGGTATTCAGCGCCTTGGGCTCCTAGGGTGTATAGGCCGGGCTGGGCAATCTCTCCTGAAATGGCAATCTGTAGCGGCCGCTGCTGAAGCACATTGATAGCGACAATGGGCGTTTGAAGCTGCGATAAGTAGCGATTCGCGATCGCCCTGCTGGCCTGACTTACTGTCATCCCTTGAAGCGAGACGCGACCGATCAGCGGCAGGTCTATTGTGCCACTCGTTGAAAGGCGATGCTGTCCGCTGTATTCTGGCACGTTAAAAAAGTTGACTTCGATAATATCGCCGGGCCCTAAGATATAGTTTTCATCTACACCGGTACTCAAGGGCGGAAGACTCATGGGTTGCCTGAAAGATGGGCCTACCGGAGCATCCATGGGGGGTGGGGAAAGTACTGGAAGCTCAGCGACGGTGACGCCACCCGTGGAGCGCTGATCCTGGCTGAAAGAACTGCCTGTTGGCTCCGTGGTTGCTGAGGAGGGCGCTGAGGAGGGGGGTGAGGATCTTGCCGGGGCTGAGCTCGTAAAGCTAGCTGAGGCGGGTAGCGCTACTGAAGGTGCCGCCAAAGATAATGCATAAGGAGGCCGTATCGAAAAGGGTTCGACGGTGGAAGCGGCTGAAGGCTGAACCGAGAACCCATTTGCAACGATTTCTTTGACTTTAAGGCGATCAATTGTGATGGGTGCAAACGGGGACGGCTGCACAGAGCGAGCAGCCTCCTTTTTACCTATAGCTTTACCCGTAGCTTTGCTAACGGCTGGCCGATTGATCGCGGCTTCACCGTGAGCAGCCGCTAAGAAAGTAGGCTCGGCCTGATTGCTACCTAGGCCAAGGCCGATCAAAGGCTGTGCATTCTGCGGCTGCTTGCTGGCGGATTCTTGGCCCAGCAGCTTAGTAGCCCGCGACGCTGCTTTGCTCGTCGCGTCAGCTTCAGATTCAGGTTTCCAGACATTGGCAGAGGCGCTTTCGATGACACTGCCGCTGTGGACAAACCAGCCCAATAGTCCGGCGGGCGATAGGATGAGGCTTAACAGTAGAGGGATACGCATGAAGGAGATGCCTTTGCCCCGACGGGCGATCGCGAACTATCGGTTTTAGGCGCTAAATAAAAAAGTTATGAGAATATAAATTTTACTGGTTTTTTCTAGGCTTTTTTAAACAAAGCTTTTCTTTATCCAAAACTTTGCCTTTCCAGAACTTTTCTTTTTCAGAGCTTTTCTTTTTCAGAGCTTTGAAGGTACGAAGAATTAATGACGCATCAGCCGATAAGAAAATATATTTAGTGGTTTCTATTTTATTGATACGCATCAAAGGTGCGCTATCAGGATGTATAGGCTCTTTTTATGAAAAATAGGCACTGCAAAATCATCAAAAGTGCTGCACTTAGGGAGTCGCGCGTAAATAAGGTACCGACGCCCTCATCCCCTAGCCCCTTCTCCCAAAGTTGGGAGAAGGGGAATAAGTGCTTGAATTCCGGAGCCCCTCGCCCAAACTTGGGAGAGGGGTTTGGGCGAGGGCTAGCCGGTACGCTATTATTTTGCGACCCCCTTAAGAACATCCGCATCAGAACATTGCGCACCTAAATGTAGCAAAGATAACAAAAGTCTTGTTCTAGACTTTACGGCTACTTTTTAGATAGTTGCCACCTGCCGAAAACGAAGCTCTCCGTAGATATTTGGGGATATTTGGGGTTATTTAGTAAGATCTATAAAGTTCA
>JBGTNW010000170.1:0-16782 GCA_041742865.1 Phormidesmis sp.
CTGACTATCACATGATTGAATCCGGTGATCGGGTGATGGTTTGCCTGTCGGGCGGCAAAGACTCCTACGCCCTGCTCGATCTTTTGCGGCACTTGCAGCGCAGTGCGCCCAGCCAATTCGACATTTTGGCCGTCAACCTCGACCAAAAGCAGCCCGGATTTCCGGCGCATATTTTGCCCGAATACTTTGAAAGCATTGGGGTGCCCTACCGAATTGTTGAGCAAGATACCTACAGTACCGTTAAGCGAGTAGTGCCCGAAGGCAAAACCACCTGCGGCCTCTGTTCTCGGCTGCGGCGAGGCGTGCTTTACCGGATTGCCACCGAAGAAGGAGCCACCAAAATTGCGCTAGGGCATCACCGTGACGACATTGTAGAAACCCTATTTCTCAACTTGTTTCACGGCGGCAAGCTGAAGGCAATGCCGCCTAAGCTGCTCACCGATGATCGCCGCCACATTGTGATTCGCCCGCTGGCCTACTGTGCCGAAAAAGATTTAGCCCGCTATGCGCGCTACCGTGAGTTTCCAATCATTCCCTGTAATCTTTGTGGATCGCAGGAAAATTTGCAGCGGGTTCAGCTCAAGCAAATGCTGCACGACTGGGAAAAGCTGTGGCCCGGACGCACTGAAACCATATTTCGCAGCTTACAAAATGTTGCGCCGTCTCAGCTAGCTGATCCTAATCTGTTTGACTTTAGCAGCTTAGAAATTGCCTTAGACAGTAGCCTAGAAAGCGGTCTAGAAGAAGATTGCGGGATCTTTGATGGTCTTTCGCAAAGAGATTGACTCATACATTAAAATCCAATCGAAAGCCCACGGAAGCGCTGCTGCTTCACAGCCGCGATGTGAAGCGCAATCAGATAGCCCAAATGCTCATCAGTTTTGGTCATATTAAAGCGCTTGAGTCGCGGTAGTTGTCAAGTATATTTTTTGAACTTTACAGATTTAAAGAACAAGCATCAAGAAGAATGATTATAAAAAATCGGAGAGAACAATCGCTCCATTTAGCAGTAAGCCATGGAAAATTACAAACAGACTTCAAATCTGTCGTATGGCAGAGAGAGTCATATAGGCCGGTTTGCTATGTTCTACTCCAGTTAAAGCATCAGAGCAAGCAGTAAGATGGGTAAATGCTATTGCAAACCACTTTTATTGTTTTAATTCGAGTTACTTTAACTGGAATAAGGGGCATCGTAGTAAGCGATCTTTAATCTAGCTATCTGTCGGAGATAAATTCTCATGTCTATTCGTAATACCCCTGATGAAGAAGCCGCAAAGCGTGCAGGCTATGTGCAAGGCCGCAACGACGAAAATTACGTCCAAAACGATCTAGCACGTGACCGCGCCGTTGCCACTACCAACGACAGCGCTGCTAGCGGCCTTGTATTTGGTTTGATCATTGCTCTACTAGCAGCGCTCATCGGTGGTGCTTTTTACTTATTAAGCGGAGATCGCAGTAATAATGTTGTGCCAGTAGCTGTTCCGCAAACTGAAACCGAAACCACTAACGAAATACAGCTTCCTGATGTTAACGTGAATGTACCTGAAGTAAATGTGCCTGAAGTAAATGTACCTGATGTTAACATCACTAACGAAACGCCTGCGCAAGAGCCAGCAGCACCGCCTGTTGAATAGACAGAGTGGGTAAAGCCCCTAAGTTTGTTTCTTTTTTGTTGTAAGCCTACACTAATCTCCGGCATTGAGCAAAAACTCAATGCCGTTTTTTTGACTGAATCAAAGCTACAGTTCAATGAATACAAAAAGCCTACGCTTTGGCACAGATGCAGAGCGTAGGCTTCTTTTGAGAGTTTTGAATCGTTAAATTACATCATCAAATTACAAAGTAGCCGTTAAAGAATCCTACGTAAGGATTAAACTCGAGGTCGCCCCATGCCGCCTGTAATCAATGAAATAACAAAAATAACCAAGAACACGTAGAACAATATTCTAGCGATGCCAGCAGCACCTGCCGCGATTCCACCGAAGCCCAAGACTGCCGCTATTATTGCGATCACCAAAAAAGTTAACGACCAGCTCAACATATTTAGTATCTCCTACTTTATTTCAGTCAGTTAGTGGCTGCAAAAACATGCACAAATTCCTGAATGACTAAATTGAATCATTCCTGTAAAAAAAGGTACTCTACACGTAGATAGGGATATCGCCAACTTCCATACTACTTGAATCTATTTAAGGTATTTCTTTAGGGGGAGCGGATGGCACAAAAACAATGGCTATCCTGTTATTAGGATGAACTTGCAGCTCTGCTTTATAGAGCTATGGGCTAGCGCTCTTCGATCTCTCTGAGGTCTATTTGCGCAAAGCTACTCGTGCAAGTAATTTTACAAGTGAATTCGCAAGTGCATTTTGTTGATTAAAGTGCATTTTGTTGATTAAAGGGTTCATCAAGGTCAAAACAACGAAAATCGTTAAAGGAAAACAACAGTAATGGCTGTTCATAATCACCCCGACAATCAAGATTTGCCAGATATGACTGGTAGAGAAGCTACGCCTGAAGAGATAGCACTCCGAGACGGATATGTTGAAGGTCGCAATGACGAAGGCTATCGACAAAGAAATTTGCACAGGCAAGAAAGAGCTGTAGCTCAGGCTCAAGCCAACGATGAAGCTTCAAGCGGCGTGATATTCGGTTTGATTATTGCAGTATTAGCTGCGGGTATCGGCGCTGCTTTTTACTTCTTGAGCGGCGATCGCACCAATCTTGTCCCCGTAGCCGTTCCTCAAATTCAGAAAGAAACTACTATCATCGAAAAGCAAAGCCCAGCTGCGCCTGCACCGGCTGCACCGCCAGTAGCATTGCCAGACGTCAGAATTAACGTCCCGGCGGTGAATGTTCCGGACGTGAATATCACAAACGAAGTGCCCGCTCAGCCTGCGCCTGCCGCCCCTGCACCTGCTGCACCTGCACCTGCCGCTAATACGGAAAATCTTGAACCACCAGCAGCCGAGGCTGCACCTGCTACTGCTCCACAGTAAGCACCGTAACCATGGTTCAGGGATAGTTCGTCCGCAATCGGTAGGCTTTAGCAAAGATTTATAGCGCTAAAGCCTACCTGACTACATCCCATAAGATTCGCCATAAACGTCCATAGATGAGCGCATTAATCGCTGTCTGAACTTTTCGATTTCATTCAACGCTCTTTGAGCCTTAGTTGAGCTAGGAAGCTGAGGCTGAATCGATGTCTGCGGCTGTACAAAAGGAACAACAATCGTACCTTTTGCACCATTGGCCTGGGGCAGAGAGGGAACAAAGCTAGTAAAAATCGTCACTCCCACATAGCTAGCCATTTGCTCACAGAACGCTTCTATTAAATTCGGATGAATAAATTTGAGCATAGAGCAATGCCTAGAAGCAGGCCAATTGGCCACATCTTCTAGGTACAAAACGGCGTTGAGTAGCTGTGCTTGCAACAGAATTGGCCCAACTTTTTGCCCAACTTTTTGGCGACTAGGTTCGCTAGCTGAAAGGCCATTGGCAAGTTCGACTAGATTTATTCGCAGCAGCGGCACTTGCAGCGTAGCCGCGATCGCTTCAGCCGCCATTTTTTTGTTACCCATGCCCACAAACCCCAAGCTCAGCGGCAAAGGTACCGATCCTGACTGAAGGCGCTTTATCAAGCTCGATAGCAGCGGGCTATCGGGCAGTAAAGGCATAGCTTTGGGCCAACTCATTTGGCAATAGGTAACCAGTTGAGGATCAAGCGATTTCTGCTGTCCTAACAAATACCGGCTCACGATTGGGCTGATCTGTAGCGGTTGTGATAATAAATTTTCATGAGGGTTCAAAGACTGAATGAGTCCGCCGTGAATCAGCGGTGATGCGGTTGCAAAGTGGCTTAGTTGAGCAGTGCGAGCCGCGTCATCCGGACACAGCAAATGCAGCGCTAATGCGACAGAAGGCTTGCGTGAAGCATAGGCAGCATTTGTCAAAACAGATTTAAACCACGCATGATTTTGAATATCGGCATACAGGCGCTCGTAGCGGCGGTCGAGTTCGGGCGCGATCGCCATCACCACTACCCCAACCTCAAACTCTGACAGCCCAAAAGCAGCTTGAAGTGCGGCCAATGATGACCCTGCCACCACCGCTTGCCCTGGCTGAGCAGCCGCTAGCATACCGCTGATCAAATACCGTTCAAAAGCAGTGCCATGCAGCAAATGAGTCACTTCAATCGTTTGCTGCAAGCATCGGTCAAGTTGCTGCAAAGGGGCCAGCAACCCAGCCAAGCTACGCTTAAAGCCGGGCTCAAACTCAGACGTTAGACCTGCTATCAAACCAGGCGTTGTCATGACAAGCATCCCTGCTTAAGCTGACGACAAATCATAGTCCTGCGGAGGCAAAATTGTCTGTATCGTGCAAAGCTTAACCGCTGATTTTGTTTCAGCTTTTGAATAGCATCAGTCACTTAACTTAACCACAGCAAGATCACATGAAGCCCACAGGTAGCCGAAAATCAAGCGCCTAGTAGTATGCGAATGCGTCCGCACATCACTATGTTTAACCATTGCCAGATAACCGTTGCCAGATAACCGTTGCCAGATTCAGCCCTTGCCAGATTCAACCCTTGCCAAACGGTTAGCAGGATGTTGTTCAGTAAAGCATTGAAGCGATCTACTGCAACCTGCTTGAGATCACAATGAGCTAGTGAATTTACGGCTTTGAGCTAATTATTTTCTAAAAAAATCCGTAATATTCCATATGCTAACGGCTGAGCCAAGCGATCGCCTCGCGAATCCAGGCTTCAGTGTCTTCACTTTTACTCAGCGTCGTGCTGCTGCCTACCGCCGCTAGCGCCTGACTAATTTCACTATTGCTATAGCCTAGGGCCATCAGCATCATCTCTACGTCTTCTTGTACTGCCGATACCGGTCCCCCGGTGGGGGCGACGATACCCGAATGCTGCCGCCACTCACTTAGCTTAGTTTTTAGCTCCAAAATAATCCGCTCAGCCGTTTTGTTCCCAACGCCCGGCGTCTGCGACAGCACCCGCGCATTGCCATTCACCACCGCCTGAATCAGTTCATTGAGCCCTAGCGTATCGAGCAGCGCCATGCCCATTTGCGGGCCAATGCCGCTCACAGAAATCAACAGCCGAAACACATCGCGCTCAGCTCGGGTGCTAAAGCCAAACAATACTTGCAAGTCTTCACGGGTTTGCAAGTGGGTAAATATTTTCACCGGATCGCCCACCGCTGGCAGCACACTCAGCGCCCGAGGGTTAATCTGCATATCGTAGCCAACCCCGCCTGCATCTACGGTCAAAATTACTCGACCATTCGGCAGCTTTTGACTCTCAGCGAGAATGCCTTTGAGATAGCCAATCATGTCAGATCATCGACCCTAATTATGAACGCGGCCGGGGCGATCGCTGCAACAAAGGTCGTTCAGGCCGATCCTGTGGTGTGGCTTCGCGCCGACTCAAGGGGCGCGCTGTACCGGTAGTTGGGTTGATAGGCACAGGCGGAAGCGGGCTTTCCGTATCGAGTGTCTGAGTGCCCTGAATTTTTTGACGACCATTGCGCAGCACATGCAGCATTTCCATAAACTGCCGCTCCATGTTCTCTAGCACCTGATCGGCGTAGGTGTCGGCGTCTTCTTGAATAGTTTTGGCCTCATTCATTGTGCGCGCACGCATTTCTTCCCATTCTTGACGGGCTTGGGTTTGCAGTTGCTCAATTTCGGCTAGGGTTTGCGATCGCAGCGCCTCACATTCCTGATTAGTCTGAGTCCTCACCTGCGCCGCCTGCGCCTCTGCCTGCCGAATAATCGACATTTCATTGAGAATCGCTGCTGCCTGCTTTTCAGCCGCCGTAATAATTTCCTGAGCGTACTGCTCAGCTTCCATCAAAATTTCCTCACGCTGCTGCACAATCTGCACCGATTCCTGCACCGCCGCTGGCAAATTCACCCTTACCACATCGAGCTGATCGAGCAGATCATCTTCAGAGACCAGCGTCTTGCCGCCCGAAAGGGGCACTCTAGCGCTCTCCAGCACAATTTCTTCAATGCGATCCAGCTCTTGCTGAATATTGAAGCGCTCAGAGGCGGGATTTGTATAGTAGTTGCCGTTCGCAGGAGTATTCACAAATTGTTCACTTAAGAGATTTTCAGAAGGCTTGAGTGTCTCAGAACCGTCTCAGATTACGTGGCCTCATAATAGATAGCCTCAAATCCGGCCCCAACCACAATAAATTACAGACATGAGCCAAACCTACCGCAAAAGAACCGACATAAAAGGCCCATCAGCACTGGTTAAACCCAAATAGCTTACTCATGTCAACTCTATTATTATTCTAAAGGAGGGCTTTGCCGTAACATTTTTCCACATCAAGAGCAACATGCTGGGGCACAAGGTGGCTAATCGGGCCACCGAACTTAGCAATCTCCTTGACAAGGCTGCTGCTCAAAAAGCCATACTCCGTAGATGTCGCTAAAAAAACCGTCTCAATATCATCCGATAAGGTCTTATTGGTATGGGCCATCTGAAGCTCTTTCTCAAAATCTGAAAGCACCCGCAGACCTCGTAATAATACCTTTGCCTGACGTTTTTTAGCATAAGTGACCGTCAATCCATCAAAGCTATCGACCTCGACCGTTGGCAAATGCTGCGTCGTTTTTTTAATTTGCTGAATTCTTTGCTCTACGGGAAACAGCGGATCTTTGCTAGGGTTCCGCGAAACGACGACGATGACTAGCTCATAGAGCAGACTACTGCGAGTAATAATGTCTAAATGACCCAGGGTAATCGGGTCAAAGCTTCCAGGGTAGATTGCAATCATGAAAGGAGCAAGAGAAGATAGCAGAGTCCATTAATTGCTGTTCATATTAATCGCTGACAATAGCCAAAGCGCCATGCCTCGATCTGTTTTAAAATTTTCATCTGAAGACTGCGGTATCTGCCACAAAATGGCCTTTTACGATCAAAAAGTTGCCCAAGAACTAAACCTGGATTTTGTCGATATTAAAATGCAGGATACTGCGACCTATCGCAAATACCGCAGCATCTTGCTTAGCCAATATCCAGACAAAGCCGATATGGGCTGGCCAACTTACCTCATTTGCGATGATCCCGAAGGAAACTTTAAAGTAGTTGGCGAAGTCAAAGGCGGTCATCCAAAAGGGGAGTTTCGTCAGCGGCTGCAGGCTGTCATTGACGGCAGTAATCTGTAAGTAATCTAGTAAGCTCATTTCAAGTTTACTGAGCGCTAATACTCAGCTCAAAAGCCTTCAGCCAAGTACACACATTAGCAGAAGGCTTTATCAGCTGATCAAAGGCTTCATCAGCGCCTGTAAATAGCCCAGAATTCACCTAGATTGCAGCAGGGGCAAAATTACAGCAAGCCAGTAGCGGCAAAGCCCAAGATCGCCCCGACGCCCAAAATATGACCTAGGCTAGTGACGCCAATCAGCGCCGGCAGTCCCAAACCCAGAAAGACACCAGAGGCAGGATCAGCGTCTGGGATCTGAATGAACTGCTTGCCTAGTGCAAACGCCAATAAATTACAAATGATCATCACAACCGCAACATTGGGGCCCCACTCTATGGTGTCAGGGACAATAGCCAATACAGGCGCTAATAAAGGCAACATTTAGATATGCTCTCCGAGAAAACTGTAAATGACGCGCAGCCGTAAGCTTGATCATCAAGCGTCAGCTTGAGGCGTTGGGCAACGACTGACATTTATCTTTCATGAAGATGAGTGACTGATGTCGAAACCGGTTTGATTCGTTGTAAGAGTTAACAAATTTAGCAATCAACAAACTTGAGTGTTTTCCCGTTCTAGATTGATTGCTCCAAATTTATTGAGGAGAAGAATTGATGATTCACGGCTTAATGTGGCTACCGCTGCTAGCGGTTTTTATTGGGTTAGCAGGAGCGGGCTGGAATGAATATCACAAAATAGAGGCTTACAAAGCTTGGGCTACCCCGTTTGAACGCGCGAAATATGATATCTATGCAGCGTTGGGTCAGCAAGGAAATCTGCTCACTTGGGGAGTGCCAACTCGTCAAGGTATTGTAGAGGTCAAGACACTGGACCTAACAACGGTGTCAAAAGCAGCCCTCGAAGTCGATGCAAGGCCGCTCGAGGGCATAGTGGATATAGATAGCCTACCGAGCAAGGGCCGATTTGCTCTAGGGTTTACGCTGGCAGATGGCCGTCACCTCAGCGTTCCGTTTACTGAAGCAAAGATGGCCCATCAATGGTTTGTTTTTTTGCAGCGCCAATGGAATTTGCCACATTAGTCTCACCTGCTGTGTTCGCGTTGCAAGACACTGCCTTGATCTGACATCGCTACTCCAAATAATCCGCCAATAATCCGCCAAAAAAGCCTGCCAGATGGCAGGTTTATCGGTATATTCAAGCGATAACAAAAAAGTGTGTTTGGCTGATCGATTTCAATGGTAAATGGGTAGCCTGCTGCGCAATATCTTCTGACCCAATCTCTCCCTCACATTGACTGCTTTCTTTTTTGCTGAATGATTATGCCCTCTCAAATCAGTGTGCCTTCTACCCGTACATCTAGTGCATCTTTGGATGATGCTGCCATCAGTAGTCAGAGACTGGATGATGCAACATCTGGTGACTTTTTGACGAGCGAAACTTGGCTGAATGAGAGCGGGACTGTGGCTGCTCTTCCCCCAACATTACCACCGGCCTTTTCTCCGGCTTACGGGCCTTCATCGCAGGATTTGGCGCAGCGCCGCCAGCAGTTGCGGGCGAGGCGACGCGCTAAGTTATTGAAGGCGGTTTGGCGATCGCTGGCCATGACCGGCCTCGCCGCAGGCACCGTGTGGCTAGCTACATCACCCATTTGGCTCATCAAAAGTGACCAGCAAATAGAGATCACCAATACGCAGCAGCTCTCAGATGCCAACGTCAAAGCGCTGCTACCAGTGCCTTACCCGCAGTCATTGCTAAAGGTAAAGCCCAATGATTTGGCTGATCGTCTAGAAGCTTATGCCCCGATTCAAAGCGCGGTCGTCAGTCGACGGCTAGTGCCACCTCGGCTGACGGTCAAGGTGACTGAGCGGGTGCCGGTAGCAGTGGCGATTCCGGATACAGCTCAGCCGATTGAGGCTTTAGCCAATCATCCGATGCCTTTCGTCGAACCCGGCCTGATCGATGATCAAGGCTACTGGATGCCGCGCAATAGCTTTCACGATTTGGGCGCAGATGAGAGTTTGCCAGCGCTGAGCGTCAAAGGAATGCGCCCCGGCGATGAGGCGGCTTGGCGATCGCTCTACCAAATTATTAGTCATAGCCCGATGAGCGTTACGGCAATCGACTGGACAAAGCCCAGTAATCTGATTTTGAAAACTGACTTGGGCACTGTGCATTTTGGCCCCTACAGCAAAAAATTTGCAGTGCAAATGGCAGCTCTAGATCAGATGCGATCGATCCCTGAAAAAGTCAATGCTGCCAAAGTTCACCACATCAACCTTCAAGACCCTGACAATCCCGTCATTGAGTTTTCACAGAAATGACCGCAGAGTTTGGCTTTTTTAGCAAGTTCCCCTATAGTTGGTTAAATCTATATAAGACAAAACTAAAGCAAAACTGAAACAATCATTTAGCCTGAGCCTCAGACCCTCCGAATCTAATTCCAGCTCTGCCAGATAAATGGGTTAAATGGGCCAGATGACTCGCTTTACAAGCCTTAAAGATTTTTTTAGTGTCATACATCAATATTTTTTATAGTTAGACACTATATTTTTACGGTTAGACACTATAATTGCCCACTGAACCATACATATTTTACCTAATTCATATCATCAGCTCACCCTATGAACAACGCATCCCTTCACACAAACTCTTATGCGAACGATGGGTTAGGTGTAAAAACGTCTACTTCAGGTAATAATGGCAATGCACTATCAGCGGAAGGGCCGATGAGCGCAGATATCATCCCAAGCAGCGTCGCTAAAATTAAAGTGATCGGAGTCGGCGGCGGCGGCTGCAACGCAGTCAATCGCATGATCGACAGCGGACTCGCTGGCATTGAGTTCTGGACGGTTAATACAGACGCCCAAGCTTTAACGCATTCATCCACCACCAATGCCATGCAGCTAGGTCAAAAGCTGACACGCGGCCTCGGCGCAGGCGGCAACCCTTCCATTGGCCAAAAAGCCGCTGAAGAATCGCGCGATGAAATTTTCCAGGCGGTGGAAGGCTCTGATCTAGTCTTTATTACCGCTGGGATGGGGGGTGGTACCGGCACGGGCGCGGCTCCAGTCGTCGCAGAAGCGGCCAAAGAAGCTGGAGCATTGACCGTCGGAGTGGTGACGCGGCCCTTTACGTTTGAAGGTCGGCGGCGGACGTCACAAGCCGAGAGTGGCATTGCAGCCTTGCAGGCGAGTGTAGATACGCTGATTATTATTCCCAATGACAAGCTGCTGACCGTAATTTCTGAGCAGACGCCTGTACAAGAAGCATTCCGAGTCGCTGATGATATTTTGCGTCAAGGGGTGCAAGGCATTTCTGATATCATTACGATTTCGGGCTTAGTTAACGTTGACTTCGCGGATGTTAGAGCCGTGATGGCTGATGCCGGTTCAGCGCTGATGGGCATTGGCGTAGGGTCGGGCAAATCACGGGCGAGAGAAGCCGCGATCGCGGCCACTTCTTCACCGCTACTCGAAACCTCTATTGACGGCGCTGGCGGCGTTGTCTTCAATATCACTGGCGGCAGCGATCTAACGCTGCACGAAGTCAATCAAGCCGCTGAAATTATCTACGAAGCGGTTGATCCTAATGCCAACATCATTTTTGGCGCGGTCATTGATGATCGCCTTCAAGGTGAAGTGCGCATTACCGTGATTGCCACGGGCTTTAGCAGCGATGCTCGCAGCATTCCTTCGATGACCACAAGCCGCGTTACGCCGATGACGCGCGCCCCCGGCACCAATGTCTTTGACACAGCGCAAAGCACCCCTGCCGCAGAAACTGAAGCCGATCCGGCTACCAACCAGCCGATCATTTCACCGAATCTAGACATTCCTGAATTTCTTCAGCGCCGCCGCAATCGATGATTGTCCCGGTTGCGCTCACGATTGCAGGCTCTGACAGCGGTGGCGGTGCAGGCATTCAGGCAGATTTGCGCACGTTTGCGTTTCATCAAGTGCACGGCACTAGCGCGCTAACTTGCGTCACGGCTCAAAATACACTGGGTGTTACCCGAGTCGATGCCTTACCCCCGGAAGCGGTGATTGCTCAAATTGAAGCGGTCAGTAGCGACATAGGTGTGCAGGCTGCTAAGACCGGAATGCTGCTCAATCAAGGGATTATTGAAGCCGTCGCGACCCACTTTAAAAAACATCCGATAGAGCAGCTAGTAGTTGATCCGGTAATGGTGTCGCGTACGGGCGCGAAGCTCATTGACGATGGTGCGATCGCAGCGCTTTGCAGCCAGCTTTTACCGCTTGCCAGCATCTTAACGCCTAACCGTTACGAAGCCCAACTGCTGGCAGAAATGAGCATCAACACCCTCAGCGATATGCAAATAGCCGCCCAAAAGATCCACGCCTTTGGCCCCGCCGCTGTCTTGGTCAAGGGAGGTGGCTTTGCAGGCGATCTACGCGGCGTCGATGTTTGGTTTGATGGCCACCAGCTAGAAACCCTCACGACCGAGCAAGTAGATACGCGCAATACCCACGGGACGGGTTGCACACTTTCTAGCGCGATCACCGCTAACCTAGCCAAAGGTTTACGGCCTCTAGCTGCCGCGATCGCCGCCAAACACTACGTCACCCAAGCCCTACACCACGCCCTCACCCTTGGCCGAGGTCAGGGCCCTGTGGGCCACTTCTACTCTCTCTTAGCAGGGTGAGCTTAGCAGAATGGGCAATCCCTTTCTCCTTTGATTCCTTTCTCGCCTTACGTATTTGTTCCCGACGACTTATTCCAAACCGACTCCCAATCCCCACAGCTCTCGGCTTCCGGTCCATAGGGGTGCATTCCACACACTAGCATCGCCTCACCGTAGTGCGCCCCATGGTAATGCTGACAGCCGATGCAAGTGGGGTGATTTTGCAGCCAAGGGTTAAGCGTATGAGTAACCGGCGCAGTAGTTTCTTCTATCCAGGGCACAATTTGCTGGTTGAGAGCGTTCAAACTAGCATCTAAGCTGCTGTCTGCTTGCTCAGTAAGGGTATTTAGCGTGGGCGTAATCGCACTATCCACATCGTCAAGCAACTTAACGGAGCCTTCAATCCAACTCTCTAGGGCCTGCTCAGCTTGGTGAGAAACCTCATTAAACCAGTGGCTAGAGTCGCGGGCGGCTTTATTCAACTCTGTCTGTAACTGCTTGAGCCAATCATCCATCGTATTAATCACTCGCTAGGGTGGTCAAAATAGTTCGTCAATCAATAAAGTTCGCTTAAAACGTAAAAGATTACTACCTAAGCCTTTGCAGCTCTTCACGTAAACGCGAGACTTCTTGGCGCAGGGTCTCAGCTTGACGCTCTTCTGCGGTGAGCGATTCACTGTCGTCAGAAATTTGAATTTGGCGAGGCCCAGAAGCAGTAGCCGATTCAGAAGGCACTGTGGGGGATTGAGGCGCATCGGCGGCGCTGGCTTCGGCCCTAGCGACCATATCATTCATCATTTTTTGAGCTTCTTCAGCAGTCAGCTCACCCCGCTCGACCAGTTCATCGACGAGCTTTTGCGCCTGCTTATGCAAATCTCCCCAAGCCCCGCCCGCTTTTTCGCCTGCATAAGAAGCAATGCCGACACCTAGGTAAAACGCTTTTTGTACCAAACTACCAAAGCCTGCCATCAGTTCCTTTCTCCTACGATTATCCAGTAATTGCTGTGGTGATGTGCTTACTAGGATACGTAGAACTCAACTAAAATAACCACCGCTATAACCGCCCTAACATGACCGTCTAAACCGCCCTATCAAAGCTTTAACAGCTTTAAAAATCAAAGGCCCGGAGTCCACGCCTATCACAAGCATCCCGTATTGCTGCTACCGTCAGGTCCTGACAAGATTTGGGCGTTGCAATTGCATAAGTCCGAGCCATTTACACTATAGCACTTTCCTGAGCAGCCCCAGATCAGCCCCAGAGCAATCCATAGCAGTCGCTTGCCCTGACCCCGGTTCACTCAACCGGTTGAAGCGGATTACAGACTTTGCAAGGCTTTTTCTTGGGTTTCTAACTCTTCTTCATCTTCATCAAATTCTTCTTGGCTTAGAGCCAGCGAGCGAGTCAGCCAATGCTCATCCAATTTGCAGATTAGGCGGGCATTGTTATACGCCTGTCGCATTGTCAAAATAGTATGTCCAATGTATTTTTGCGAGGCTTCACGTCTGACTACAAGGGCTAGATCAGCCGTGTTTTCATTGACCAAGCACATAGGCAGCAGTAGGTCGATGCTGTTGATTTTGGGATAGTAGGTCGGTACTGCCGTGTTGTAGTTAATTTGAATTCTTCTCAAGGTGCGATCTAATGCCGCTTCTAACTTATTGACGATTCTTCGATAGCTAGTCAGATCGGCCTCTAGCGCGTTGACAAAGGCCCCTTTATAGTCAAAAAACTCAGGCGTAGTTAGTCCTTGGGTGCTGCGTGGGGTAAACCCTGCCGGAGCATTTTGCTGTAAGAAAGCCAGCGGCAAGCGGGCCATATTGTCTTTGACGATGTGCTGCCAATCGACTTGGGGCGCTCCGGCGGCTAGGTGATAAAAGGCATTGTTAGGGTTTTCGAGGTAGTTAGCGGCGATCGGTAGCTGCGAAAATTGGGCAACGAGGATTTTTCCAGCGTAACTCTCACCTGCAATGCAAAAGTCTAAAAGCCATGCGGCACTGCCAGACTGGGTAAACAGGGCGTAAATGGGCCTGAGCAAAGTGTCGAGCAAGCCGGTATTGAAAGCGCGATATTGGCCATTAGCACTCGTGAGCACTTTGCCTTCGTGCTGTAAGCGAATGAAGCTGTAGCGCAGGTAGCTTTTGAGAATGGGGTAGGCAAAAATATCGGGTGGCTGAGGGCCAAAGTACCAGTTTTCGGGTAATGCGATCGCGGCTAGCTCACTCACCTTTTGATGCAATACCTCTACTGGGAACCCAGCAAACTGTAATAAAGGCGTCACCGGACGGCGAATAGAAATTGAGTTTCTATTGGCTTCATTTAGTCTAGGCCCATCCAATCTATTAGCAGCAGGCTTTCTGATCATGCGCTTAGGCTTAGGTATCAGACGCGACTGGTTGATCCCCGCAATCAGTCGCACATAGCTAGGGCTGTTTGCCTTAAATTCGATCAGATCGAGTCTGCTTTCCAAAAAAGCTTTAAAGGCAGAATAGCCATATCGCTGCGGCAGAAAGAAAGGATTTTGCTGATGCTTACCGGGCTGACGCTGCATTGCGGTCTGCAAGCTGTCTAAATGCACCCAGCCATCGGTGCTTTGATCGCTTTGGAGGGTTTGCAGGCTTTGAGTTAGCAACTGCCCGGTATCGGTGACTAAGCGGACATAGTACACAGGCGCAGAGTTTGAATTCTCCGGGTCGGGATCAACTTTTTCAAGCGCTACCAAATCCGGTACGGCTTCGAGCAAATCGATCAGTTTAGTGAAATTATATTTTTCGTAGGAAAATGTGGCGTCTTGTTGCCGCAAAAGTGCGCCGATTTGGGCTGCGTGAGTGCGCTTATGGCAAGACAAATCACAGGTCGCTTGATAGATTAATCGCCTAAGCGCAGCCGACTCTGGCGATATAGTCGCCAGCGAGTCAGCCTCTCGTAATGGAGATGACTGCTGAAAAGGTCGCTGATGAGACTGCTGAAATAGGCGCTGAAAAAATCTGACTATTGACTTAAATAAGGATCTCATCGGGTAGGTCTGTACGCAGATAGAACTCGGCTAACTAAATCGAGCTATCCGAAATGACAAAGTTAACCCTAGCGTAGCGAGTATGCAAAGGAATAACCGCTCTTTAGAGCACAGACAGGGTAAAAAAAGCAAGACTATTTGCTGAATACTTTACATTGATATTGCCTTATGGATCATCTTCCCATCAATAAACCCGTCTTACATGGGGTCTTAGCGATATCTTAAATGGCGCTACTGATGCAGCGTCGAGGCGACGGAAAGATGGAACTCAGTGCCTAAATCCTCTAGCTGATAGCTGAGAATATGGCGTTGGTTATCAGCGAAGAATTCTTTTTTTCGAGCAATCATGGCGTCGATCAACGATTCGATATCTTTCTGGAACTTGGGATCATTTTTTTTCATCCCTTTTAAGATCTGGTTCAGTATTTTTGGGCGGGTATCGCCAGATGTGGGATCGGAGGCTGGCTTATCAAGAATGGCAAGATTCCACGCGACTACTCCAATTCCGAGTAGATTTCGATGTTGGCTCAGCGTCATATCGTCGGCTTTGTAAGGCTCGATGAAATCATCTAAAACATCAGACATTTTGATCACGCCTGCGGGCTCTATCACCATCTCGACGTTCGCTTCGCCCAGAGGGCTTTTGTCAAACTCGCGCTGAAATTTTTTCAGCGATCGCCGCCCACCTTCTACTCTGCGCTGCTGTTTGAGCAATTCGCCAAACCCTTTGGATTTTTTTGTCATATGAATATTTCTGCCTGTCTCTGGACAAAACTTGCTAGCCGTTTTTATGATAATGTCACCCTGCGACAGCCTGCTTTTTGCACAGTGCGAATTTCTTGACTTCTCGACGGTAGTCTTCATATTTCAGCGGATGGTTCATCTGAGTTGTATAAAAATGATTAGTGATGTTTTTTTTCTAGGGTGCCTCGAGTGACGCCGAGTTGACTGGAGAGATGGAGCGATCGCCACAGCTCGCTGCCACTGATTTCGCCTTTCAACAGCCGCTGATACGCTTCAATCATCTGAATAACTTGCGCTGGGGTTTCGTTTAAAAATTCAACTCGAAAGCTGCGGGCTCCTTTATCCATCAGTCGGGTAATAAATTCAGCGCCAGTCTGAGCGCGGCCATTGAATAAGGTGTTACGACAGCCTGCGTCGGCTTGAAGAATATGCTCAGTGCCCGTGCGATCGCGCAACGTCACCTCATGCGTGTCACAGGGCCGACCGCAGTTGGTAAAGTCTGTCCCGGTAGATAAAAACGCACAGAAGACGCAGTGCTCCATATGAAACATCGGCATATGCTGATGAATAGTAATGTCAAACCAGTGCGGCGGCGAGCTTTCAAGCAGATTTTCGAGCTGTTGCACATTTAGATCATAAGAAGCACTGAGGCGCTCTAACCCATACACTTTTTTGAAATAAGCAGCGGTCATCGGATTGGCCACATTCAGCGAAAAATCGCCGATGCAACGCTCTCCTTTGAAGTATTCGAGATGGTCGTAGTTGCGCACTAAATAACCATCGGCTCCGGCATTTCGCACCTGTTCGAGAATGTAGTATTCGCTCGGTTTGGTGATGCGAGGCGGCGCAATGAAAAACTGACGTTGACTAGCTGCCGCGTTGTTGGGCTCATGGTTAAACTCATGATTAAACTCACGGACTCGCTGCACAGCCTCCCGGTAGCGCACCGGGTTTTCAAATTCGCCGTACAGCGTGTGAAGCCCTGTCTTTAGAGCTGCTTCCAATTGGGGGAGCGATCGCACCAACGCAATCAACTGCGGTTCTATACTCTTTTCCAACGGCGCTGACGCCGCCAGATCAGGCAACAGATCGCGGTGCGAGGCATGAGGATAAAAAGTCCACGGGCGAGGCCGCGCGCGCGCGCTCAAAAGCTGCTCGACTAACGCTCGGCGAAGCTGATTCAGCGCCCTGACCG
>JBGTNW010000171.1:0-5777 GCA_041742865.1 Phormidesmis sp.
GGCCCCTACCGCCAAAGACTTCAGCACTTGCTGCAAAAAAGAGTCCAGGAATAATCGCATCGCCCGACGAGAGCAAAAGCGTATTGGCATAGTCATCTTTAAGCGCGTTGAGCACTGCTGATGTGCGCGGCGCATCCTCAAGGGCAGAAATGCCCGCTTCTTGATCAGCTATATGCAGCAGTTGCAGCGTGAAAGTGGTTGGATCTAGCGTCTGAGGCGTTTGATAAACGGCGATCGTTTGGGAGAATTCGTTAGCTGCGACCAGCAGCGGCTGACCAGTTGGGCTTTGGTCGGCAGCAATAAACTGAAACCCTTCTGGGGCAATATCTTCATCATTTCGAATGTACTGGATAAACTGGGGGCGAGTTGGATCCGAAAGCTCGTACATGAGTACGCCGCCGCCCGCGCGCTCTAAGCCGACAAAAGCGTAAGGCTTACCGTCGATGATGCCGGTAGTAATGGCTTCAGGCTCTGGACCTTTGTTGTCGGAGCGAGTGTCTTTTAGCGAGGCTAAGCCGTTATTGGCATTAAAAAAGTTGGGCGATCGCTGCGCTGTAATCTGCTCAAGCTGATCGCCACTGTCGAAAATCATATTGCCAGCGCTGTCGAGCACCGAAAAAGAGCGGCCACCGTAGATCACAATTTGGTCTAGGTCACCATCGCCATCGGTATCGCCATCAACTGAAGAGATCGTCAATCGCCCCAAGTTTTCATCTTTAAGAGCATCAGGGCCAAGCTTTGCCGCTAGTGCAGGATCAAGCGTCAGGCCATTGCGACCCAAGGATTTGACTTTGCTGATATCCCTGAGGCGAATGGCATCCCCGCGTCCAACCACATCGGCGTCGCCGCGATCATCGCCTTCGTTGGCAATCACGTAGTAGGTTTGACCATTGACCTCAAAAGCCGAAATCGTATCTGGCATGTAGAGGCCAAACACCGGCTGCTGCTTAATATTGATACCGCCGTCGCGATCGCTCGCATCAATCCCATTTCCAGCAAGGCTAAAGTCTTTGAGTCCTAGAGGTTTGATGCTGGTGACGGTCGCCGTTGCAATATCGACAACCGCGATCGCATTGTTCTCTTGCAGCGTCACCAAAGCAGTTGTGCCATCCGGCGATACCGCAATATATTCGGGCTCCACGTCTTGAGCAACGGTCGCATCCGGGAAAAGTCTAACGCCGCTGGCTTGTAGCGCCGCTTTTTGATCGTTAAAGCCCTGAAAGCCTGCCGTTGCCACATTTGCTTGACTCAAGCTAGCAAAGTCACCGCTGACGTCAATAATGCTAATCGAGCCCTCTGGATCGACCACTGAAATTGAGCCATCGGCGTTTTCAATCACCTCAGCTTCGCCTTCATTGGCTACTAGTACCTTGGTGCCGTCGGGCGTAAAAGTCACCATATCGGGCAGAGCGCCGACGGTAAAAACCTTAGTCGCCGCTGGAATATCAGCCGTTGAGGCGATCGCCCCCACATTGATCACACCCACAAAACCAGGGTCTGTTTTATTGGCGGCTTGAACGGCGATCGCCACCAACCCATTGCGATAAGCAATGCTATTGGCCCCTCCAATGGGCATACCATAGTCGGCCAAATCAATCGCTACTATCTCTCTAGGCGTCGTCGGATCGCTAAACTCAAGTACCTGGAGAACCGTGCCGCCAGAAACCACATACAGAAACTCACGAACGTCGTCAAAAGCAATAATTTCAGCACCGATTTGGCTGGTGTAACCGCCAATTTTGGTCAGAGGGGAGATCATATTCCTAACATCCATTCAAAGCCCAATCAACGTACCAAAGTTCTTTTGGCGTCGGGTAAAGAGAAGATTATGGAGACGACACGGCTGCAAAGCTTCATCGAATGTTCATAATAATGAAGTGCCTGTGAAGAGAACAGACTTAACGCTAAAAACGCTTGATTTTGGCGCTGGGCAGCAGCCCAATTTTTCATTTTTTCCGTTTCAATGTCACAATAGAATGTTCCAAACCAAGTTCTCACCTTTGCCATGAGTGAATCTCGCCGCTACCATGTGACTACTTTCGGCTGCCAAATGAATAAGGCAGACTCAGAGCGGATGGCAGGCATTCTAGAAAACATGGGCCTGTGCTGGGAAGCAGATCCCTTGCAAGCGGATGTGGTGCTGTACAACACCTGCACTATTCGCGATAGCGCTGAGCAAAAGGTGTACTCATATTTGGGTAAACAGGCGAAGCGCAAGCGCCAGAACCCAAACTTGACGCTAGTAGTCGCGGGCTGTGTGGCCCAGCAAGAAGGCGAAAGCTTGCTGCGACGAGTGCCTGAGCTGGATCTGGTGATGGGGCCGCAGTATGTCAATCAGCTAGAGAGCCTGCTGGCACAAGTCGCTCAGGGCAATCAGGTAGTAGCCACTGAGCCCGTGCACATTATGGAAGATATTACCAAGCCGCGCCGCGACAGTGAGGTGACCGCTTGGGTGAATGTTATTTATGGCTGCAATGAGCGCTGCACTTACTGTGTGGTGCCGGGGGTGCGGGGGGTAGAGCAGTCTCGAACCCAAGAAGCTATTCGCGCCGAAATGGTAGCGCTAGGAAAACAGGGCTATACGGAAGTGACGCTGCTCGGCCAAAACATTGATGCCTATGGCCGCGATTTGCCAGGAATTACCCCCGAGGGGAGAAGAGTCCATACACTCAGCGATCTGCTGTACTTTGTGCACGATGTGCCAGGGATTGAACGACTGCGGTTTGCAACAAGTCACCCGCGCTATTTTACGGAGCGACTGGTGAAGGCTTGCGCTGATCTACCGAAGGTGTGTGAGCATTTTCACATTCCTTTTCAATCTGGCAATAATCAGGTGCTCAAAGCAATGGGCCGGGGCTATACCCGCGAGAAGTATCGCCGCATTATCGATACGGTACGTAAGCATGTACCGGATGCTTCGATCAGTGCGGATGTGATTGTGGCCTTTCCGGGTGAGACAGAAGCGCAGTTTGAAGATACGCTGTCGCTGATGGAAGAGATCGTGTTTGATATGGTGAATACAGCGGCTTATTCGCCTCGACCCGGCACGCCTGCGGCGCAATGGGCAGATCAATTAACAGAAGCGGTGAAGCAAGATCGGTTGCAGCGGATCAATCACCTAGTGAACCGGCAGGCGGAGGTGCGATCGCAGCGCTACTTACACCGCACCGAAACCGTTTTGGTCGAAGCGGTTAATCCCAGAGATCCGAGCCAAGTAATGGGGCGCACCCGAGGCAACCGGCTAACTTTTTTCCCAGGTGATATTAATGCGCTCAAGGGCAAAATCGTGCCCGTGACCATCACGGAAACAAGGGCTTTTAGCTTATCAGGCACGGCCTGTGTAAAGGTGCCTGAGATGGCGATTTAAGCTTTGCATCTCTATGCCTGCAATCTCCGTGAATGAAGCAATATATCTCACTTGGTTGTCCGCCGTTGTCCCGTAGTTTTGGCATGGGTGAAGAAGAGACATCTACTTTATAACAGGAAGCCAACCTCTCTGAATTGAGCGACCTGCTATGAACCTTTTTAGTCTGTTAAAAAGCAACGTAGAGAGCTGGAACCAATGGCGATCCGAGCAGCCAGATGCGCCTTGTGACCTGGCCGGGTATGACTTGAGTCACAGCTACTTGTTTGAAGGCGATTTTAGGGGCGTGAATTTTAGCGGTGCCAATCTACAACGCGCTTGTCTGATTGGCGCAGATTTGACCGGCGCAGATCTCACCGGCGCAGATCTCACCGGCGCGTACTTAGGCGATGCTACGATCTATGGCGCAAATTTGAGTCATGCTAATTTGACCGATGCCCATTTAGATCGCACTGATTTGCGCAGAGCTTATCTGCTAGGGACGCAGATGGCCAATGCCGATTTGCGCACCGCTCAACTGGCTGATCCAGCGTGTGATCGCTATGCGGATGAAGTCGCCTGTGCGCTGCGGTATCAAACCCTGACCACCGCCTTTCGGGCTCGGGCCAGTCAGCTTGGAGTGAGCGCTCATCGGGCCGCGCACAAAGCAGCCGTTAGCAAGGCTCTCAGGCGCTCTCTCTTGCAGCAAATGGCCCAGCAGCTACAGTCCCTCACAAGCCAAAGCCCGGAGGTTGTCGCTTTGCGTCAGCAGGCAATTCGGCAATCGGCACTGCCAAAGTCCGGTTTGTCCCAACCCAAAGTCTCACCCATAGCAGGGGCCCAGCCGCGGGTGAGAGTCAGGGCGATCGCTGTCGGATTCTGTAGTTTTTCAGGCATATTGCTGGGCCTGTCGGCCCTCTCCAGCAGTCAGCCAGTGCCCGCTCAGTCTGCTGCCGTCGTGACGCCAGCAAAAGAAATCTATACTTTTCAGGCCGCTCTCAGCAAAGACTCAGATGTAAGTCATACTCTCAGGTAAATTGCTAAGCAAACGGCTAGCGATAGGGAGAAAAACGGCAATGTCTGTACAGTATGACTTAGTGGTCATTGGCGGCGGCTCAGCGGGGCTAGTGGCCGCGAGTGCGGGGGCTCAGCTCAATGCCAAAGTAGCCCTAGTGGAAAAGCATCTGCTAGGTGGCGACTGTTTGCACTATGGCTGTGTGCCGAGTAAGTCGCTCATTCACGCGGCCAAGATTGCTCACAGTGTCAAAACTGCTGCTAATTTTGGGATTTATACCAGCCCACCCGATATTAAGCTGCACGAAGCGCTAGGCCATGTGCAGTCGGTGGTCGATACGATTCAAATTCATGATTCTGCCGAGCGCTTTGAAAAGCTAGGGGTAGAGGTCATTTTTGGCACCGGGCGCTTTGTTGACCCCAATACTTTTGAAGTCAATGGCCGCCAGCTCAAGGCCAGGGCTTTTTTAATCGCCACCGGCTCTCGGCCCACGGTGCCGCCAGTGCCAGGGCTCAAAGAAGCGGGCTTTTTGACCAATGAGCAGATTTTTAGCATTAAAAATCGCCCCGATGCTCTTGCAGTGATTGGCGCTGGCCCGATTGGCTGTGAGCTAGGGCAGTCTTTTTCGCGGCTGGGCGCTGAGGTGACTATTCTCTCTAGCCGCGATGTGATTATGCCGAAAGAAGATCCCGAAGCAGCGGCAGTCGTGCAGGCGCGGATGCAGGCGGAAGGGGTGCACATTCTCCACCATACCCGCGCTGAAAAAGTGGAGGTAATTGACGGCAAAAAGCACATTTTTACCGGTAGTGAAACCGTTGTTGTCGATGAAATTTTGATAGCGACTGGGCGATCGCCCAACGTTGAGTCTTTGAACTTACCGGCAGCGGGCGTGGCCTATGACAAAGATGGTATCCAGGTCGATGACAAGCTGCGCACGAGCAATAAGCGCATCTATGCGGCGGGTGATGTGATTGGGGGCTATCAGTTTACGCATGTCGCAGGCTATGAAGCGGGCGTAGCGATGCAGAATGCACTGATATTTCCCACCAAAAAGGTCGATTATCGGGTGATTCCTTGGGCGACGTTTACGGATCCTGAGCTGGCGAGAGTCGGGTTGACCGAGCAGCAGGCGCGCGATCGCTATGGCCAAGATGTCTACGTGCTCCGGCAAACCTTTGATGGGGTGGACAGAGCCCTAGCCGAAGCCGCAGGCTATGGCTTTGCCAAATTTATTACTAAGGGCAATGGCGAAATTCTCGGCGCGCACATTGTCGGCCCTCATGCGGGGGAGCTGATTCATGAAGCCGTGATGGCCATGAGCCAAAACCTTAAAGTCAGTGCGCTTCAGTGCATTCACATTTACCCAACGCTCAGTGAAATTAGCCCCAAAGCCGCGCTTCAGCTCACCAAGCAAAAGTA
>JBGTNW010000172.1:0-10221 GCA_041742865.1 Phormidesmis sp.
ATTGGTAGACGGAAAAACTGCCGCAGGATTGGTCAGACACTCTGAAATCTATACTGTTGTTGGCGTGATTGATAGTTTATTAGCAGGTCAAGACGCCGGAGAAGCATTAGGAGCCAAAAAAAATAATATTCCTATTTTTGCCAACTTAGATGAATCTTTGAGTGCCCTTTTAGAAGTTCCGGATTGCTATATTTATGGAAAAGCGCCCCTAGATACCTACATATCTACAAAAGAAAGATTTTTAATCCTAGAAGCGATGGAAAAAGGAATGGATATCGTTAATGGTCTCCATCAATTCTTCTCTGAAGATCAAGAATTCGCTCACATGGCCATTCAGTGCGATATTCAAATCAAAGACATCAGAAAGCCTCCTGCGTTAGAAGATTCCCACGTCTTTACGGGTGAAATATCGAAAGTAGATGTTCCAGTAATTGCTATCTTAGGCACCGATTGTGCTTGTGGGAAAATGACTACCGCAGTGGAGCTCAACAAAGCCTTAAACAGTTTAGGATTAAAATCGGTAATGATCGCGACTGGGCAAACTAGCTTGATGCAGGGGGCAAAATATGGAGCCTCCCTGGATGCACTGGTATCTCAATTTGCGATTGGTGAGATAGAACATGCAGTTGTTCAAGCTTTTGAGCAGGAAAATCCTGACATTATTTTAGTTGAAGGACAAAGCGCAGTCAGCCATCCTGCCTTTATGAGTTCTATTGGTATTTTAAAGGGAAGTGTGCCGAGTGGGGTTATCCTACAGCATCCGCCTGCCCGGAAATTTCGGTGTGATTTTCCTGATTTGGTAATGCCTACCGTTGAAAGTGAAATTCAGCTGATTGAAGCCATCTCTCAATCTCAGGTGATTGCGATCGCCTTAAATCACGAGCACCTAGAAAACGAAGAAGTCCTGAAAATTATCGAGGACTATGAATATCGTTTTCGCCTGCCCACGACAGATGTGTTGACCTATGGGTGTCAAAAACTGATTCAAGCTTTAAACGATCACTTTCCAAAGCTGAATCAAAAAATCACGCGAATGCGCTTAGAAAAAATACCTCTATTAGCGATGAGATAACCGTAAAAGACTTGGACAAATACAGATGAAGGCATTGATGCCCAGGATAGAAATTACTCTATCTCAAATACGGCATAATGCTCGGATACTATCCGAACTTTATGGGCAAAAAGGAATTTCCTTAATGGGTGTTTCTAAAGCAACGCTAGGAGATCCCCTGATCGCTGAAGCGATGATCCAAGGCGGCGTAAAATTTATTGCTGACTCTCGCCTTGAAAACATCAAAAAAATGAAAAGTGCGGGAATTTCAACTCAGTTTGTGCTTCTACGCACGGCTTTAAGTCAGGCAGAAGCTGTGATTAGAAATGTAGATATCAGTCTCAATACAGAACTTGAGACTGTAAGAAAGCTGTCTCATTATGCAATAGCTAATGGTACGCTCCACCAGATTATTCTCATGGTAGAGATGGGCGATCTGCGAGAAGGCATACTTCCTTGTGACCTTTCTCAATTTATTAAAAAAACACTTGATCTGCCCAACATCAAGATTGTTGGAATTGGCTGCAACTTGGCTTGCTATGGCGGAATCAAGCCAGACAATCAAAAAATGAATGAGCTGTCTGAGTTAGTCGATATAATTGAAAAAGAATTTCAGATTAATTTGGACATAGTTTCGGGTGGAAATTCAGCCAACTATGAATGGTATAAAGCCACCCAAAAGGTTGGGAGAATCAACAATCTACGTTTAGGTGAGTCGATTCTTTTAGGTTGTGAAACCATCCATCGAAAAGCCATTCCAGGTTTACACACTAGCGCCTTCAATCTGATTGCTGAAGTAATCGAATCAAAAGAAAAACCATCCTTGCCCTTTGGGGAGATTTGTCAGAACGCCTTTGGGACTGTTCCTACTTTTCTTGATCGCGGTATTCGCCGCAGAGTTATTATCGCGTTAGGAAGGCAAGATGTTCTAGTATCGAGCTTAAGCCCTAATAACAATCTAAAAATACTAGGCGCTAGCAGCGATCATGTTGTTCTTGACAGCAATAACTACGATTGCAAGGTTGGCAGTGAAGTAAAGTTCAAGCTGGATTATGGCGGGCTGCTCTCAGCAATGACTTCTCCTTTCATTACCAAACAATTCATTGATAATATCCATACAGCAGCCTGACTAGCGAAATTGAGCGGCTGCAATAGAAAACTAAAAGCGCAGCAGAAAACGTCTCAGTCAGTCTGCTCTGACTGTTGGCTGTAGGGCCTTTAGCCGTAGGGCCTATGTTAGCGAAGAGGTTGGATCTATTAATTCAGCAGCGCCCTTAAAATCATGCCTTTCATCAGCCTTAAAACGGTTACTTTTCACTACATCACCGCCGGGGAGCCCACGCATCCACCGCTACTGCTGCTGCACGGCTTTTTAGGCAATCATCAAGATTTTTCAGAAATTTTGCCCGCCTTATCACAGCGCTTTTACTGCATTTTGCCTGATTTGCTAGGGCACGGCCATACGCTCACACGCACCAGAGATTACAGCTTTCTATTCATGGTTCAAGCGATTTCTGACTTGGTTGACGCTTTAGATTTGCAGACAACTTACCTCTTGGGCTATTCACTCGGAGGACGAATAGCGCTGTATTTATCTTGTTCTTTTCCCGGTTGTTACGCTCGTACGATTATCGAATCAGCTTCGCCTGGGCTCAAAACAGAAGCTGAGAGAAGAGAGAGACGTGTCCGGGATCATGAGCTTGGCCATCAGCTATACACTATCCCCCTTCCAGACTTTTTAACGCAGTGGTACAACAATCCTCTATTTGCTAGCCTCAAAGATCATCCAGATGCCTATGCGGCCATTTATCAGCGGCGGCTAATAAATAATCCTATCAGCCTTGGAGATGTTATGCACGGCTGTGGCTTGGGCCATCAGCCTTCTCTTTGGCAGACGCTGCTAGGGCTAGATGCGTCACCGCTTCATTCGGACGATTCGATTCGCCTCTTTGCAGGTGGGCTAGATACCAAATTTGTAGCGATTAATCAGGAGATGGTCACTTGCTGCCCCCAGACCGCTTCCCTTAAAATATTTGCCGCCTGTGGTCACAATATTCACTTAGAAGCGCCTAATACCTACGCACAAGCCGTAATTGATTACTTGTGCGCCTAACTGCTATCTCAACTGCTATCTCAACTACAGTCTGCTAGGCCGCAAGTAAGCTAATTTGAGGGTTCGTTGACATCAGTGCTTTATAAGGGGTTTCTTCAGATGACATCAGCGCGATCGCCTCAGCATAAGCATATTGTTCTAACGTCGCATCCTGGCAACTTTGGCCAAAAGCCACCGCTCATCCGTTGGGGCCACCCTGACCCGGCGGAGCGGGGGCCAATTGTAGCCACATTGGGCAATAAAGCGCATCGCAATGCGATTGGGACGCATTCCGGCGGGTATGCGGTGTATCGGGCATTGGCGATCGCCAGTGGCAGCCTAGAGCGTGACCACCGTGCCGACTTGACCAATACCTCACCGACTGTGGCCATTGGCCCGCATCCTAGCTGGGGAATGCCCGATAAAATAGTTTCCCTCGATCCGTTTGGCGCACTCGATCATCCTGCCTTTGCAGACCTTAGAGCCGAGGGGTATGACCTTCGCCCTTCGATTGCCATTACCAAAGCCCACATCAATATTCCGGAGCTGCAAACGGCGGCGACTCAGGGGCGGGTGCAGGTAGATGGCAACATTATGAATCAGCGAGGTGAATTGGTGGTGACCAAGGCCGCAATTGAGCCCGTTTGGCATTTGCCAGGAATTGCGCAGCGCTTTGGCATGTTAGAAAGCGATTTGCGCCGAACGCTGTTTGAGCAAACGGGTGGGATGTTTCCGGAACTGGTGACGCGGCCAGATTTGCAGGTGTTTTTGCCGCCTATTGGTGGATTGAGCGTTTATATTTTGGGCGATGTAGCGGCGATCGCCGATCCGGATCGGCCGCTAGCGGTGCGCATTCACGATGAGTGCAATGGCTCAGATGTGTTTGGCTCGGATATTTGTACCTGTCGGCCTTACTTGGTGCATGGCATTGAGGTGGCGTTGCAAACAGCGCAAGCAGGCGGTGCAGGCGTGGTTATCTATGCCCGCAAAGAAGGCAGAGCGCTGGGTGAAGTGACCAAATTTTTGGTGTACAACGCGCGTAAACGGCAGGCAGGGGGCGATCGCGCAGACACTTATTTTACCCGCACCGAATGTGTCGCTGGCGTTCAGGACATGCGCTTTCAGGAGCTGATGCCGGATGTGATGCATTGGCTGGGCATTCACCGAATTGATCACTTTGTTTCGATGAGTAACTTAAAGTATGACGCCATTGTTCAATCGGGCATTGAGATTGTTGAGCGAGTCTCGATTCCGGACGAGCTGATCCCAGCAGATGCTCAAGTCGAGATGAATGCCAAGAAAGCAGCGGGTTATTTTACGGCAGGGAAGGTGCCAGATGACGAGGATCTCAGCCAAACCATTGGGCGACAGTATGGAGAGAAAGGGTGATGATTCGCCAGAAAATAGAGCTTAAAGAAATCACTGAAGAACAAGCCATCATTGCCTACTTGCGTCGGCCTGAAGCAATTCGTGATCGCGCTCAGCAGCTATTTGAACTGTGCCAAGCCGATCAGCTAGAGCACTTTGCTTGCGACCTCTCGCAGTTAGATTCAGTTGCAGCTTATGTCGTCGAGACAACCCAGCAGGCTTATCCTACTTTTGAGGTGCCGTTTCACAGCCGGTGGCGTCATTTTGATGCGGGTGGGGTGGATCGGCTCGCTGAGTTTAATCAGCGTCTACAGCGGCAATATCAAGATCTACGCGATCTTGAGACGGTGAAAATTGGCGTGGCGCGATCGCAAATAGATCTCGCCATCGTCAGCGTCTTGCTCGATGCTGGCGCAGGCGATCAGTGGCACTATCAGGATCTCTCCGTTAATTCCGCCCATCAGCCAGCTAAACCGCCAGTATTGAAGCGATCCGAAGGCTTGGCCGTCGCCAGTCTTCGCGCTTTTGAACAAGGCTTGTTTTCCTCTGATCCACAATTACCCTATCAGGTCGATGCCGCTAAGCTTCAGCAACTGTCGCTAGCTGACTTAACTCAAGCGTTTCAAGTCAAGGGCGATAATCCTCTGATTGGGCTAGCCGGTCGATTGCGTCTCTTGCAGCAGTTGGGGAAAACATTGGCAAATCAGCCAGAATGCTTTGGCCGCGATCTCGCTAGACCTAGCGATCTGTTGGATAGTTGGATGCAGCAGGGCTCCGTGTTAGAGGCTAGCAGGCTCTTAACTGACGTATTAGAAAGCTTCGGCACGATCTGGCCCGGTCGAATAGTGCTAGGTAGTACAAATTTAGGTGACGTATGGCCCCATCCTCGCTTACCGCATTCTCGTTTAGGAGAGAACCTCGCTCCCTTTCATAAGCTTTCGCAATGGCTGAGCTATTCGCTAGTCGAGCCTTTAGCCACCGCAGGTATCACCGTCAGCGACTTGAACGCGCTGACTGGGTTAGCTGAGTATCGCAATGGCGGGCTGTGTGTAGATTTGAAGCTGCTCAGGCCCAAACATGCGGCAGTTACCAGCGAGGCGCATTTACCGAGTTCGCCAGTAGTGGTGGAGTGGCGGGCGCTGACCATTGTTATGCTGGATTTGATTGGCGATCGCGTCCGACATTTACTGCACAAATCACCTGAAGAACTGCCGCTGATCAAAGTGTTAGAAGGCGGCACTTGGGCTGCCGGACGGCGCATTGCCCAACAGCTCAGGCCCACTACAGGCGCACCGCCGATTATTATCCAAAGCGATGGTACGGTATTTTAGCTGAACAGCTTTTAAAGAGAACAGCCTAAAAAATACAGCCTAAAAAATAAAGATTATCAAACTACACCCGACTATACGAGCACTATACAAGTTTTTTTAATGAACAACTCCATTACCTGCATTGAACATCCGCTGATTCAACACAAGCTTACACTGATGCGGCAAAAGGACACCAGCACCGCTAAATTTCGACAGCTATTAGAAGAAATTAGTATGCTGTTAGCCTATGAAGTCACTCGCGATTTGCCCGTAGAAAAAGTCTTGATAGAGACTCCTTTTGCCCCGATGAATGCCCCGATGCTAGCCGGAAAAAAGCTCGTACTCATTTCGATTATGCGGGCCGGACAAGGCATTTTAGACGGCATGCTAAAGCTAATTCCCTCAGCCAGAGTTGGCCACATTGGGCTGTACCGCGATCCGGGAACGCTAACGCCCATAGAGTATTACTTCAAAGTGCCCAGCGATGTGCACGAACGGGAGATGCTGATTGTTGATCCGATGATGGCAACCGGTAATTCTGCGATCGCGGCTGTCCATCGTCTCAAAGAAACCCAGCCACAGTCGATTAAGTTTGTCTGCTTGCTAGCTGCGCCCGAAGGCATTGCCAACTTTCACACCGAGCACCCTGATGTGCCGGTTTTTACCGCTGCCATTGACGACAAATTGGACTCGCATGGCTACATCTTGCCCGGGTTAGGAGACGCTGGCGATCGCATGTTCGGCACCCAGTAATGGTATCTGACACTGCCCTTAAGCAGCCCGCTGAGCGCTGCTTAACGCTTCACTTTCTAACGCTTCATGTTGACCCTCTTTTTCCGACTGATCCGAATCGGCAGACAGCGAATCATGATTGAGAGAAACTACCATGACTGAGCAAGGCGCATGGTGCATAACATAGTTACTAACGCTGCCGATTAACAGCTCTTGTAGCCCTTTGCGCTGATGACTGCCAACTACAATCAGATCCGCCTGCCAAGTCCTAGCTACTTCACAAATGCCGCGTCCCGGCTCATTTGTAATTTGTAAATGCTCCGCCACAACACCGGCTGCTTCGGCGCGTTCGGTGTAGTCGCGCAGCGTTTCTAAGCCGCTGTCAACATATTGCTGCCAGCGATTTTCATAGTGCTCCCAAGCGCTTTGCGCAATCGGCATGGCATAGTCCCAAGCGATCGCAATCGGGGGTATTGGGCTAGCCACATCGTGATTAGAAAGGACATGCAGCAATAGCAGATTGGCATGAGTAGTGACAGCCATTGAAAGCGCTGTCTCAAAAACCGTAGGCTTAGCAAAATCAAGCGCAACTAGTATTCTGTTGTACATAAGGGCTAACTCTCCCATTGAAAAGTACAGATTGAAGAGTGCAGAGCTAAACCGTTATCAAAACCGTCTAGCTTTTCTTCCTATTCTTAACCTATCAGCCAAGTTTGAGGAATCTGTGAAGGCATTTGAGTAAATGCTAGAAGTAAACCTGTCACAGTAAAAAATAGCAAGCAGAAAATGACGGTAAGCGCGGATCACTCACAAGTTCCTCATATTTGTTGACTACACTTGTCCACTACACTATAGTTTTTGAGTCTGTCTTTAGAGAAAGTCTTTAGAGCGATGCAATTCATTGATTTCGGATTTACGAATTCTAAAGAAATGTTGCCACAGTGGCCACAACAGCTTGATCTGTCGCCAGCTGGCATTGAAATTGCGTCTGCCGTGTAGAGAAACTAAATGGGTTTGCATGAAGTTTTTGTTAGTAGAAGACGATCAGATCTTGGCAGACGCAATAAAACAATCGCTTGCACAGCATCACTATGTGACAGATTTAGCAACGGATGGCGTGCAAGGCAAAGAGATGGCTGAAGCCTTTACCTATGATTTGATTTTGCTCGATTGGACATTGCCTAAGCTAGACGGGGTAAAGCTTTGCCAATACCTTAGAAACGAAGGTGACCATACCCCAATTATTTTGCTAACGGCTCGTGATCATAGCGCTGATAAAGTCGCTGGGCTCGATGCAGGCGCTGATGATTACCTCGCTAAACCCTTCGGGTTTGAAGAGCTGCTAGCTCGTATTCGCGCCCTACTACGCCGATCTGAAGGCATTGTTTCTCCGGTGTTGCAGTGGGGCGATCTGTGCCTTGATCCGAGCAGTGGTCAGGTGAGCTATCGGCAGACACCGATTGCGGTTACGCCCAAAGAGTATGCGCTGCTGGAGCTATTTTTGCGTAACCCGAACCGTATTTTTAGCTTAGATAGTTTGTTGGATAAAGTTTGGCCATTTGAAGATTCTCCTAATGTGGGTTCAGTCCGCACTCATATTAAAGGGCTACGCCAAAAGCTCAAAAAAGTCGGTTTGCCTGATATTATCACCACCATTTATGGACTGGGATACCGTCTAGGAGATAAAGCGGTGGGTCAGTCTTCATCTATCCCAGAAACTATCTTAGAAAATGATAAAGAAAGTGAGCTAGAAATAAAACTAGATCTCAGTTTGCTGTGGCAGAGCGTCAGTAAAAAGTATCACCAGCGGGTTGAGACAATTGCCCATGTGCTGCGCGGATTGCAGCCGGGGCTAATTGATGAAGCGACCCAACAGCAGCTATTAACTGAAGCCCACTCGCTGACTGGATCGCTAGGTAGTTTTGGATTCAACTCGGTTACGGTTCAATGCCGGGAGATGGAAAGCATTCTCCATGATCATGCCGATCTCAGCGCTCAGCATATTCAGCAATTACAGGCTTTAATGGCTCAAGTGCAGCAGACCATAGCTCAAGGGCTGCCGCGATCGCCCGCTGTAAACCCAATCTTAACCCCTGAGCTAACGCCGACAACCGCAACCGCCGCCCAAAGTTCACCCGAAGGTCAGAACAATCAAAAAGATCAGATCGCGGCCGCCAAGCTACTAATTGTTGACGACGATCTCGCCATGCTGACCTTGCTACAAAGTCTATTGCAGCCTTGGGGTTTTCAGATGCAGCTGTTGAGTAACGTGAGTAGCTTTTGGCAAGTTTTAGAAGAGTTTGTGCCTGATTTGGTATTACTAGATGTGAAAATGCCTGAAATTAGCGGCCTGGATCTATGTCAAGAGATTCGAGAGGCCCCTCGCTGGCACAATTTACCCATCGTCTGTATGTCAGGCTATAGCGATATCGACACGATTCAAGAGGTTTTTTCAGTCGGGGCCGATGACTATATTCGCAAACCAATTGTAGCCCCGGAGCTAGTTGCACGGGTATTAAGCTGGCTAGCGCGCGCCCGTACTCGACGGTAAGTAACGCCACCATAAAGCGCTAAATTACAGAGCGCTAAATTACAGAGCGCTAAAAACAGAGCGCCCAAACCTTATGCCTCATCCACATAAAGATCACACATTCTTCTTCTACAGTGACAATTAGCTGTTAATAAAGAAAGTGCCGAGCAAAACATAACCTTTATAGCTGTAGTGTGGCGTTGCCTCGGATATTTAAGCTATCTACACTACGGCTTTCTTCTTTTTTGAAATTCACGAGCTTTTTGAACTCACAGGTGGTCAGCCACACTAGCCTGATAATCCTCTTCGCCGCCCAAGGGTTAATCAGGATGAACTAGCTAGCAGGATTCAGGGCTTCAGGCATATCCACAGCGGTATCAGCGCTTTGTGCCATTGCCTTCAGGCGCTCAATCCGATCTTCAGTGGGAGGATGGGTTAAAAACAAGCTCATCAGACCCTTTTTTGAAAGCGGATTGACAATAAATAGCGGCGCAAAGGCCGGGTTACCGTGTATCGGAACTTCTTCGCCCATAGCCTCTAATTTTTCGAGGGCGCGCACTAACGCCAAAGGATTCTGGGTAATTTCAGCGGCTCCCATATCGGCGGCGTATTCTCGGGTTCTCGAAAGAGCCATGCGCAGCAGGCCGGCACTCAACGGGCCAACCAAAAGCAAAAACAAAATCGCCGCCGGATTATTGCCTCGCCGACCCACTCGCGCCACCGGAAAGTACAGTGCGCCCAGGGTCAGAATGCGACCTAAATAAGTCAACGACCCGGCCAGCGTTCCCGCTACCGCTTGGGTTAGTGTGTCTCGATTGCGCACATGGGTTAGCTCGTGGGCGATCACCGCATCCAGTTCATCGGCAGGTAACAGCTTGATGATGCCTTCGGTGAGAGCGATCGCCGCATGATTAGGATCGCGCCCAGTTGCAAAAGCATTCAGCGCTTCCGAAGGCACGATGTAGAGCTTGGGGTTGGGGACGCCAGCGCGATCGCTCAACTTCTCAATCCGGTCAAACAGCTCCGGGTTTTCTTCACGCGGCGACGGCTTGGCCTTGAAGGCAGACAGCGCCGCCCGGTCAGAATAGTACCAGGAGCCAAAGCTGCTCAAAGTGGCAAAGCCTAGTCCGTAGTACAA
>JBGTNW010000173.1:0-8324 GCA_041742865.1 Phormidesmis sp.
ATGTCGGAATCATCAATACCCCGAACCAACCCACATACAGGCGGTTCTCGGTGCTGGTGACCCACTGACAAAACTGCTCCCACAACGAAGCGCTTTGGCGCTGCTGTAGTGTAGTAGTCATTTTTATTATTCCGGTAGTTAAGTACGTATTAGAACGGCAACTGGGCGACTCAAAAGAAGTCAGCCTTTGTTTCGCTCTATTAACAATGTATCAAATTATTAAGCAAAAAGCGAGCTTCTTAATAATTTATTTAAAAAACCAAGCAGAGAGATGGCTCTAACAAGCTGCGCCTTTATCGGTTCAGCCAAATCATATAAAGATTGCTAAAAGCTCTTGAAGCGAATTCAGGTAACGGCATTCAACCCCCTAATATTTTCTTGAATACTGATAGGTAAAGTTGTTATGCGTCGCTCATACCTTTTTATTGTAGTAATAGTATTACTGGGCGGTTTGTTTCGGTTTGCAAATCTGAGCGGCAAAGTTTACTGGCACGATGAAGCTTATACGGCGCTATACGCTACGGGTCATAGTAGTTCGGAGGCTACTGCACTATTCGATGGTCAGATTAGAACAGCTGCAGATCTCTTGGCCCTGCAAATAGTGACACCAGAGCGTGGAATAGGTGAGACTGTTCGACAGCTTGCAGAGAATGATGCTCATCATCCTCCGTTTTACTACGCGCTGACAAGACTGATGATGTACGGCATCGACAATACTGTTTTTGCGACTCGTTTGGTCGCTGCGATCGCCGGTCTTCTTCTGATTCCAGCTATATACTGGTTTGGCCTAGAACTCTTCAGCGCACCTTTCACAGCGAGTCTCAGCGCTGCGTTGGTAGCGGTTTCGCCCTTTCACTACCTGTACGCGCAGGAGGCCCGAGAATATAGCCTGTGGGCACTCACTATTGCCTTGAGCAGCGGAGCACTTTTAAGAGCCTTACGCAAAAATAGCCTATTCGCTTGGTTCATTTATGCTGCGACCCTCACAGCAGGGCTGTATGGCTGTATTTTGACATTTTTAGTGATGGCTAGCCATAGCCTATATGTCCTTTATCAAACCCTAATTGGGCATTCACGTAGCTGGAAAGCGGATTCTAGAATCTTACGTAATTTCGCCCTCAGCCTATTGGGCAGCCTGCTGTTATTCGCACCGTGGCTAAAAGTTCTTTTGAACGTCAATGTCAGCGCCGTCAGCTGGACAGCTAAGCCCATGCCTATAGTCACCCTAGCTAGAATTTGGGCAAGCAATCTCTCTCGGCTGTTTTTTGATGTGAATCTAGACGTGACCAGTCCGCTTATTTATACGGTTATCCCCGTTTTAATATCCACTGGCTTAATTGCTTACACCCTGCTGTGGAGCATTAAGCATCTGCCTAAGTCAGCTTTACTTTTTTTAGGCTTGCTAGGAGGCATAACGTTGCTTGCCTTTGTCGGTCCAGATTTGGTGCTAGGTGGTCGGCGATCCAGTGTTAGTCGCTACTTGGTTCCGGTCTATCTCAGTTTGCAGCTAGCGGTTGCTGCTATGCTTAGCCAAAAACTCTCAGTCCGTAGAGTTTGGCCCAGTTGGCGTATGGCTACTTTAGGACTGCTGACAGTGGGCGTACTCTCCTGCGCGGTGAGTATCCCTGCCGATACCTGGTGGAACAAAAAGTATAGCCATCTCAATCCAGGGGTTGCCCAGGTTATTAACCGTGCAACCAATTCATTATTGGTAAGCAGCGACAATAATATTAATAAAGGAGAGATTTTGTCGCTTGCGCATGGGCTAAGACCCAATCAGCCCGTGCTGTTATTCTCAGAGCCTGAAGTACCTGCCATCCCTGATGGCGTGAATACCATTTTCCTTTTTAATCTCTCTCAACAGGTGCAAGCGCAATTAGATGAATCTAGCGCTTATGAGGTGGCGGCTGCTTATGAAGCAGGGCGACTATGGCAGCTCAAACCTAAAAACGCTTTGAAAGCGCCCTAGGCGCTAGAAATCAAAATATATATAAGGAGAAGCTTCTGAAGGGGCAAGTATCCAGGCCAGATAAAAGCAGATAGGGAGTAGTAGCACTTTGATAGGCCAACTGAGCTGTAGCTTGAGCCCTCGTTGAACGGCGTAGGCAATGCTCATGCAGGCAAATATTCCTGCTAGCAGCAAAGATATTTCTGATCGCCCCAAGCCAAAAGACTCGTAGTAAACTTTTTGCGTAAATTGAACATCCGCGGAATGACCGACCAGATGACGAACCGCTAAACTCGCATCGTTGAGATTGGGCAGACGGAAGAAAATCCAGCTGAAAAATACCGTGAACTGAGTCAGCCCCCAGGCGATCGCTCTTCCCGGTAGGGTCGCCCAAAAAGCCCCTATCAGCTTTGAACGCTCTGATAGGGATACACTTAGACGATGAACAATCAGCGCCAAACCATGAATCGCGCCCCACACCATGAATCCCCAGCGATCGCCATGCCAGACCCCTGCAATTAGCATAATGATCATCAAGTTAAGACAGGTGCGGACGAGTCCACGTCTCGAACCGCCTAAAGGGAAATAGAGGTAGTTGCGCAGCCAGTCGCCGAGGGTGATGTGCCAGCGCCGCCAAAAGTCAGCAATGCTGATGGAGAAGTAGGGAAAATTGAAGTTTTGCGGGAGGTGAATGCCGAGTAACAGGGCGCTGCCTCGGGCCATATCGACATAGCCACTAAAGTCGAAGTAGAGCTGTAGTCCATAAGCTACCGCTAACAGCCAAATATCGCCGCTGCCCGCACGGGGTAAGCTGTCGGCACTGAGATTTACCAGTAAGCCGATGCGATCAGCAATTAGCAGCTTTTTGACTGCGCCGATCGCAATTAGCCAGAGCCCTTCTGCTCGCTGCGCCGGATTTGGAAATGTGGGGCGTTTAAGCTGGCTGGTGAAGCTGTGAAACCGCGTGATCGGCCCAGAGATCAGCTTTGGGAAAAATAGCTTGTAGGCGGCAAATTCTAGCAGGCGATCGCTCGCCGGCGACCCTCGATAGACATCGACTAGGTAAGCAATACACTCAAAGGTAAAAAAGCTCAGCCCCAGCGGCATCCAAATCGCAGTTGGGCTATTTATCACCTGCGGAAAAGCCAGCACTAAAAGAGGCGATAGATACTTAAAGCCAAGCAATAGCGAGACATTCAAAACAATGCCGAGCCCTAGCAGCCGTTTGCGCCGTTGCTCCCAGTCGGCTTCTGCATACTGCCAAGCCTCATTGGGAATGCGCCAGTCAAGCGGCGCGCCAAGGGCTTTACCAATCGCAAAATTAAGCCCCACTAGCACCAGCATTAGCGGCAAATACTGCGCCTGCAAAGAAGCATAGAACCCTAGGCTGCCCACTAGCATCACCCAGAGTTTGGCTGACTTCTGAGGCAGCGCCCAGTAGAGCAACACCACGTTCAGTAAAAACAAACTGTAGAGAATGGACGGCTGAAGCATACTATTTTTCTGCGGGTGGTAGAGCCTGCGGCCACGGAATCAGAGGATCTTGCGCGAGTCTTTGAGAAACCTGATACGCACCGTAGCGATTGAGGTGACTCGGGTCAGAGAAATAGTCATAATTTTGGGGCCATAGCCGCCCTAGATTCCGAAAGAGCACGATTGGTGTGCGCTCAGCTTGCGTCACCATGTACTGCAAAAATTCGGTTTCAGAGCGGGTGCGATAGCTGTCAAGATACTCATCGGTCAGCGGCGTATTAATAAAGACTAAGGGAATTTGTTTTTGCGCTGTGAACTGCACCAAGCTGTCGAAGGCGGCGGTCTGCTTGCCCACCAGTTGGAAGGCTTTGTAGTCGCCGTCGTAATCGCCTGCGACCCGAGCGTGATCCTGATAATAAGTGGCAGGATTGAAGCGAATAGACAGCGGCAAAAAGCCGTCGAGATCGATCAGACTAGTTTCGGTGGGTAGCTCAGTGGGCGTATCGCCTGCCAAGTCATTGGCCAGACTGCTGGGGGGTGTAAAAGCTGGCGCGATCGCACGATAGCCTCGCCCCATCGCAGCTCGAATTTGATCTCGATGGCTATAGCCCGCTGAGACTTGGCTCAGCAGATCGCTGAGCTGCTGGTCAATTTGTTTGGCGCTGCTGGTGAGCTGAGTCGCTAAGCTGCCATTCACCAATGCCTCAATGCCGCCGCTGGCTGCCGAGCTATTAGCTTCGAGCTGTTCGTACCCTTCGGAGGTGGCGATCGCATTAAACGTCACATCAACTCTGCCGCTATTAAATGCCCGCGCACCGTCAGCCCAGACGATAATTTGGGGCAGCTGATCCGGCGCAATCAGCCGCCGCACAACCAGATCTACTACCTGAGCAGTCGCGCCATTGACGCCAAAATTAAAAACGCTTAGCCCCTCATGCCCAGAGCGGGCCAAAGCTTGACGCAGTGCCGCTGGATCAACTCCCCGCAAAGCCCTAGAGCTGCCGATTACCAGCACATCTGGCGGGCCTGAACGAGCTACCTGCTGCCGATAGAGGGCCAGCTTTTCATCCAGTTGCTGAGAGCGAAATGACGGCAGTGTAGAATTTGCTAGCAGCGTGGTGGTTGAAACCATATCCTGCTGAGGACTGTAAATCAGCGCCCCATCGTCAATGGCCGAAGCGGTAAAATCGCCGCTGTTAAAGCGATCGCGGCTCTCTACAAGATCGCTGTCATCAGTGGCTGGCGCAGCGTCTGGTGACAGCGGCTCCCCCCTGCCCCAGTTCAAACGGGCTAACTCATCTTGATAGCGATTGGGCGCAATCCGCTCAACTCCGGTTGCTTGGCCGTCTGATCGAGCCAGCACGTCGGTTCGATTCAGCGGTTGGGCAGCCTGCTGAAGGGCTTTGCCCACTAGAAAGTCAATTTGTATGGCCACAAGTAAGCCAACTGCGCCCCAAAGCAGCGCCATTTTGCCACCGTTGATTTGAAACGCTCTGGGCAAATGAGTCGATAGCTGATTCGAGGGAAGCTGTGAGGGCAAGTTCTCGTCGGCTTCTGCGGGCACGAAAACTTGGCTTTTGAGCATGACATACTGCAAAGCGCGTAGCAGCAGCGCCCCTAGTTTGACATCCGCCTCAGCGTCAGCGGCTTCCGCTAGATCAACGGTTAAGCTTTGTTGGCTAATCGGGGTGATGAGTTCACCGATATAAGCTTCTGAGGCAGCAAATTCTGGCTTGGCTTCAGGCACTAGGCGCTGACGCGGCGTGTAGTCATGGCCATGCGTCCAAATCGGCTGCTTTTGCCCAGCGCGGCGGCCATAGAGTCGCAGCCCTTCCAGCTTAAAGGTTGGTTTCGATGCTTCAGAATTAGTAGCTCTGAGCGGGGCCAGCGCCTGGGTGACTAACGGAACGATGACGTGCTTAGGTGGACACACCGGCCCATCAGTCATGACATGCATGAGATCGTCTTTAAGTAGCAGTTGAACGCGAATGCCACCGGTTGCTAGCTGCTCTTTAATATCTGGATTGAGGGCTCTAGTGAGGCTGTAGGCTAAAGCTGGAAGATTGCCTTGAGCGACTAAAGTGGCAGCTGACGGTGCCAAATCAAGCTGCTGAGCGGCGGGCAACTCAAGGCTGCGCAGCCATTCGGGGCTGATGTCATCGGTCGAAGGACCGTAGATCATGGCCCGCTGGAGACCCTGGGGCGCTACAGATCTGAGCTGTTGAGAAAGGGCACTGACTAGGGCCTCAATATCAAGCTGAGCCTTGCTAGAGTCAGAACCATCTGATTCGTCACTACCAGCTTTCAACGGATAGCTAATTAAATGCAGCGTCTCTTTTTTGACCTCAGCAATCAGCTTGAGGCCGTAAGGCTGAGAAATTTGGTTGGCTATTTGAGAAATCGCCGGTAAGTCGCCCCATTTGGCCCAGGCCAGCAACATGATATCTGGCGGCGTCAAATCGACTCGTAGCCGCCAGTCAGAAGCAACTTCGCCCGTCACTTGAATGGTGATAACGGCATCTTGAAATTGCGTTAGATGTAGCTGTCTGAGCCGTTCGGCAATCGGTTCGGCAATCAGCAGGGGATCTGGACTGTAACTCGCTTCACAAAACACCCACAACCGCGACGCCAGATCCTGTTTACCAGCAGCCTCAGGAATGGCTTGAGCCCGTCGGGCTTTGCCAGGCACAACTCGGGCGCTGACTTTGACCCCAACATTGAGGGCACTGAGCGCTTCACTGAGGTATTGAGCGATCGCCTCTGAGTCGCCTTGACGGGCCTTTTGAAGCACTGAAACTTCCTGGACTTCGCAGACTTCCTGGATTTCCCGATTTTCCCGAACTTCCTGGGTCTCCTTGACTTCTAAAAGCTGCTCAGTAGCTGTCTTAGCTGGCTGAAGAGGGCTGCACTTTATCAACCGCTGAAGATGCTGTTCTAATCGATTGAGGTAAATCGGTGCACTCCAAACCGGCTTAGCATCAGAAGCCAGACGGCCATACACATAAATCTGATGAATCTGGGGAAATTGACACTCGAATCGGGCTTTGATGTCAGGATCCATGAGCGATCGCACTAACCGCAATAGCACATCGTCTTGAGCGGGTGCTGTGGCAGATAGCTCAGATAAATCGGCATGATTTGACCGATCATGGCTAAACTCACACAAAACATGCAAAATATTGCCCCTGAGCTTCAGGTGAAGCTCAGGGATCGAGTCCATGTCCAAACCTGTATCCGAGCTCAAGAGCGTTGCCTTGAGCCACGGGAGCAATGTCGCCGGATTGGCGCGCGTGGGTGTTTCTGGAAGATGACCTAACATACGTCGCTACAAAGAACAAACCTCAGCTTCACAGATGCTGGCCCACAGCGTTAGCCTACTCATTGTAAGGGCCAAAGGAAAAAGCCTAAAAGAAAGACTCGAAGAAACCAAGCTCTAAAAAACAAGCTCTGAAGAACCCCAAACCGAATAAAATCCCAGACCAAATAGAATACTGAATAAAATATAGAGCGCTAAGCTGATAGAGCGCCATCATGCTCGCTGCATTCTAGGTTACTGCTGTGTATTTTGCACGAGTAAATTTTATGTGATCGTCCGGTAAACTTTCAACGCATCAAGCCCTGCTACCACGTACGTATCCGCTGTAAAACGGCTGTGAAATGATGGCTTTCTAAAGCCTTGGAACAGCATTGGTAAACCCATAACGGAAGGGAAAATCTCATGCAATCTTTTCGCGAACCCGCTGTGCTATCTCCGCTGAATCTATCTAAGTCGTTGCCATTAGCCGTGGATTTTACGGTTTGTCTGATGACTGTGCCGTTGCTGAGTTTGCTGCTTTTAGAGCGCACTTTAACGATCACGTTAAATGAGCTAGGTGAGGCCAGTGAGGAATTGTTTCGAGGCGATCGCCTCCCCACGCTGCCGCTGCTTGAGCCCTAAAAACTAGCGCCGAACTAGCGCCAAACGGCCTTTGTTACGAATAATACAGATGCCCTAAAGGTATGAACAAATACAAAAGGGGAGTGGAATCGGCGAATAGAATAGGGCCGCGAAGACAAATGCCCGGAGCAAACGCTCGGAACGAATAGATCGGAACGAACACTCGGAGCAAGCCTACTGCAAGCTTACTAATAGTAAAGATCCCGCGCAGTCCCTAAAACTCTTACAATCATTTCGAGCGATCGCGCCTGAATGATTGCCAGCTAGCTTGCCAATCGGTGTTCCTTAACGAGTTCCTGAACGAGTGCAGTGGCGTAAGCTGCATTCTCTAGGCTCATTCACGTCCAGGCCATCCCACCCAAGGCCCCTATTTGACAGGTACTATGCCAACGACGCTGACAGATGTATTAGATGTATCGGACGTTGAAGTCATCCCAGCAGTGGCCACTCACGACTGGCTGCTGCGTCACCGGCTCAGACATGTAGAAGAAACTTGGGCAGCCGTCTTAGAAGAGGAATGTGGCTCCACCCTAGTGGCTTTACTGACTCGATTGCGAATGCTTTGCGCCCCGGATGGTCAGGCCAATGCCGCCGACGCATCGCCCGTGCTCCAGCTGATTGAAGAGCTAGAGCTCAGCGATGCGATCAAAATGGCCAGAGCCTTTGCGCTTTATTTTCAGCTGATTAATATTGTCGAGCAGCATTATGAGCAGCGCGGACAGCAGCAGCAGTACCGAGCTGCCTATGAAGACGCGGCGCTAGCTTCTGCTGAGAAAAATAATGGCAGTGACCATCGGCATTCGCGCTCAGATTCGAGCGATCACGCCGCCGCATCGACCGCTGAACTTAGCCGCGATGTCGGCACCTTTTACTGGCTATTTCCCCATCTCAAGCGGCTGAATGTACCGCCTAAAATGATCCAGCGCCTGCTCAATCAGCTAGACGTGCGCTTGGTCTTTACCGCGC
>JBGTNW010000174.1:0-8076 GCA_041742865.1 Phormidesmis sp.
GTGATCGGATCTGTCGATCACGCGTAAAAAAATAAGTATCGTGTTGATTTTGTCGATGCTTTTGGGCTTTCTGATCGCATCTCTTGAAATAATGACATTTCTTGATACGTCAACGACCTCAATGACCTTGTGCACGAGTGCCAGCGGCACTTGGCGTCAGTTTATGGCCCTATCGCCTGCTCTAAAAATACGAATTTATCTGCATTTGGTGCCGGTACTAGGTGTGATTCCATCACTGTGGACACTCTACGGAAATCACGCCGGAAATCACGCCCGAAATCACACTGGAAATCACGATAGGAATACCAGCGCAGACACATCCGGAAAAGCCAGCGTTGAAACTGTATCTAATGGTGTCGCAGTCTCTGACGCTTGGGAGGAATTTGTCGCTGATAAACAGGTTCGGGCGGCGAGTCGGCTGTCAATCGTCATGGGGGTGGGCTGTGTGGGCGCGCTCGCGCTCCTAGGCGCTGGCGCTAGTAGCCCAGCCTCTCAACTGGCTCAGCTGCGCTTTTTGATAGCCAGTAGCTTTGTCGGCTCAGGCTACTTTACTTTAAGCCTCGTTTTGATGTTGCGCATTGCCAAAAACCAATCCATTCGACTGCCGGGCATTAGTCAGCTTAGCGATCGCTTGCCCAACCGTCTCCGATAGATCGCCGTGTAGATTGCCAACAAAAATAGTTGATAAAATCAACAACGATCAGTTTTTCCACGGGTTATTTCACGCCATCAATGTATTAATCTGTCCTGGCCTGATTCGCTCACCTATCTGGAACTGCCTGTGTCGTCTGTAAACCGAGTCGTCCCTGCTAATTGTTCTGCTAACCGTCAAAAAAAGCTGCAAAAGCCGCCCTTTTCTGCTACATCTTCTAAAGCAGCCCCTGAGAAAAGGATGTCTGCTCAGCGCTTGCCCATTCAAACTATGCCTGTTAAACCCATGCAAAAAATGCCTAAATGGATTGGTGTTAGCGTTTTGCTCGCTGGTGTGGCCAGCGTGTCAGCAGTGGCGGGGGCTTTTTTGGCAATGTCTTTAGGAAGCACGCCGCTGCTGCAAAGCAACCTTTCGCCAGCCGAAGCCGCAATGTTTGGCCAGGGCGATCCGATTGCAACGGCTAATAGCCTGCGGTTGCCGCGCCTGACTCGACCGGTAAACGTTTTGCTGCTAGGCGTCAAAGTTACGCGATCAGATATTGAAGACTACGAAGGTCTTGAACGCGATGGCTACGATTCGCTCGTCAATTCGTTTGAGGGCCTTTCTGACACGATGCTGATGTTGCGGGCTGATCCTCGCACTGAGCGGATTACGGTGATGTCGATTCCACGCGATACGCGCACTAATGTCGATGGCGTTGTGACCAAAATCAATGAAGCTAACCGCCAAGGTGGGCCTGCTTTAACGGCTCAGTCAGTGAGTGAACTGATGGGCGGGGTGGCGGTTGATCGCTACATGCGGATTAACGTGCAGGGGGTCGAAAAGCTGATTGATGCGCTCGGTGGCGTGGAAGTAACGGTGCCGAGAGATATGAAGTATCAAGATGACTCTCAGCATCTTTATATCAATCTTAAAGCGGGTAAGCAGCGGCTTAATGGCGATCAGGCGATGCAGTTTTTGCGCTTTCGCTATGACGATAAGGGCGATATTGGTCGGGTGCAGCGCCAGCAAATGTTGATGCGGGCTTTGGTCAATCAATCTCTAAACCCGACGACGATTACCCGCCTACCCAAAATTCTGTCGGTGATTCAATCTCATGTGGATACTAACTTGTCGGTCGAAGAGCTAGTAGCGTTAGTGAGCTACGGCGCTCAAACTGAGCGCTCGGATATGCAGATGCTGATGCTGCCGGGTAGCTTTAGCAGCTATGAAGACTATGAGCTGAGCTATTGGCTTCCTAATTATGAAAAAATTGATGTGCTTTCTGAGCAGTATTTTGGCCTAGCTAATGCCTACAGCGTGTCGGCTCAGAGCGATCGCTCTACCCTTCGCGTCGTCATTCAAGACAGCACTGACGACAGCTTTGCGGTACAGTCTTTAACGAATGCCCTCTACGACAGTGGCTATCTCAATGTCTCGGTAGATCCTCGTTGGAGCAGCGGCGAGTCTATAGAAGAAACTCGAATTGTGGCTCAGCGCGGCGATATTAAAAGTGCAGACGCCATTCAAGATTTTTTGGGCGTTGGCAAAGTTAAGGTAGAAAGTACGGGTGATCTGAACTCAGACATTACCATTCAAGTTGGGCAAGACTGGCTGAATCTAAATGGGACAGCGCTGTAAAGACTAGAAAGGCTCAATATGTCATTACAGCAATCGCCTACGGCTTGCTCGGTTACTTCCCTAAAAATTACGCTGGTAGATAGTGCGCCCGAGGTTTGGCGGCAAGTGATTGTGCCTACTGAGATCACACTAGCGACGCTTCACCGCATTGTACAAAGCGCAATGGGTTGGGAAAATCAGCATAGCTATTGCTTTCGGCTAGGCATTGGCCAGCCTCCTTGTGACCACCAGTTACCGCTATCACAAGCTTTTTTAAAAGCGCAGACAGGGACTGAAGCAGCGGCGGCTATCTATTACACCTACGATTTGCGCTGTGGCTGGCTGCACCGACTGGAGATGGAATCGACGGACGTTGGAGCAACCGCTGAGCAACCAACTATTTTGCCGCGCTGTCTTGGCGGCGCGGCGGCTTGTCCGCCTGAAGGTTCAGGTGGCGTGTGGGGCTATGACGAATGGCTGGCAAAACTAGAAGATTCTGAAGATCCTGATTATTTAGACCTGATTGCTCAGTATGGTGATTTTGATCCGGATAAGTTTGACTTAGCAGCAGCAAATGTGCGTTTGTCATCGCTGCTTTGAATAAAGCAGCCTGACGATTGCCAGGCCAGAAAGCGTGGCGATCGCTCCCCAAGCCAAGCCTAGGCCCACTACCTCGCTGACAAATAAATTGCTGACGATTCGCAGTTCGCCGCCGATTGTCCAACCCAGGGCGATCGCAACGGCCCAAATCCCTGACGTCCAAGGCACCCATCGCCAAGCCTGAACCACCTGTTTTCTCATTACCCACCACTGAGCAGCACCTAACCCTGCGCCTACATAAGTGCCATAAACCAGGCCCATAATCGCTCTAATCCAAAGGCTGAGCGTTTCGGGTGCCATCCAGCCAATCGCCCCTAGCTGAAAGAGCGCCACAGCGCCCCAACTCAAGGCGCTGACTAACATCCATTGGGAGGCATGACGGAGGTGCGATCGCAGCACCCATCCCTGCGCTAGGCCCACCAATGCCCCGCCAATTAGCCCATCGACTACAGATATTTCCTTTCTCTCGCCAATTTCAATAAACAATAAACTCACCCCAAAAGCCAGCCAAGTCAGCCCGCTCCAAGCGCACCACAGCTTCAGCGCCTCAACCAGTGCGGCAGGCTGAAGGTCCCACCGCTGCGCTAGCCGTCTTAGATGGTGAGTCAGCTGATCGCTAAAAAGCTCAGAAAAGTCGGAAAAGGCCATGTTGGAACTCAAGCTTAAACAGCATTAGGGCAGCAGCGCCCGAAAATTGCGGCGGCGCTGTTTGGGTGATTCGGGCGTGAAGTAGCTCCAGAGCGTATCCCAATAGAAAAACGAAACACCCGAAAATCGGCGATCGCGACTACTCTCCACCTGCTCACGAATTTGCGCAAACGGCACCGGGCGTCGCCAAGTCCCCGTTAAAATACCAATACTTACTGGAATGCGATCCATCGCCTCGCGCAAAGGACCTTTGCGCAGCTCCCCTTCAAACTTAAATAGCTCATCTCGATAAATTTGCACTACCAGCTCATCGACCCAGCCTTGCTTGACCCAAGTGAGCCAGTCTTGCAGATGAAAGCGATAGGCAAACTTAGCCGGATTCGGCGATAGCGACACCGCACAATCCTGACACTTTGCTTTCACCCGCGCGTGAATAACCTTCATAAACTGCGTTAGCTTGCTGGCCCGCCAGCTAATCCAGTCTGGATCAGCCGGATTACTCGGCGGCGACTGGCCCTGATGCTCTGCTTCATACAGTGAGAGCGTATAGTCGTCGTAGCCAAACTCCACCGGCCAGCTAAAGTGATCATCAAGCTGAATGCCATCGACATCGTAGCGCTCTATAACTTCTTCAATTAGCCCTAGCAGCAGCCCTTGAACGCTAGGGTGAAGGGGATTGAGCCAGCCTAGTTGAGCGGGTGCAGCCCCTTTTAAGAGCCGAGACAGGAGCCCTTTGGCCGGTTCATTGCCCTCAAAGGTGTCTTCCAAGAGTCGCTGAGAGCCATTTTGCCTGGTAGTTAGCCAGGTAGGATGCTGCTTGGCCAAAGGTGAGTTCAGCGGCACCATAAAGCCATACTCAAACCAGGGCAGTACCCGTAGATGCTGCTGATGGCCGACGCGCACCATTTCTGTCAGCGGATCTTCACTCGGGTGGGTAAGGGCTATCAGCGGATTGATGGTTTGGCCCGTGATTTGTTTGAGAACTTGGCTGTGATAAAAGGTTTCGCCCCGGTTCCAAACGACGGGATAAAGCGTGTTGAAATGCATCTCAGCGAGCTGATGAATCGCTCTCGGAATGCCCCAAGGTGCAAACAAAATGCTGCTAGCGACGTTGGTAATCCAGACGCCGCGAATTTCAGCAGGCGTTGGGCGATCGCCTAAGCCTACCTCCGTCGCTAAAGGCTGATTCGAGCGGCTGGTGAAGCTGCCCAATAAACTCAATACAGCTAAAAAGATCGCTAAGCTGACGGCGAGTGCGCTCAGCCATGACCGCCAGCGAGTGGTTTTTATGGTTTGCCCCATCACGTTTTTGTTGCAATGTTATCAGGCTCCGGCAAGGAAACGGCTGTAACCCCAATAGCGGCATCTATTATATAGCTGCTATTTCATCTGTAATCGTTTGGCCATTGCTAATCCTGACTGATAAGCGTAGTCGATATTCTGGAAGCCAGAATGTTCATTTCCAGGTGGCACACACCAATCACCACCGCATACGAGCGACTCATTCACCCTCAAATCGGCGGCAGGGTGCGCATGGTTTATTCGGGCGTAGGGCCAGCGATGAATTTTGAACCATTCAGGCTGTGCCATCCAATCACAAAATTTACGCGCACTCGCTCGCAGTAGCACTGAGGCCGCAGGCTGCAAATCGCCGGCATTAATGTACTGCTGAGCAAAGGCGGGTTTGCTGTGAATGACAATGACGGGGCTGGCTTGCTCAGCCGAGCGACGCTTGCTGCTGTCGAGCCCGACCCAATCGGTGGAGGTGCCGATTTTGTCGGTGACCATCCAGCCTTCGGCCTCCGTTGGATTTTGGGGGCTCAGTGCGCCCATTTGGTCGCGCTTATCGCTTTCGTATCCCGCTAAAACACTCAGACAAGGCCAGTAGGTAACGGCATGGAGCTGATCGATGGCTGCTGATAATTCTGCCGTTCGCTGATCTTCTGTGTAGGTATCTAATAGCTCGGCGGCTTGGGCGGCAGGAATAGCGATCGCACATTGCTGGGCCTTAATCGCATCGCCATCGTCAAACTCAATGCGCCAGCAGCCTTTTTGAGCGCTAATAGCCACCGCCCGGTAGCTGGTAAATAAGTTTTCTTCGAGCGTAAAGTCACTGGCGAGGTATTTGGCGATCGCGCTCATCCCCTGCTCTGCGACATACACCGGCTCCATTTCTACCGGAATCAGCACCTCTCGCCGCAAAATTTCGTAGGCTCTAACCGCCCAAGGCTTGATTACACCCGCCGCCAACAGCTCGGCTGTGATCGCTTGCAGTCCTGCGGTTGCCGGTTGCCAGTAGCGTAAACCGTGATCGACTTTTTGCTGAGAATTCATTCGCCTCGTCGCAATTCGGCCGCCGAGCCCTCTGGACTTATCTAGCAGGCAAACGCTGTAGCCTGCGGCAGTTAGCTGCCTAGCACAGGTAATTCCCGCCAATCCGGCCCCGATGATGGCAACATCCCACATAAATCAACTTCCCTACTCTTATACTTATGATACAGAGTAAGCATTTTTGTTAGGATCGCGGCAGGTGAATTGAGTGGATGAGTTGACAATTGGTTTGGAGCTAGCCACTGACGAAGAGTTGCAGATAATGGCGCAACTGCTATTTCAGCCCAAATTCAATCCCTTAGATTATTTCTATTCGCCGCCGCTAGATGCGGTGAATAACTGCGATCGCCGCCAGCAAATTACCCTGCTAGAGCGGCGTTTTCGCTATTTGGCTGCCGATGGCCTGAGCGTTTTGCAAAACCGCGCACAGCAAACAACCTACCGCCAAGTGCTGCTCCAGGTGTGCCGCCACCTTAAAATGCAGCAGTGCACGGCGCTACCAACGCCTGATCTAGAAGCCGAGGTCTTCTTGGTTTTGCTCGAAAAGGCTTGGCAGCAGATGCCTAAGCGCGATCGTCACTCAGTAGAGCGGCGCACCCTCAAAGCCATTGCCTGCACCGAAGAATTTGAGCAACTGCCCGCTACGCTGCAAAAAAATCCGCTTTCACTCTTGGCCAAAGGCGGCAGTGCCTTGGCGCTGAGTGCGGTGATTCGACCCTGGCTGCTGAAGCAAGTCGCTCAACAGTTTGCTTGGCAGATGGCCCGCTATCAGGTCGCCAAGCAGACCCTCGTCAAAGGCGGACTCAGCACCTTAGCTAAAGTGCACTCCCGCACAGCGGCGAGGGCAGCGGCTCAAGGGATGGCTTCGGCTTCGGTGCGCTATGGCGTTACGCGAGGCGTGCTCGCGTTTGTGAGCCCAGCGCTATGGACATGGTTTTTAGCCGATTTGGGCTGGCGGGCAATTGCCACTAACTATGCTCGGGTGATCCCGGTGGTGTTTGCGATCGCGCAAATCCGCATCACCCGCATGGATATTGCGATCAATCCTGCGCCAGAGAGTGCTTTAGATACCGCTTGGACAAATGCCCATGCCTGAGCCGATCACTTACTATGAGCGATTGGGCTTAAAGCCTGCTGCTTCAGTGCAGGACATTCGCCGAGCCTACCGCGACTTGAGTAAGCTCTACCACCCTGACACAACAAAATTAGAAAGCGCTGTCGCCATTCCCAAATTCCAAGCGCTCAATGAAGCCTATGCCACGCTCAGCAGCCCGGAAAAACGCTTTGCCTACGACTTAAAAATCGGCTACTCGCGGCTATCTGTAATGCAGGCGGTTGGTCCAACCTCATTGCAGCATCAATCGCAGGGTTCCTCTCAAGTCAAACAATATTCATCCAACGCCTACCTAGATCCCACAGATCGCCCCCTGTCTGCCGGAGAGCTGTTTGCCCTGTTCATTTTAGGGATCACCTTTCTCGGCTGCTTACTGCTAGTGGTTACTATTAGCCTTACTAAAGGAGATGTCACAGCTGTCAACTTGACCGATCTACCGGCGATCACCTCCACTGCTTTAGAGCAATCGCCCCAATCACAATCTGCGCCATTCCCATCCACGCCATTACCCTCTAACCCATCGCCCGACAGCGCTCCTAATTCTCCCTTGCTTCCCTAACCCCACGCCTTTCTATGCCACCGGCCAACACGCCTCTCTACACTCACCCCTTACCCGATATCGAAGCTTGGTTAACCGGCCTTGGCGGCGATCGCAATCCTCAGAACATCAGCGAATGGTCATTTTCTCACCCTGACTGGTCAGCCAAGCTATGGTTGGACGTAGATTCTATCGTTGTGCGCTACGTCAGTCATGACAGCAAGGTCGTTCAGCGCAGCTTTAAATATTCTCTAAGTCGCAGCGATTTAGAAGAAGTCATTTTTTCAGGGCCGTAATGGTCAGGGTTGATTGCAATTGGGCCATTGAATCGGCTGCGGTGATCGATAGGTTTGATCGCGTTTGCCAAAAAGCTGATAGCGATTGTCACGAATGAATGCGTAGGTGCGATCGCCCGTCACTTTAGCGCCCGGCATCGACCGATAAGCCTGCACAAAAGCCGCCCCCATCGGCAGCAATCGACCAATTTCTTCAGCCGCATCGCTGCCCTGCCAGCGGCGACCGGTCGCCTCGCCCGCTGCCGTCAGCTCAATTAGCAACATTCCCATTTCACACGCTTCAGCGCTGACGCCTAGC
>JBGTNW010000175.1:0-2443 GCA_041742865.1 Phormidesmis sp.
GCATTTTCACGAGCTGAGCGGACGCAGGAGAGAATGGAATTCGGAGAGTGACTATCGAAGGTGAGAAAGTTGAGGACGTTGCGGGCCGTGGCTTCACCGTAACATTCGGCAAAAAGGGTGCGATCGCCCGTCACCGCAATCAGCGGCTCCCACTGCTGGGTCACGCCAATGGGATTATCCATTAACAAATTGAGATTGACCTCTACAAACCGGGCGACGTTTTCGGCCCGTTCAATGTAGCGGTTGAGCCAGTAAATTGAATCGGCAACACGACTGAGCATAATGATTTGTTCGCTTTTGAGGGTGGATATTTTATGCTTAACTTTTAGGGTTCTACAGATTCATCACCCAAGTGTCTTTGCTGCCACCGCCCTGCGAAGAATTCACCACCAAAGACCCTTCCCGCAGCGCCACTCGCGTCAGCCCACCTGGGTTGACATAGGGCGCTGAGCCGCCGTGTCGGCTCGATTTTCCGTATAAAATGAACGGCCTCAAATCTACATGGCGGCCCTGAAAGGTTTGATCGATCAGGGTCGGCACCCGCGAAAGGCACAGGGTGGGCTGGGCAATGTAGCCCCGTGGATTGGCCTTAATTTTCTCGGCAAAGCGATCTTGTTCTGCTTTGGTAGACTGCGTGCCAATCAACATGCCGTATCCGCCCGAAGCATCGGTTGCTTTGACGACAAGAGAATCTAAGTTAGCGAGAATATACGCCTGTTGTTTTTCATCTTCACAGAAGTACGTGGGCACGTTGGGAATAATTTGTTCTTCATCGAGATAGTAGCGGATCATTTGCGGTACGTAGGCATATACCAGCTTGTCATCGGCAATGCCAGTACCGGGCGCATTGGCGATCGCGACTCTTCCTTGTCGGTACACCTCCATCAGCCCCGGCACCCCGAGCATAGAATCCGGGCGAAATTCAGTTGGATCGATAAAGTCATCATCAATGCGGCGATAGATCACATCGACTTGGCGTAATCCGCGAGTGGTGCGCATTTTGACATAGCCATCATCGACCACCAAATCGCAGCCTTCGACCAGGGTAATGCCCATTTGCTGCGCTAAAAATGAATGCTCAAAGTAGGCAGAGTTAAAGGCTCCGGGCGTGAGCAGCACCACCATGGGATTGCTGATATTTTCAGGGGCTAGCGCTAGCAAGGTTTTGAGTAATTGGCCAGGGTAGTCGTCTACGGCTTTGATATCTAACGCTTCAAAAAGGCTGGGAAAAGAGCTTTTCATCACTCTGCGGTTTTCGAGCACGTATGAAACGCCGGAAGGGCAGCGGAGATTGTCTTCAAGGACGAACCAGTCACCTTTGCGATCGCGAACCAAATCAGTCCCGGTAATATGACACCACACCCCCTGTGGCGGCTTTAGCCCCCGGCAGGGCGACAAATAGCCCGAAGCCGACTCTACCGTTGCCCGGGGAATAACGCCATCGGCAATAATCTTTTGCTCATTGTAAATATCGTCTAAAAAGCAGTTCAGAGCCATAATCCGCTGCTGCAAGCCCTTTTCGAGCCAGTCCCAGATTTCGCTCGCCACAATTCGAGGCACTACATCAAACGGAAAAACCTTTTCAGCGCCTTCTTCATCGCCATACACATTAAAGGTCACGCCCAGCTTAAACAGCGTACTCTGGGCCGCTTGCTGTCGCAGAACCAGGCTTTCAATCGGTACTGATTCAATCCGATCAATCAGCAAAGCGGCCTCAGGCCGGGGCACCCCGGTGGCGCTGAATAGCTCATCGTAAAAATCGCCCGGATCGTACCCTTTAAAAGACATAGTAATGCGCTGAAAATAGCGTAGAGAAGATAGTCAACTGTGCCATTCAATACATATCACTTTCTCGTTCACCAAAATGTATGCCTTTAAACTATTTTTGTCTGCCATATTAACGCCATACTAAGAAGCCGATCGCTTGTCAAACGCCGTTGCCTTGTTAATTGCTGCTATGAAAGTCTCAGAGATTGTTGAATTGCTTCTGTTAGCAGCACTGTGGGGCGGATCGTTCCTTTTTTTGCGGATCGCTGCGCCTGTATTAGGGCCGGTGTGGCTGATCGAAATCCGCGTATTGCTAGCCGGATTGGTGCTGCTGCCGTTACTCATACAGGCCAATATTTGGGGTGCTGTGCGCCGTAAAGCCGTGCCTTTATGTGTAGTCGGCTGCATCAATTCGGCCCTGCCGTTCTCTTTGCTGGCATTCGCTTCTATTTCCCTGCCGACTGGATTCACCTCGATTTTGAATGCAACAGCGCCTTTATTTGGCACCGTCGTCGCGGCCACTTGGTTCAAAGAAAAATTAACCTTAGTGAGAGCAGTCGGCTTTGGGCTAGGCTTTGCCGGTGTGATGACGCTAGTTGGCTGGAAACCGTTTGAAACCACGCCGACGTTTTTGATGGCCGTAGGAGCCGGGCTGTTGGCGGCTTTGCTGTACGCG
>JBGTNW010000176.1:0-21441 GCA_041742865.1 Phormidesmis sp.
CCGCCTTGATCGCTACCTAGGGTTTGATCAAACTGGGCTTGAAGGGCGATCGCTGCTGACAACCAATCTTCCGACTCAGCTATGTATGCCTCAAATCTCAAACAAGCCTGCTGAACGTCTAACAGCGCTTTGATCATCAGCGCATAGTCTTCCGACTGCGCCAATACAGCCGCCTGCCCACCGTAATTTAGCCGATAAAAATTTCCCGCTACCTGCTGCTGCTGAATGTAGCGCGTCACCCGTAGCGCTAGCGCTAGATAATCCGCCCGCTCAAACGCCACCGCCGCTTTGGCCAAGCCCGAAATCATCAGCCCGTTCCAGGCCACAATCATTTTAGTATCGGTTACCGGTGGAATGCGTCCTGGCCAATCTCGGCTTTTCGCCGCCTGCGCATCGATAGCTGGCTCAAACAGCGGGGTATCGGCTAGAAGCGTGCCGTATCGAATCTGGAAAAGTTTGTCTAGCGCGGCTTCTACCCCTTCACTTAACGGACCATCCGCCTTGCGCTGCAACACATTGCGGCCCTCAAAGTTGCCTGCTTCACTGATGGTAAAAGCCGCACTGATCTCAGAGAGTTCGACCTCAGTTAGCGCCGCTTTTAGCGCTGACATTGACCAGACGTAAAAGTCGCCCTCTTCGGGTTCTATCGCATCAGTGCTGGTAAAGTTATCGGCATCTTGCGCGGCATAGAAAAACCCTTCAGGGGCCAGCATTTCGCGCTTAAGCCAAGCTACGGTGTAATCGACTGCGCGAATAATTGCCGCGCCGGAAATTGCTTCAGCGCGATCGCGCTGCTGCCAGATCTCAGCCAAAAACTCTACAATCAGCCCATTGTCGTACAGCATTTTTTCAAAGTGAGGCACGGTCCAAGTCGGATCGACGGTATAGCGATGAAAGCCGCCTGCCACCTGATCAAAAATGCCGCCCGTGACCAAATTAAAAGCCCGCTGGCGAGAAAGGTGTAAAGCGTCAATTGGCACTGCGGCATCGCTGTCAGCGGTCAGGTTAGACAGTCGACTAGCGCCTTGCAGCACCAGCCTTGCATAGGGAATCATCGGAAACCGATTGCCCGCATCAAAAGGCATAAGCGTGCGGGCACAGGCGGCAATTCCGTCCAGTAGCAGATCTGAGTCCAGATCGCTCACCGTGAGCTGAGCTGATTGACTCAAACCCCCTAATATTTGCGATTTGACTGAGGCTACTTGATCCGGTTCAGTGTCGTAGCGATCGCGCAATGCCCGCAACACCTCCAAAAATCCCGGTCTGCCATATCTAGCTTCCACCGGGAAATAAGTGCCACCATAAAACGGTATCTGATCCTCGGGCGTAAGAAATATATTCAGCGGCCAGCCCCCCTGCCCTACCATCATTTGCAGCGCCTGCATATAGATGCTGTCAATGTCAGGACGCTCTTCTCTATCGACTTTTATCGGTAGAAAATGGGTGTTGAGATATTGGGCGATCGCCTCATCCGAAAACGCCTCCCCCTCCATCACCGTGCACCAGTGACAGCTAGAATAGCCAATTGATAGAAAAATTGGCTTATTGTCAGCCTTCGCTGTTGCTAACGCCTGATCGCACCAAGGCCACCAATCCACCGGATTTTCAGCGTGCTTTTTCAAATACAGGCTACTGCTATGGGCCAATCGATTTGTCATAAGGCTCATCAAATATTAGAGTCAAGCATTACAGTCGCAGATTTAGTCAGCTTCGTCTGCATTTATGGAGATATCTAAGAAATATCAACTAGATATCTATCAGAAGACTGATTTGCCTAAGCGCCGAAAACAGGGGAATATGAGCAATATCGCTAGCGCAATCATGAATCAGTTTGCGTCCATGCTCTCTATTTTATATAAGCTAGTACTGCATATCGTCCTGCTTGCGCTACCTGTTATTTCCTTGCCATATTAAGAGCCCTTTAGCTAATAGGCCCTGTTCTTGTGACTTCATCTACCCCACCCAACAACGATCCTGCTAACAACGACCCATCTGACGTTTCTCGCCGCTTAGAAAGCAACTCAGAAATCGACGCTGGAGTTCGTGCTTCAGCCCCTACGAGCTCTAATCGTCCCGTGGCGTTTGATGAAATGGTGGCGGTGCTAATTGCCTTTTTGTCCTTAGGCACCGTTTTGTTTTGGGGCTTAAGCCGCAGCAGCCCGGCTCTTTTTACAGACTCAATCGCCGACCCTAGGTCAACGTTGGTTTCTCCAGACGCTGACCCCACTCTCCTTGAAGATCCTACTGATCCTGCCGCCTTAAGAACCTCTCCGGCCGACCCGCCCCGGGCGCGTTCTCCTCTTTCAGCTCGTGAGCAGTTAGCTGCGCAAGCAGCCGCAAGGCGAGCGGTCAATCAGTCATCCCCCCGGCGAGGTCTGTGGAATGCTTTGAGAGCAGGTACAGCTGGCGCGGCTGGCGTTGCCGGGGTCACAGCAGCCACCGATGGCATAGCGGCAACTTCCCCTGAAACTGGCGCTGTGCCAAGCCCCGGAACGACACCGACAACAGCCGCATCCGGAGCAGTCGCACTTTCTGAAGCCGCCACTGCTCCGCCCGGAGTGGCCCGCAGTTTTGACGATGTGCCCGATAACTATTGGGCCAAACCCTATATCGATGCGTTGAGCAGTCGAGAAATCATCGCTGGATTTCAAGATGGCAACTATAGACCTGATATGCCGGTGACTAGGGCTCAAATCGCCACTATCGTTGCCAATACGTTTAATTTGACAGCCGATCAAGAAGCGTTAGCTTTTTCTGATGTCAATAGCGATTATTGGGCTCAAGAAGCCATCGAAGAGGTCGTACGAGGCGGGTTTATGACCGGGTTTCCCGACAACACGTTTGATCCAAATGCACCGGTGACTCGCGCTCAATCCTTGACAACCTTGGTTACTGGGCTAAATGCCGAGCCGCCAACAAACGTGCAAGCTGCCCTGTCACGCTATACCGATGCCAATGCAATTCCTCAATGGGCCACTGAAAAAGTAGCCGCCGCCACAGCTAGCAGCTTTGTCGTAAATTATCCTAATGTAGCTCAGCTCAATCCTACTGCGCCGACTACCCGTGCGGAGCTAGCGGCCATCATCTATCAAGCACTGGCTAGAGAGGGAGCCGTTGCGCCGATTGAGTCTGAATATGTTGTGCAACCGTAGGGCCTGCTCAATAATTTATTCCTCAGTTTAAGTTTATTGAGTCTTTTGAGAAGCACTAGCAATCTGAGGCATTAATAAATCGGTGTCAATCAATTGGAGCTGATGATTTTTAGAGACTAGAAGTTTTAGCAAAACTCGGCATGGAATTTGCGCCTAGCATTTCGCTAGGGAAAGTCGGCAAATCTACATGGTCGCTGCCCCGGCGATTACGCACAGCTAAACGATAGCTCGTGCTTTGCAATTCGGCCTGTAGCTGACGATTTTCCTGCTGAATTTTGGCTACTTTGTCTTTGACAGCGTTCATTCGTTCGGCGAATTTTTCTTTGTAAATTCTCGGTAGTTCCTGCACAACTTGCTCTAGCATCCGAGTCCTATCAGTCAGCTCTTGAGTGGTTTGGCGAAGCTGATAGGCTTCCTCATCTCGGCTCTCAATTTGCGCTTGGTAAAAAGTTACCTGCTCTTCTAGCTTCTGTAGCTGATTGCGCAGCGAACTCACCTCTTGCTGATGCTGTTCAGAGACTTCTGGGGTAGGCATAAAGTCTTGATTACCTTTAACTAGGCGAAAGAGCTCTTGTGAAAGCTGCTGCACTAGCTGATCGCGCATAGCTAGCTCTTCTCTGAGCTGCACGACTTCCGACTGAATACTCGAAATATTAGCGCTTGAAACATTCTTACTCGCTAGCTGAATCACTGGCAACCTTCCTCCCAATTAATTGTATTCTTAGCTCGTCAAATACACCTTTTTTGATATATACCACTTCCAAACCGGTGGGGAAAACCTAGGGAAGACTTAGAGGTCGTGTGACAAAAGCTACCGGTAGGAGATTGTATGCAACGCAAAAGGCAGACATTACGTGAGTAGTGTCTGCCTTTTATACGAATCTGAAGGAGTGGCACCTTACAGATAAACTGCTAATCGGAGCAGGTTTTGCGGTTGGTTGGTTATTTTATGAGCCTAGAGGCGCTGCCGATGCAGGGATAGCGGCTTCTATCTCGCGATCACTCGTCTCCGAAGGCTCTTCAAACAAAATAGTGAGATAGCGAATCACTTCTTCGCTGAGGCGCATGGCTCGTTCCATAGGAGCAATTGCCGTTCCAGGCGCTTGGTAATTCATCTGAATATAGATGCCTTCCCGGTAGCGATTGATTTCGTACGCGAGGCGGCGTTTCCCCCGATGCTGAGTTTCCAGCATCTCAGCGCCGCTCTCTTTGAGCATATCCTGATAGCGGACAATGGCCTGATCTACGGCTTCATCGCCAAGATCGGGCCGCAAAATATACATGGTTTCGTAAAGCGTATTCATAGCTTATAAATTGAGATCCTTATGGTCATAGAGGCCTTTATCAGACACAGCGTTGGCGTCTAGATCTGTGGTTTTAGGTGACTGTTTAATTTAACAGTGGGCCTAACAGATTAAATGCTAAGCGTAGCGCTGCTAAAAGCAAGGGCTTACAATCATAGCAATAACTGAGTCCACTTACATGGGCAAATGAGAAACTGACCTATGGCGCAGCGCTATGTTCGAGTTCAAACTTTATCAGGGCAGCGTTACTACGGTTTGCTCCAAGCAGATCGGCGCGTCGAGGTTCTAGATGCGCCGCCGTGGCGAAAAGCTCAAGTGACGGCAACTGAGCTATCGAAAGCAGACTACCAGCTGCTGCCACCTTGCTCACCGTCTAAAGTCATTGCCGTGGGCCGCAACTATGCCAAACATGCCGCCGAACTTGGCAACGAACTACCTACCCATCCCCTGCTATTTATGAAGCCGCCCTCGGCAGTGACGGCGGCAGGTGCGCCGATTTTTTATCCGCCGCAGTCTGAGCGGGTGGATTATGAAGGAGAGCTAGCGATTGTGATTGGCGATCGCGCCAAAGACTGCCATATCAGCAACGCTCATAGCAAAATCTGGGGCTACACCATTGCTAACGATGTCACAGCCCGTGACTTACAGCGCCAAGACAATCAGTGGACCAGAGCCAAAGGCTTTGATTCGTTTTGTCCGCTAGGACCGTGGTTAGTGCGTGAAATCCCCGCAGGCGCAAATCTGCAAACCTTCGTGCGACGCTCAGGTGAAGCTAACGATGAATTAGTCCAGTCGGCTTCGATTGCTGAAATGATTTTTTCACCGGAGTATTTAGTTGCTTACATCAGTCAAGTAATGACGCTGCTGCCCGGAGATGTCATTCTCACCGGGACACCAGAAGGGGTCGGCTCTGTTAGCGTGGGCGATCGCGTCCGCATTGAAATCGAAGGCATCGGCAGCCTAGAAAATACAGTGCAGTCCAAAGCAAATTCTTCTCAGCCAATCGGCAGTAGAGCGATCATGCAAAAAGAGCCCGCCTCTTAGAAAGCAGTCAGTCAGCGGTAGATCAAAAGGTAAAGATTAGAAGGTAACTGTAAATATCTATCTACTTTAAGGATCGGTAAGACGGATCGGTAAGACAAATCAGTAAGGCATCTGCATATTTACAGCGTCTGAAATGGTTGGAATTTCAGCGTATTGGCCTAGCACCGACTGGGCTACAGAGTAAATTACAATTGCCATACCGCCCAAAAAAAGCACGTTTAGGAGTGTTTCGGCAATAATTCCTGTGATTCCTAGCAGACTCAAAATGAGGCTGCCGATAGAAATCATGAAGCTCACTAAGATCGCCTGAAGCACATTGAATCGAATAAATCGACTGATGTTGGTGTTTCTGACCACAAAAGCAAAGAGCAGAATGAAGACGGCTAATCCTAAGATAGGACTATTTTCAATCGCAATCAGCGGCTGTAGCGGTGTTAACAAAAGAAAAACAACGTTCAGCACATCAGGTGCTTGCACCCTCAAAAACTCAAAAAAATAAACCCCTGCCCGCAGCGCCGAAGCTAGCGGCATCACATAGGCCAAGGCAGCAAAACCTCTATCTAAAGCAACAGCAGAATCACTCATCAAGAACTCCTAACCCTCCAGATCAACGTTAGACAAGGGCAATAGACAACAACAGCTATGGATGTCAAAATCCACAAACCTAGCTCCCAGCATAGCGCACCTGCTCTTTTCCTATGCCGCCGCACCGCTTGGATTCTGTAACTTAACCCAGCTAATTCTCGATGATCAATCGGCTAGCTCTGCTACTCGAAAACCCATTGTGCACTCGTATTGAGCCGGTGCTTGAGTTGGAGACTGAGCAATTGGACGGCCACAGCGCAATCGTCCTTGCTGCCACCTAGGCAGACCGCTTTGATTTGCCATTGGACAGCTATGGCAAATTGTCTCAGGCATCAACATCTGGTCTGCCATCAAAATCACTAGCATAGTCATCGCTCCCTCTAAATTAAGCTAAATTTAGGCGGTTAGTTAGCTAAACCAACGTAAGATATGGCTCTATCTTAGGCTACCTATCACTAGAATCTGTATGGATTTTTACATCTGTAACGCAGCTTGAGTATTGGCGATTTTGAACAAACGGCTACTCACGACAGATTTTCGCTTCTGTCTCTACTTCTTCGTGGGCTTCTACATCCGTATCCTTCAACAAAATGGGTTTGGGGGTTGGCTTAGAAGGGGCGCTAGTCGGCTCATCGGTCCGTAGGTGGGCCGGACGCGATTGATCATAAGCCATTTGCAGCGCCGCAGCGGCAATGGTACGAATGTCGTATTCTTCACTGAGCTGAGATACAATCGGCAAAAACGAAGCCACCCGCTCACTGGTAATGGCTTCACGAACCAGGGTTTGAAGCTTTTCTAAGTGCCGTGCGGCAATTTGCGCTTGGGTCGGCACGGTGCAGTACTCTACTTTTTTCTTAAAGCGTTTTTCGACCCTGGTGAGCTTGTACTTTTCTAGCGGTGTCACAATTGAAACGGCCCGTCCTTCCTTTCCAGCTCTGCCTGTACGACCAATACGATGGACATAGCTGTCTAAGTTATCTGGCAGCTCGTAGTTAATCACATGGCTCAAATCATCGACATGGATGCCCCGAGCCGCAATATCTGTCGCCACTACCCAGCGCACCTGACGCTGACGAAATCGCTGCAATAGCCGTTCTCTTTGAGCCTGATTGAGATCGCCGTGATATTCATCGGCGCTATGACCGGCTGACTGTAGCTGACGAGTTAAATCAGCGGCGGTACGGCGGGTGCGCACAAAAATAATCGCTGACTCTGGATCTTCCATTTCTAAAATGGGCACCAGCGCTCTAGATTTTGTCCAGCCTGATGGCACCACGTAGGCCACTTGATTGATGCGGGCAGTCGCGGCTTTTTGGGGCTCTACACTGATGGTGACGGGCGATTTTAAAAAGCGAGTGGATAGCTTTTGGATAGCAGGCTCCATCGTTGCCGAGAAAAAAGCTGTTTGGCGCTCATCCGGCGTATGTGACAGAATTTTTTCTACGTCTTGAATGAAGCCCATGTTGAGCATTTCGTCGGCTTCGTCCAGCACGAGGGTGCCGAGTTTGTCAAGCAGTAGAGCGCCTCTATCGATCAAATCAATCACTCGCCCAGGCGTACCCACGACCACTTGAGATCCTCTTTTGAGCTGATGCAGTTGCTGGCTAATCGATTGCCCACCGTAGACAGAGGTGACTCTTAGCCTGCTGTCGATGTTGAAGCTCTCTATCGCCTGAGATACCTGCAAAGCCAGCTCCCGAGTGGGCGTGAGCACTAGCGCTTGAACATAGCGATTGGCGACATTAATTTGCTCTAGAATTGGCAGCGAAAAGGCGGCTGTTTTACCTGTGCCAGTTTGGGCGAGCCCGACGACATCGTGGCCAGATAATAGCTGAGGAATGCCTTGAATTTGGATGGCCGTTGGCTCGGTAAAGTCCATTTTGCTCAGGTGGCTAACCCGAGCAGTAGACAGTCCTAAGTCAGCGAATGAAGAGGTCATACGTTCCTAAAAATGCGTTCTAAATGGCGAGAGGTTCGACTACTAGCGTCGAGGTAGATGTAGGGGCGATCGCGACCACAGAGCCAAACAGATCGTAAGTATCTGCGGCTTCGATAGTGACCGCGACAATTTGCCCGAGCGCGGCTTGCCCCTTGGCATACACCAAGCCATCAACATCCGGCGCAAAGCGGGCGCTGCGGCCAATCAGTTCACCGGTTGCCGGGTTTTCTTGCTCGATCAGGACATCGACGGTTTTGCCGACCTGAGCTTGGTTACGGCGAAAGGAAATTTCCTGCTGAGTGAGCATGATTTCTTCCCGACGAGCGTCTTTGACCGACTGCTCAATTTGATTAGGCAAATCGTAAGCTGCGGTGCCTTCTTCTGAGGAAAAGGTGAAAACGCCTACATGGTCAAATTCATGCTTTTTCACAAAGGCTTTGAGGTGCTCAAACTGCGCTTCGGTTTCGCCAGGAAAGCCGACGATGAAGGTAGTTCTCAGAACCGCTTCCGGCAGCGCGGCTTTGAGGTTTTGAATGATGTCGTCGTTGACGTGACCTTGCCAAGGTCGGTTCATTGAGCGCAGCAGTTCGGGGTGGGAGTGCTGTAAGGGCAGATCCAGATAGGGGAGTGCGTTGGGCGTTTCTTGAATGGCGCTAATGACCGCTGGGGTCAGACCCGTAGGGTAGGCGTAGTGCATTCTTACCCAAGGCACATCGACTTCGCCAAGGGCGCGGATGAGTTCCGCTAGCTGGGGTTTGCCGTAGAGATCGACGCCATAGTTAGTAGTGATTTGAGAGATTAAGACAATTTCTTGGACGCCTTGGGCAGCGAGCTGATGCGCTTCGGTGACGATCGATTCGATGGGGCGCGATCGCTGCTTACCGCGCAAGTGCGGAATAATGCAAAAGGCACATTTATAGTCGCAGCCTTCTGCTACGCGCACATAGGCTACTCCTTCCGAGGTAGTGCGATAGCGAGGCACCGTTTCATCCGCTATGTAGATCGGTTCAAGTGAGACTGCCTTAACACGCTCACCTGCCTCGGCCCGCTCAATCACATTGACAATTTTGTGATAATCGCCCGTGCCGACAAGCGCTACGGCTTCCGGGATTTCTTCTAGCAGCTCGGATTGAAAATGCTGGGCTAAGCAGCCTGTGATGACTATTTTTTTGTTAGCTTCAGCGAGTTCTACGAGGGTTCTAACCGATTCTTCTCTGGCCGCTTCAATAAAGCTACAGGTGTTAACAATTACATAGTCGGCTTGGTCTTCATCCGCACCGATACCGTAGCCCGCTTTGGCCAATAAGCCGAGCATATGTTCGCTATCAACTCGATTCTTCTCGCAGCCTAGATGCGAAAGGGCGATAGTGGGTTTGGATCCCATGAAATACTCTCTAGTTAATGAATTTGAGGGGAGCGATTAGACAAATACAGGAGATGAGAAAGCTAAGATAAAAATAATTCACACTTAAGCGGTGTAGCGATCGCCCTGTGAATAAACCGCATTTTGTGCGTATCCCTGCTAATTCCGTCCTGCTAATTTTGTAAGTATTTCTTCACTGGCTTTTTGGCGGCTTTCGGCAACCTCAGAACCAAAAGAAACACTAGCGGACGCAGAGAGCTAACCATCTACATGCAAATCATAACATAACTACACAATTGACGAGAGAAAAATAATCTCAGCGCTGAGGATAAGCGCAGGTTAAACCATCAGCCAAAGCTTTGCCTCAAACTTCTTTGCATTGCTTCTTTGCATTGACTGTTAATGTAGATCGAGGCTGAGCATTCTATGGACCCCTAGCGAGTCCGAATCTGATAAACCCCGTGGACTTAACCCTAATCTTCAAAACAGCCAATCCTGTGATTGGCGTCGTGCACCTACTGCCACTGCCCGCTTCTCCTCGTTGGCAGGGTGACTTGCAGGCCGTGATTGCCCGCGCCGAGCAAGAGGCGACGGCCTTGGCCGCAGGCGGCGCGCATGGCCTCATTGTCGAAAACTTTTTTGATGCGCCTTTTCCTAAGTCCAGAGTTGACCCGGCAGTGGTGAGTGCGATGAGCTTAGTGGTACACCGCCTCAAGCAGCTAGTGACGCTGCCGATTGGGTTGAATGTGCTGCGCAATGATGCGCGCAGTGCGCTAGCGATCGCCACCTGCACAGGCGCAAGCTTTATTCGTGTGAATGTGCTCACGGGTGTGATGGCCACCGATCAAGGCTTAATCGAAGGTGAGGCTCACGATATTCTGCGCTATCGCCGCGAATTAGGTGCTGATGTCAAAATATTTGCAGATGTGCTGGTCAAACACGCGCATCCACTTGGATCACCGAATTTGGCAACAGTGGTGCAAGAAGCCGTGCAAGATACCATCCATCGGGGGCTAGCCGACGGCATAATTTTGTCGGGCGCTGCCACGGGCATTCCACCGAGCCCGAAAGATTTAAGCGCAGCGCGTCAGGCCGCAGGCGATACGCCTATTTTTATTGGTAGCGGTGCGAGTATCCATAACATTGCTCAGCTAGTGAGCGCGGCTGACGGGGTAATTGTCTCGAGTTCACTAAAGCGCAAAGGGCAAATAGAGCAATGCATTGACCCAATTCGGGTACGGGATTTTGTGACAGCATTGAGCCTAGCGGTTGCTGCCCGCGCTGACATCCACAACGCTGGGATACCTGAATCAATAACCGCCAATCCGGCCCAATCTATGGCCCTTAGTTAGGTGGGCGCTTAGCTAGGCGGTGTCAATCGATTATCTGTAATGGGTTTTCTCCCTATTTGAGGTATTTTTGTCTAGTATTTATTTAACTAAACCCAACCTACGGCTTTCTTTGAACTCTCGGCTTAACGAAAGCCCCTGAATTTAACACTTACCACCTCAGCACCTATTATGAGACGTCGCCGCCAAGAAAAGCTTTGGATTCATCAGTGGTCACGGCCTTTGATTGGGGTGATCGCTGCCGTTGGCGCAGCGGGCACTGGCTATCTAACCGCTGTTAAGCTAATGAACGGAACCGCTGCCTGCGTAGGCGGCTGTGACAAAGTGCTCTCTAGCAATTGGGCACAGGTTTTTGGGCTGCCGCTGACTTTATTTGGCTGCCTATCTTATTTATCAATGTTTGTGCTGGCACTATCACCGCTGCTAGTCAATGCCGAAAATAACAAAGACCTTCGCACTAAGTTAGAACGCTGGACTTGGCCGCTGCTGTTTGTAGGAGCCACTGGCATGATGGTGTTCAGCGGCTTTTTAATGTATGTGCTAGCGACCGATCTTCAAACCACCTGCATTTATTGCATTACCTCAGCCGCGATGACGGTAGCAATGTTTGTTCTGACGCTGGTGGGTCGCCGATGGGAAGATCGCGGTCAATTGCTATTTAATGGCGCGATCGTGGCAACAGTGGCTTTGGTCGCAACGCTGGGCATTTATGCTGTGCCGGGTGGGCCGTTAAGTTCAGGCAATCAAGCCGCTGAAGTAGCTGGCCAAGGCCCACGGGTAACCAATTCTTCGGGAGAAGCTGAGCTAGCACTGGCCAAGCATTTGACTGATAGCGGGGCGAAGATGTACGGCGCTTACTGGTGCCCGCACTGCTATGATCAAAAGCAACTTTTTGGTCAAGAAGCTTACCAAAATATGCCTTATGTGGAATGTGCAGCTGATGCCACCAATTCGCAAGCGGCGCTCTGCACTACTGAGAATGTGACTAGCTATCCTACTTGGAGAATCAACGGCGAAGAGCTGACGGGAACGCAAACGCTAGAGACGCTGGCGTTGGCCTCTGGGTATCAAGGCCCAACCAACTTTACCAATAGGGCGGAAGGCGCTGGCAGGACTTCAAACGGTGGCTAGAAACTTTAGAAGGCTAGAAATTTTGGAAAGTAAGGAAATCACTGCTGCCAGCGAGATTTGAGATCCAGTTTGGCTTTGAGCTCGGTGCGAATTTGGCTGACGATAGACGCCTCATCCAGTTCACTGATAATTTTAGTGACAACGGCTTTGGGACTATCGTCGCCCCAGGTCGCGCCGTTGGCGAGATAGGTTTTAGTGACTTGCGCGATCGCATAGGTAGACACCCCAGACACTGCCGCCTGTGTCAGCGCCACTGACACATAGGGCGTAGCCGTGAGCCCCCCGGTCGGCAAAGAAGCCGCCGCCAAAATGCTTTTAAGGCCGCTAAGGCCAAAGCTAATCACGAGTTCACTAGCGGTCAGTCCACCCATTGCTAGGGCAATCTTTCGCAGCAGCTGCACCGCGCCATGCTGGGTCATCTCTAATCCATACACCCTTGCAAGCGTTACAATTAGGGCAATATCAATCGCTGCGCCGCTGAGTAAATCAACCATCATCACGGGGTTTAAGGCCACCGCAATCGATTTGGTAATAACTGTTTTCCAAATAGTGTCATCGGCAGCGCGATCGCGCAGTTCTAGCTTACGCTCGACTACTTGCTGATTGATGTCGTTGGCATATAGCAGCGTATTGAGCGCAACGAGAGCCTTGCCTTCTCGCTGTAAAATATCCAGAATTTTGAGCTTGAGGGCGCTGACATCGGGGACGGCGCGCTCGGTATGAAGGCTGAGTTGGCCGTTGGGCGATCGCACCGCTTGAGTGACCAAAGGGGCTGCTGCTGCTGTCACCATTTGGCTTGGCGGTAAAAGCTTGGCTAATCGCTCTGCTTGCAGCGTCATCAAAATCTGATCGCGATCAGCTACTGGGTACTGATCCACTTTATTGAACACCAACAGCATGGGTTTACCCGCCTGCCGCAGTTCGCTAAGCGCCGTGTATTCAAGCTGAGTCAGATCACCGGCAATCACAAAGAGGATTAAATCGGCTTGATGGGCAATTTTTTGGGCGATGGCCTGCCGCGTCTCTCCACCGACTTCATCGATTCCCGGTGTATCAATCAGCTCCACCCGTGAAGAACTTCGGCCAGAATCATCTGGCCTATCATCTGGCCTTTGAGCACTCGGCAGCGTCGCTCGATAGATATTATTTGAGCTCGATTTATCTGGACTAGATTTATCTAGACTCGATCCATCTAGCGTTGCCGCTTGCCAGAAAACGCTTTTCGCCTGCTGAGTAACGCCATGCAGCGGCCCCGTCTTAAAAATAGGCTCACCAACTAACGCATTGAGCAGAGATGATTTACCTCTGCCAACCATACCAAATACGGCAATATGAACCACCTGAGTCTCTAGCTTTCGCAGCACGCTTTGGAGATGATTAACCTGCGTGCCTAACCCTGACTGTTCGCGCGGTGAGAGATCTAGCTTATTGATTAATGTGGTAATGGCCGCGATCGCCTCCCCATAGTGGCCATCATCTGGCCGCTGATCTGGCCGCCAATCTGGCAGATCATCATCTAATCGGGCAAAATCATCCATGGCGGTTAATTAGATCGAGTGCAGTCCATCACTCTCCTAGATCGCTAGCCTAGCACCTAAACCTAGATGTGAAATAATTCCAGCGCCTAGCGATCTCATTAAATGATGAGAGAATAAAAATAGGCCCTTCATTTTTTTCCCAGTTCTTATGGAGTTTAAAAGTACCGCACAGCGAGCCTGCTACAACCGCATTGTTCCTTGGATGGAAGATCTGTTCGGTGAAGCGGCCGTTGTTTTTGAAGACGAGCCCTTATTCATTGTAACCATTGGCTCGGCAGTAGCCTCAACTCGCATCGCCCCCTGGGGCGAAAACGACGCTCTAATTACTAGCCGCTCTTTTGTCGTCACCGACATCACGATCACACCGGAGCTGAGCTACTATTTGCTGCGCGCCAATAATGGCATTCACTTCGGCAGGTTTGCACTCGACAATGAAAACGATATCGTATTTGAGCATAGTCTTGTCGGTTCAACCTGTGACCAGATAGAGCTAAAACACTCCGTCAAGACCGTGATTCGTATTGCCGATGACTATGATGATGAAATCGTGACCCGCTGGGGGGGGCAGCGAGCCTTAGACCGTTGGTCACTTTAACCAGACAGCTACTCTAGAGCAGAAAAATTGCTCAAAACTACTCTAGGTCGTCTCGCAATCACCTCAAAATTGTCAGATTACTGGCACTGTCTAACGACCAATGCCAATATATTGGAAACCTGCCTGCTCTAGCTTTTTCTGATCGAGAAAATTGCGACCATCAATCATTACCGGCACATTCATTAAGCTAGCCATTTTCCGATAGTCCAAGTCTTTGAACTTAGCCCAGTCAGTGACCAGCACTAGCGCATCGCAGCAATCGGCTAGGCGCTCTGGATCGGTTTCGACAATCACACCCGAAAGCCCTTGGCTGACACCACTTTGAGAAACGATAGGATCATAGGCTTTGACTTTAGCACCCAGGCGATTGAGATTTTCAATCATGATCAGTGAAGGGGCATCACGCATGTCGTCGGTGTCAGGCTTAAAAGTAAGGCCCAAGAGGCCAATGGTTTTGCCTTTCAAAATTTTCAGCACTTGCTGAAGCTTTTCAACGGTGAGTAGCCTTTGGCGGTCATTAACACGAATGGTGGCTTTGAGCAGCTCGGCTTCGTAGCCGTAATCATCGGCAGTATGTACTAGCGCTGACACGTCTTTGGGAAAACAGGAACCGCCCCAGCCAATACCTGCTTGCAAAAATTTGCTGCCGATACGCGAATCTAGACCGATGCCGCTAGCGACTTGGGTAACGTCTGCACCGACGCGATCACAGATATTGGCCACTTCATTAATAAAGCTAATCTTAGTTGCCAGAAAAGCATTCGAGGCATACTTCACCATCTCTGCTGAACTGAGATCGGTGACCACAACGGGTACTGGCGGGGCATCGGCATCCTGGGCAAACTGGCGCTCGACAATTGGGGTATAGAGCTCTTTCATCATAGCTATAGCCTGCTCACTACCGCTGCCCAGCACAATTCGATCTGGATTGAAAGTATCGTGAACGGCCGAGCCTTCTCGCAAAAACTCAGGATTGCTGACCACATCAAAGGCCGCTTCAACCGGCGCGCTACGACTACTCGCGGCAACGCCAGCACCTACCGGCACTTTTTGTCGCTCCGCAATGCCATCTAGCACAATCATCCGCACCCAGTCACCTGATCCAATCGGCACGGTAGACTTGTTAACAATGACCTTATAGCCTCCATTCAGATGTTCGCCAATGCCCCGAGCAACGGCTTCTACATAGCGAGTATCGCTCTCCCCGGTCGGCAGTGCGGGCGTGCCGACCGCAATAAATAAAATGTCACCATGACTAACCCCAACCCCTAGATCAGCCGTAAATTCTAGATTGCCAGAGGCCATTGACGACTTCATTAGCTCCGATAGCCCTGGCTCATAAATGGGAGATTGACCCGATTTCATCAGCGCCACTTTTTCTTCGTTGTTGTCAACGCAGATGACGTGGTGACCAATATGGGATAGGCAAACCCCGGTAACTAAGCCTACGTAGCCGGTTCCAATGACGCAAACACGCATAATGGCAATACTCTCTTTAGGTTAAATCAACAGGAGACCAAATCGACAGGTCAATCTGGCAAATTGAATGGATGGCAGGCTGGGCAAGAATAGTGTGACTAAGTACTCAAGAATGGCTAAGGCACTAAGACACAGCTAGGAGATAGCGACGGCTGCTTCGCTATTAGAGGACTTACTCAAAGCAGGACTCAGGGTATCATTCGCGGCCATGCGATCGCGAAAATCAGCAATCGTTCTTTCTAATCCAGCCTGCAATTGCACTTCAGGCTCCCAGCCTAAGAACTCTTTGGCTTTAGTAATATCCGGCTGTCGGCGACGGGGATCATCTTGAGGTAGCGGCTTGTACTGCACTTCAACCGCTGGATTGACCATTTTTTGAATAGTTTGCGCTAACTCTAAAATGGTATATTCGCCAGGGTTGCCCAAATTCATCGGCCCTATGTAATTGCCATTCATTAAGCGGATAAAGCCTTCTACCAAGTCTGAAACATAGCAGAAGCTGCGGGTCTGAGAGCCGTCGCCATAAACTGTCAAGGGTTGACCACTTAAAGCTTGGACAATAAAGTTGCTAACAACCCGGCCATCGTTTTCGAGCATTCGAGGGCCGTATGTGTTAAAAATTCGCACGACTCGAATATCTACATCATTTTGACGGTGATAGTCAAACGCTAGGGTTTCGGCCATGCGTTTACCTTCGTCGTAGCAGCTACGAATGCCGATAGTGTTGACGCTACCTCGGTACTCCTCAGGCTGCGGATGCACTTCGGGATCTCCATACACTTCTGAGGTAGAGGCCAGAAAAAATCTAGCTTTTACGCGCTTGGCGAGGCCCAGCATATTGAGTGTGCCCAGCACATTAGTCTTCACAGTTTTAACAGGATTGTACTGATAGTGAACCGGTGAGGCCGGACAGGCCAAGTGATAAATTTGATCGACTTCTAGGCAGATAGGTTCAGTAATATCGTGACGGATCAGCTCAAAGTACGGATTATCTAGCCAGCGTAGAACGTTGCGTTTGTGCCCGGTATAAAAATTGTCGAGGCAAATAACCTCATGATTAGCAGCCATTAGCTGATCAATCAAGTGGGAGCCGATGAAGCCAGCGCCCCCGGTGACTAAAATTCTCATAGGTTTTTGAGGTCTGAAAGAACACGTATCAGTAAGATTGGATGGCGACTATCAGGAGATGAATAGCAACAGTACCGATGCAGCATTCCATACATAAAAATGACACCTGCTATCCAAGGTTGCTTAGAAATGTAACAAAGTTTTCCTCCTTTAACGAAGCAAATACTTTAAATTTACTGAAACTTCAATCGCTCCTATCAATACCCAAATACTTAATGCGCTATCAGACACTTTATGAGTCGTTAGCTGGCTAGCGGTATGTTTCAAGTGCCTTTTAGGTGCCCTTCAACTGCTTGGCGTGAGCTTGAGCACGGCCATAAACGCTTCTTGCGGGACGTCAACCGTGCCAATAGATTTGAGTCGTTTTTTGCCTTTAGCCTGTTTTTTCAGCAACTTTTTCTTACGAGAAATATCGCCGCCGTAGCATTTGGCCAAAACGTCTTTGCGCAGGGCTGGAATGCTTTCACTGGCAATAATACGGCTACCGATGGAAGCTTGAATCGGAATTTTGAACTGATGCCTAGGAATTAACTCTTTGAGCTTTTCGGTCAGGGCTCTACCTACGTAGTAGGCTTTGTCTTTGTGAACGATGGCGGCTAGCGGGTCTACTTTGTCGCCATTGATCATCACGTCGAGTTTGACAAGCGCGTTAGTGCGATAGCCAATGAGGTTATATTCCATGCTGGCATAGCCTCGGCTGCGCGACTTCATTTGGTCAAAAAAGTCGGTGACAATTTCAGCGAGAGGCATTTCGTACATCAAGGTGGTGCGACCCGGTGTGAGGTATTTCATGTCTTTAAAGTCGCCTCGACGCTTTTGGCACAGCTCCATCAGGGTGCCAACGAATTCTTCGGGGGTGATGATATCGACTTTGACGTAGGGCTCGTCAATTTTTTCGCGCTGCTGCGGCTCGGGCAGCATACTGGGATTGTCGATTTCAATCACGTCGCCTTTGATCGTGGTCACGCGGTAGATCACTGAAGGCGCAGTGGTGATTAGATCTAGGTCATATTCTCTTTCTAAGCGCTCTTGCACAATTTCCATATGCAGCAGTCCTAAAAATCCACAGCGAAAGCCGAAGCCCATAGCGCTGGAGGTTTCGGGCTCGTATTGCAGCGCGGCGTCGTTCAAGCGCAGCTTATCGAGGGCTTCACGCAGATCTTCGTATTCGTCAGAATCGGTGGGAAATAGTCCGCAAAAGACCATTGGCTTGGCTTCGACATAGCCTGCTAAGGGTTCGGCAGCGGGCGATTTAACTAGGGTGATGGTGTCGCCGACACGGGCATCTTCCACGGATTTGATAGAGGCGGCGATGTAGCCCACTTCACCCGCATGAAGGTCTTCAACTGGGACTTGATTGGGCGAAAGGACGCCGAGTTCGTCAATATCGTATTCTTTGCCAGAAGCCATTAGGCGAATGCGATCGCGCTGATTAATCACCCCATCAGTCACCCGAAAATAGATAATTACGCCCCGATAGCTGTCGTAATAGCTATCAAAAATCAGCGCCCGCACGGGGTTTTGTGTGGTGTCTGCCGGCGGGGGCACTAGATAGGTAATCGCTTCTAAAATTTCTTCAATGCCAATGCCTTCTTTGGCTGAGGCCATAATTGCATTGCTACAGTCAAGCCCAACAACTTCTTCGATTTCTGATTTTACCCGCTCTGGATCAGCCCCGGGCAAATCGACTTTATTTAGCACTGGAATAATTTCTAGATCGTTTTCAATCGCTAAGTAAACATTAGCCAGTGTCTGTGCTTCTACGCCTTGAGAGGCATCGACAACGAGGAGCGCGCCCTCGCAGGCCGCGAGCGATCGCGATACTTCATAGGTAAAGTCCACATGCCCTGGGGTGTCGATTAAGTTAAGGACGTAGGTTTCACCATCTTTGGCGGTGTAGTTCATCCGGGCTGCTTGCAGCTTAATGGTGATGCCTCGTTCACGCTCAATGTCCATCGAATCGAGAAATTGGGCCTTCATGTCGCGATCGCTCACGGTGCCTGTCTTTTGCAAGAGCCGATCAGCCAGGGTAGACTTGCCGTGATCGATATGGGCAATGATGGAGAAATTACGCAGACGGGAGACAGGTACGTCGGTCATGAAGAAAGCGCTGAAACAATGGGGAAATCTGAGAGTCAATCCTAGGGAAATTGTAGAGGGTCAGTTAAATTGACGCTCATCCCCTAATCTTAGGCTTTAAGGGTGAGAATTTGAGCGCCCTTCATCTTCCTTGTATGAGGTTGTTCCCGGTGATCTTAGCCAATAAGCGATAATCTTGATGGAAGCGATCGCAAAAATGCCTGACTTGATCAATGGGTCATGCCCCCATGCCATGACCCCACTCATATGCACACAATCCTAAGTCTTTTAAGTTGAGCGTGATGCCTCAGCCTAGCCGTCCTACTTCACCCATTGAATCGATTGAATCGATATCACCTAACCATATTGATGCTGAAACTGCCCCAGCCGCAGTCATAGAAGAAACTGCTCAGAAGACTGGAAAAACTGAGGCAAGTGGTTCTCATGTCTTAGTGGTTACGCATACCGCCGAAGGCGAAATTTTATCCCTGCATTGGCCGGAGTCAATCGACTGCCAAACTGGCCAGACACCGGACCAAACATGGGTAGGTGAGTCGATATCTGCTATTTTTGGCCCTGTAGCCCTAGCGCCCTACTTAAAGCGAGTAAAGCAGGTGCTGGAAACGCAAAAGCCTCAGGAGTTTCGGTGTGTGGTGCGCTGCGGCCATCATCCGGTTAGCTTTGAGTTTTTATTAAGTCCGTTGCCTAGCCAAGTGCCTAGCCAGATATCAGGACAGAGCTTGAGTGGGCGATCGCTCGATCCACTTGATCCAACTGTCTCCCCCCAAGGCTCAATTACTGGCGTAGTCGGCGTAGGTCGCCGGATCGTGCCAGAAATTGGCCAACTTCTTAAAGTTCGCTTAGCTAGCAGCAATAGCACAGGCGGTAGCAGCTACTACGCGCTGCTCTCCAGCGTAGCTTCTAATATTCGTAAAACACTCGATCTTCAGACCATTTGGCAGCAGACCGTGAGCGGCCTAGGCAACATGCTGGGGCTAGATCGTTGTTTGGTCTGTGACTATTCTCAAGCAATGCAAACGCTGACCGTCGTGGCTGAATATCACCAAGCTGCGCTGCATCCTTGCTTGGGCAAAACGTTTGATCTAGCACTCAAATCAGATTTTTTAGAGACGCTGCAAAGCTTGGAGCCGGTCATTTCTGACTTTGCCCGCGGGGATCATCGCGGCGAAGGCGATTCGCCCTATACCGTATTGACCGTTGCCACCTGCTACCAAAGCGAACCCAACAGCATTTTAGTGTTGCAGCCACCGCCCCGTCGCCCTTGGCAGCCGTTTGAAATTGAGCTAATTCAGGAATTAACTGATCAGGTCGGAACCGCCATTGCTCATGCCAAACTCTTTAATGACAGCCAAAACATCACCCAAGAGCTGCGCAAAAAGTCTCAGGCGCTGCGGCAGACCAATGCCGAACTCAGACGCAAACACGACGAACTAGAAGAAGCCAAACGCCAAGCAGAAGAAGCGTCTCGACTGAAAAGCGACTTTTTGGCGAATACTTCTCATGAACTGCGAACGCCGCTCAACGGCATGATTGGCTTTTTGAGGCTCGTGCTCGATAATATGGCCGACGATGAAGCTGAGCAAATAGAGTTTATCCAAGAGTCTCACAACTCAGCGATTCATCTATTAAATTTGATCAATGACGTGTTGGATATTGCCAAAATTGAAGCTGGCAAAATGAATCTGACGATGGAGGCGATTAGCCTTGAAGAACTCTTGTCAGAAATTGAAAAATCATTGCGTCCTCATATTGAGCGCAGCGGCCTTGAATTTGATATTTTGCTGCCAGCAACTTTGGATGAAATCAAGCTGTATGGAAACTATCAGCGGCTAAAGCAGGTGCTGCTAAATTTAGTGGGCAATGCTAATAAGTTCACACACGAAGGCGGGATCACAATCCGCGCTGAAATTAGACTCCAGCCCTTAGAATTTGAAGGTCAAACTTGGCCGGGTTTGGTAAAGCTGAGTGTCGCTGATACGGGCATTGGCGTATCGCTTGAAAAACAAGACCGACTGTTTCAAACGTTTAGCCAAGTAGATAGCGCTCGCACTCGTCAGTATGAGGGCACGGGGCTAGGATTAGCGATTTCTCAGCGGCTGGTTGAAGCGATGGGTGGAAAGGTAAAGTTTATCAGCATGGGTGAGGGGCTTGGCTCTACCGTGACGTTTACGGCGATTTTGTATCAGGAACCAGTGATGGCGCTAGGGGGCGCGTAGCAGGGCTTTGTAGCGGCTATGAGGCAGCTTGGACTGAAGCTTGGACTGAAGCTTGGACTGAGACAAAAGACGCTCGGCCAGCTTGAGTGGCGGTTAGCTTTTGGGCTAAAGCATCCCAATTCTTTTGCTCTAGCTGCTCGATCGTCGTTGAGATTGCACTTTGATAGGATTTGAGCGATCGCAGCACTTCATCTCGGTTGTATTGGGCCATCATCAGCCCTAGCTCAGGATTGCCGCCCCCGACCCGGCTCGTATCTCGAAAGCCTGAACTCGCCAGCTGCTGGGCAAGCTGCAAAATGTCGCGATCGCGCTCCTGCAATGCCGCATAGATCAAATTTGAACTTACCATCACGGGTAAATGAGAAATCCAGGCCACGGCTCGATCATGAGCTTCAGGAGAGCAGCGATACAGCCGTGAGCCGAGCTGCTGCGCGAGCGTTTCGACGGCGGCTAAAGCTTCTGGCTGCGTCTGAGGCAGCGGCGTGATCACATAGGGGCGCTGCCGAAAAATACCCGGT
>JBGTNW010000177.1:0-9521 GCA_041742865.1 Phormidesmis sp.
CGTTGCGTTCGTCGGGTTGCGCCTGCTAGTACGGGTAATCAATCCTGAGTGGGTGCCGCCTGAGTGGATAATGGTAACGCTGATTTTTAGCCTGTTTGCCTGGGGCTTCTCTAAAAAAGTGAGCGATGAACCCGAATCAACAGCGCTTACTGTTCCAGATCTCTCTCATGGGGTTATCGAGGTGGATATAGCCAAAGAACCTTTAGTTGCAGCCGGAGAAGAAAAGCCCTTTGAAAGTTTGTAAAGACAGCGCCTATCTCAGCAGCGCTGAAATAGGCATATTCCGGAAATCACCAGCGTCGCTGACTGAGCGCTCACAGAGGTGGCCTAAACCGCGAGCTCCATTGTTCGCTGGCGAATAGCGAGTAAATTCGTTGTTAAGTTATGGCAAATATGGTGCTCTATGAGTGCAGCAGGCATCGCTCTAGGAGGCTTGACGATTAAGTCATAAGACAGCTCAGTGCTGCTCTGGTCTTCAGCGGGCTGTAGCCTCCAAGCACCCTTAAATAGCTTGAAGTCACCTTCTTTCATGGCAAAGCCAACTTCATGAGGGAACTGCTCAGTCATATCAAGCACGACTCGGGCACAAAATTTGAACTTAAGAAAGCACTGTGTTCCCATCTGCTCTAAGCGAATGCGGCCTTCTGAATTGGGGATCAGCTTGCTAGAGGTCAAATTGGGCACAAAGTCAGAGAGGTGCTCGTAGTCGGTAATAACTTCCCATACTTGCTCAACGGGTTGAGGAATAAGCACCGAAGCCAAAATCCGTCTTTCCTTTTCCGGCCGCTTTTCAGTGGCGATCTTAACCGTGGCTGGCTTAACCTGAACTGTACGGTCTTGAGTAGATGGCTCTTGGGGAGATAGCTGGTTGTGGGTCACAGGCATTTCCAGAATCTTAAAGGCGGCTTAATGGTTCTATTAGTATTCTCAACGAGGTGCCAAAAAGCACTCAGTAATTTAGCGGGTTTATCGTGAGGTCTGACGATGGCTGCTCTGCCCTCAAAGCTGCCCTTGGCACCCCATTAACAAAGCTATAACTCAGCTATCAGGGCAAGGCCATTGAATTATGCCAACGTCTGTACGGCATTTTTACACAGAAATTATACCTAGCCTAGGATAACAATATTTTTCAATAAAATAAACGGTATCTGAGGCGCTTTACTATGTGTCATTGATGCAGTGCAATAGTAAATTTGTATGGGTAAAACGTGCAAACCCTTGCTAGAGCTGCTATAAACATCAGTGAATGTCTTTTGTAATGGCTGCTATGGTTAACGCTTCTGCAAATGCCCAATCCTGTGTGATTGGTACGGTAAAAGGGCCGGGAGAAAATGGCAACCAATATCTATTTATTACTTCTGATAATCGTCAGGTCAAAATCGGTGAGTTCGTTTACTATCAGGTGCCTGCACCGGGGAGCCGTGCTGGGCAGAACCCCCTCAGAATTTTGGGCAAAATTTCTGACCGGCGGTTGAGCGATCATCTGCCTGATCGCATTTTTGCAGATACTGAAATTAGCCCGGAAGCGATCGCAGCGCTCATCGGCTTTTCTCACCCTAACCCCGAAATCTACGAAGTCACCGTCGATGTTATTGGCTACTTTCACTCAGCGTTAGGCTTCATCAACCCCAGATTAACGCCCGATCCGGGTGCAAAAGTTTCGATTGTTGATGACCAAACGCTGCTAAACGTGATCAACAAAAAGCAGCCTGGTGAAATCGGCTCTGCGCATGTGGGTTCGCTGCTGCTACGCCCGGATGGTGCGGTGCCAGTGGCCTTGGATGTCAAGGAGTTGGTCAGCACTCATATGGCAATTCTGGCCGGGACGGGCTCTGGCAAAAGCTATACGGCCGGGGTCCTAATTGAGGAGTTTTTGCAGCCTTATAACCGAGCAGCGGTGCTAATTTTTGATCCGCATGGGGAATACGGCACGCTGAGCGAAATGCGGGGGCATCCTAGGTTTCAAGGTGAGGATGGCTATGTGCCAGATGTGCGGATTTTGGCCCCGAGTGATATTACGATTCGGATTTCATCGTTGGATTACTATGACGTGCTGACGCTGCTACCGGAGATGAGCGATCGCCAGCAATCCATCCTCAACAAAGCATTTAGAATTCTGCATCGTCACAAGCGCGGTGAGTACCGCTGGAATGTGGATGATCTTATTGCTGCCGTGAACGAAGCAGATACGGCTGAAGATGACGAAGGCAACCTAAAAATTGGCTCTTCCGCACCGGCAATTTCTTGGAAGCTAGAGCGATTTGCCAACTCGCCGTACTTTCATCAAACCAATCACTTAGCCCCCAAAGACCTCTTTGAACCGGGGCGCGTGACCGTGCTGCAAATGAATGAAATCAGTCAGGAAGAGCAGCAGGTGATCTGCGCGGCGGTGCTCCGGCAGAGCTATCTGGCTCGAATCAATACCGAAAAAGACAAAATCAACGAGAGCGATGAAAATTATTTGCCCTATCCTATTTTTACCCTGGTTGAAGAAGCCCATCGGTTTGCGCCCGCTAGCGAACCTTCTCGCTGCAAAGCGATTTTGCGCACTATTTTGAGTGAGGGCCGAAAGTTTGGTCTAGGGGTCGGGCTGATTACGCAGCGACCGGGCAAGCTCGACTCAGATGTGCTCAGCCAGTGCATGAGCCAGTTTTTGATGCGAATTGTCAATCCGGTCGATCAAGAAAGCTTAAAGTATGGAGTCGAGGCGGCGGGGCGAGATTTATTGAAAGAGCTGCCAGCGCTGACTAAAGGGCAGGTAATCATTTCAGGGGCGTGTGTAAATACGCCTGTCCTCTGTCAGGTTCGACAGCGCCTCACGAAGCACGGTGGTGAAACGTTAAATGCACCCAGTGAGTGGCAAAAGCACTTTCAGCCCGCTCGGATGCGATCGCAAACCATTGATCGCGCCCCTGTCGCTGCCAAAGCCAAAACCAAAATCCTACGCGGCATCAGCCTTGAATAAGCGCCCGCTACCCCGTCTGTTCACCCAAATTAATCGCCTGCCACGCCTCTATAAAATTCAAGGCCGCATAGGCAGTGAGGTTTGACTGTAGTGGCGTCACCGTAATGTAGTTGTCCTTAATCGCTTTAACATCGGTCGTAAACTGGCAGCTCAGTGCCGATAGCGCTTTGTCTAAATCAGCCTCCTCTTTTCCGGGCGGGACATCGAGTTCGGCCTCCCCTTCTTCCATGACTTCGCCCGCTAGCCAATAGTAGATTTTGCCCCGAGGATCAACCCGCTTTTCAAACTGATCGAAATAGCGTCGAATTCCCTGACGGGCAATCACCGCGCCTTTGATAGCCTCAGCAGGTACAGGCGGCACGTTGACATTGAGCAGCACTGGCAAATTTAAAGGGTTCTTCTCTAGCTGTGTAATCAACCTAACTGCAAAATTAGCCGCCGGTTGAAATTCTTTACAGGCAAAGCTCGTGAGGCTGATAGCGATCGCCGGAATCCCCTCTAACACGCCCTCCATTGCCGCCGACACCGTACCCGAATACAGCACATCGGTACCCAAATTAGCGCCGTGATTAATCCCTGACACGACAAAATCAGGCGCAGCCGGTAAAATCGCATCTAGCGCCAGCTTTACACAGTCAGAAGGCGTCCCCGAACAGGCCCAGGCCGTCACCTCATTTGCAAACACATCCTCTATCTGGTTTACCCGCAGCGGTCTGTGCAGGGTCAGCCCATGCCCCGTGGCCGAGCGTTCCCGATCAGGGCACACCACCGTCACCTGATGGCCATCGGTAGCCAAAGCATTCGCTAGCGCCCGAATCCCCAGCGCAAAAATGCCATCATCATTACTTACCAATATATTCATTCAGATAAAGCCCACCAGACCTCATTAGTCTTCCCTGGCAGGTTAACATAGACTAATTTGAGAATTCTTCTGAGTCTCAGGTAAGTCTCAAGTCAGCCTTAAGCAGCCCCTCAGTGCCATGTCATTATCCGAAATCGAAGCCCAGCTTAGCGACGTTCAGCAAAGGGCGATCGCCGATATCAGTGCTGCCACTACTCTCGATGAACTCGATCAGGTACGGGTCAAATACCTCGGCAAAAAAGGCGATCTTTCCAAAGTATTAGGGGGCATGGGCAAACTTTCCGCCGAAGAGCGGCCCCAGGTCGGGGCATTAGCCAACCAAGCCAAAACGGCCCTGCAATCGCAGTTAGAGCACTGCAAAACTGACCTGCAATCTGCTCAAATTCAGGCGCAGCTAGCCGCTGAAACCATTGATGTGACTATGCCAGGGGCCTATCAGACGCAAGGCCGCATTCACCCCATCAACAGCATTATCGATCAAATCACCGATATCTTTATTGGGCTCGGCTACACCGTTGCGCAAAGCCAAGAAATTGAAAACGACTATTACAACTTTGAAGCCCTCAACTTCTTGCCCGACCACCCCGCCCGCGATATGCAAGATACCCTGTACTTGCCCGGTGGTCAGCTCATGCGCACACACACCTCCAACACCCAAATTCGCTACATGGAAAATCACGAGCCACCGATGCGGGTGCTCGCTTCTGGCCGCTGCTATCGTCGCGACACTGTAGATGCCACCCACGCCGCCGTATTTCACCAAATTGAATTTTTTGCAGTCGATAAAAACATTACCTTTACGGACTTGCGCGGTACCGTTCAGCTCTTTTTAAATGCCCTGTTTGGCGATATTGAAGTGCGCTTTCGACCCAGCTACTTTCCCTTTACTGAGCCATCTGCCGAGGTGGACGTACGCTGGCAAGGGCAATGGCTAGAGGTCATGGGCTGCGGCATGATCGATCCCAATGTGCTCAAGGCCGTTGGCTGCGACGCTGAAGTATATTCAGGGTTTGCGGCTGGTCTTGGGGTGGAGCGACTAGCGATGGTGCAGAGCAAGATCGATGATATTCGGCGCCTCTACAGCAGCGATTTGAGATTTCTAAGGCAGTTTTAGAGGCTGTGAGAAGCTGTGAGAGGCTGTTGAGACTAAAGATCTCACGGATGATTGCTATGCGTACATTTCTTTCTTTAATGAAGTTGGAGAATTATATTTAGAGCGCTCTAGGACTTCATCCCCATTGCAACGAATCCTTACCCGTTTAGAACTATCAAAAAGCTCAGCCGAATATCGCCTGTAATGGCTAATGCTCGACTGAGCGCTATCAGGGTAAGTAAATGAAGACTGCGGTTACTGAATGAGCGATCGCCTACACCATTTCCATCCAATCAAAGGTTTTTTCAAGCTGCTGTAGGCTGAGTACGCCTTGCTGCCAAAGCACCATGGGCAAGGGACCGAGATCCTGCTTGCACTGCTGTAGCGCTATTTTAATAGAGGTCGGAGGAACTGCCAGTTCCTCCTGTAAAAAACGAATTAATCTGGCGTGATTGCTAGACATTATGTATTGCAGTTTTAAAAGATAAGTTTGTGATGCTGTGAAAAAAATGAATTTACTTTTCTATTTGACTAATGACGGCTAGCTGGTGGTCTCTTGCCAGGTCTTTAGCAAAGATTGTTGATGCGTATCTTTACCTGAAATACCGACATGAAACTCCACCGTAAGAAATAGATTTGAGGGCGTTTTCCTTGGAGTTAGAAGGAGATCTAAACAATCAATGAAAGACGATGAATAGAAAGCCAGTTTAAGCTCAGATCTGCTTAAGGTCAGAGCCATAAGTATCAGCTGCGCATGAATCCCTAATTGGCATCTGGTTGTAATCTGAGCTCTATTAAACCCAGCTTTTATTTTTTAGAACGGTTTTTGTCCCCAGAACAAAAAGAGAACAAAAAATCAGTGCAAAGGGCTCATGCGCTTTTAAGTTCCGTAATTTTACGGTAGATCTGTAAAAGCACAATATTTTGTATAGATTTACTTAACATTTACAGGTTAAGGCGCGACTGACGATGGACTATTGACCTGTAGAAAGCGGGCTAATTGTTACGGTATCCCCTGGCTGGAGGTCGATCTCAGCAGCGCGGCCACTGCGTAGCTCTAGCACCATATCGATGATTTGGTCGTTTGGCCCATAGGAAGGACAGGGTTCGGTGGGGCATGGTGGGACTTGTGGGACGATCGCCCTCACTTCTCCATTCCGGATAAAGACCATATCCAAAGCTACTGGCACATCCTTCATCCAAAAGCTGGCGCGCCGAGGCGATGAAAAGGGAAATAGCATCCCGCGATTATCGGGTAGGGCCGAACGAAACATTAGGCCGAGTGCCTGCTCTTGGTTGGTTTGCGCGACTTCTAGTTCAAAAATGTGGCCCTTAATTTCAGCCGTCGCTGAAATCGGTAGTAGCTGACCTGGGCCGTTTAACGTAATCAGAGGCGCTTCATCTGTGGTAGTCGAATCTGCGGGTAGTGTAGCCGTATCACCAGGGTCGGGGCCATCTGGCACTGAGCAGCTAACAAGTAATGCGCACATCAAGGGCAAGGCAAAAAACAAGGCAGTAGGATGAGCCCAAGGGCGCAGGGGACGCAGGCGCATCCAGTTCCGTTTGATTGTCATGGGCATTCTCCGTAGCGTTTTTCGTAAGCTTTTCCCTAGCTTTCTCTTAATACGTAGCCGACACTTCGCACCGTTTGAATCAGGCGCTTTTCGTTTTCGCCATCTATTTTGAGCCGCAGGTAGCGAATGTATACTTCGATCACGTTTGATTCTCCGATAAAATCATAGCCCCATACACTCTCTAATATTTGCTTGCGGGTCAGAACCTCGCGCGGATGCTCCATCAAATATTTCAGTAACTCAAATTCTTTCATCGTCAACTCAATGACTCGATCATTGCGAATTACCTGACGCTGCGCTAAATCCAGCACTAAATCGGCAAATCTAAGCTGCTCACCGCTAGCTACACTAGGCTTTAGATAGGCATTGACTAGCTTAATAAATTCGTCGCAGCGATACGGCGCTAAAAAATAGTCATCTGCTCCAGATTCTAAGGAGGCTATTCGGTCGGATAGCGCATCGTGAGCCATGATGAGCAAAATGGGTACGCGGTTTTGCTCGGTGCGCAGTTGACGGCATAAGTCTAAGCCTGATTCGTCGGCGAGTCTCCTCGCAACTACAATCAGTGACGGCGCGGTGCTGCGAGCTTGGCGTAATCCCGTCGCGAGGCTGTGAGCCGTTGAGAAGGCGTAGCCAGCTTCATGAAGATCCACGCCAATTTCATTGGCTAAGCTCTCGTCGCTCTCGACGATGAGAACCTGAGGGGTCGCTTGCGAGGACAAATCGGAAGGGGCGGAGAGCTCACTCATAGACGGGATTGGGCCAATTTTGAGGGTGATTTTGGGAGTGTGAGTTGTGTCTAGCAGCCAATCCTGAAGGCCGAATGGGCTTAAGGTAGTTCCACAGAAGTCGGCTTGGCAATGTGGGGCAGTCCCCAGCCTAGTTTTTCACGCAGGACTCGAAAAAATTCGGGAGATTTGAGCCGAACAAATCGAGCGGAGTAGGGCGATCGCGTGAGCTTGACGCGATCGCTCGGCACCACGTAGCAGCCCGCATTGCCATCGACCACCATCACCAATGCCTCAGGCGTGGCCGACGTTACCATCACCGTCTCCGAATCTGGAAACACCAACCCCCGCGAGGCTAAAGAATGAGGACAAATCGGCATTAATTGCAGCACCGAAACGCCCGGTGCAATCACCGGCCCGCCCGCCGACAGCGAATAGGCCGTCGAACCCGTCGGCGTCGAAACAATGATGCCATCAGCGGCGATATCCACCGGGGCATGGCTCCCGATTTTCACCTCAAAGTGGCACATACTTGTCAGGGGCTGACGCTGCATCACCATTTCATTAAGGCATAGCGCCTCCCAGCTCAGATGGCTATGGCTGTATAGCCTCACCAGCACCATCGCCCGCTCCTCTATTTCATAGTGGCCCGCGACTAGCCGATCAACCGCGTCATGGAGTTGATTGAGATAAATCTCCGTCAAAAAGCCCATGTGACCAGTGTTAACGGCTAATAGCGGAATGCCCTTGGGTGCGACTTGGCGAAAAGCGGCCAGCACGGTGCCATCGCCGCCAAACACAATCGCAAAATCCATATCCTGCTCAAATCCGGGGGGGACTAAGCTGTCTACGGGGGTATGGCAAACCGGTTTCCCCGGATGGGAATAGCCCAATAGCCCCGTAGCCCCGGTCGCGAGGCACACCTCATAGCCCAAAGTCTTGAATTTAGCGCACAGCTTTTGTGCAGCTTCAGTGGCTACGGGCTTAATGTCGTTATAGATGATGCCAACCTTCGGCACGGTGGAGGATCCTGTGGATAGGAATAAGTACCTTATAGGCTACCGTCTTTGGCGATGCCTTGAATAGTGGAAAATAGCGAAAAGCCAAAGCCCAGCCGCTGACAGGGGCAGTCTACGACGATGTTATGACGATAGATTGAGAAATAGACTTCTTAATAAAATATTTACAAGTCTGAGGGTAGTTGCCGTGGAGATGGCCCGCTATCTTAAGTTTAAAGCGCCGTTTGCTGATTTATTTGCGATTTGTGTCCTGTGAGTTCTAGCCCGCATTTGCCAACGACAACCGCCCACGTGCGTATTACCCATCAGTCTTGGCAAAATGGCCGAATTGAGGGTGAAGTGAGCGCTAATGAATTCGAGTGGCGTTTTCGCTGGCGCTTTCGCCAAGGGCTGCTGTCTGTAGAGCCGTCTTTGGGTCGAGCGTTGATTCAAGAGCCTTTAGGCCGCTTTTTAGAGCAGTTTGACTATCAGCTAGAGCCGGGAGGCGACTATTCGTTTACGATCAGAGCGCAGTTGTGATTTCGGCTAGACGCGGCGATAGGATTCAGCTGCCCCCTAATCTTTTCCAGACAGCCGTTTCAAATATCTCTCCACTAACAGAATCGCAACGATGTCATCAATCGGTCTAGGAATGTTGCGCATTCCTTGTGGAATAAGCTTATCGAGTCCTTTTGGGGGATACATTTGCCAGTAGCGATCGCGCGCCTCCAAAGAGCTATACCGCTCATCTACCAGGGTAACGCGAGGCGCATTGGGTAAAGCCGACAGCAGCGATTGCCATTGCTTAGCCCCCGTCTGATCGCCTAGAACAATGCTTGAAATCGGATAGGTTTCTCGCAATTGGTGAATGATGTCAGCCACCTCACTGACCCGCACAACTTGGTGATAATATAACGAGCGATCCAAGCCCACCACCGCTAGGCCGCACTTCGCTCGGCCCGGATCGAAGCCGAGGATAGCGGGTCCCAGTAATGGCGGCTGAAGCTGAGTAGGATTTGAAAAAGACACACCAATACGCTCGTGAAGACAGTCGGAAGATTCAGTCAAAAATTAGCCAAAAATTAGTCAAACCCAGCGTTCAAAACAACATGCCAAAACAACATTTGAAACTTTGTGATAAAAAAAGGTGATTTTTGCGTCATTCTTTGTTAAGAATACGACTTACCAATGCTATTTTTTATATCAGTACATCCGCACTGCTGGGTGCGACGCCTGAGTGCACGTAAAAAGAGTCGAACTCTCAAACTTTAAATCGTTCGGTGGCGCTACAGATGTCCCCC
>JBGTNW010000178.1:0-3766 GCA_041742865.1 Phormidesmis sp.
GCGCTCCGAATACGGCTCAAGTCAATCAAGGTCGCGCTGAGCTGCAAACGACGTTGGCCAAAGAAGAAACGCTTTATCTCAACAGGTCTGGCACTTACCGCTATGACTTAGTAATCCGTCAAGATGCAGCCATTGGCAATCAGCGCTTACCGGTCGGTACCGTTATTAGAGGTCAGTTTGAACCCGCAGATGGGGGACTAGTGTACGTGGCTAATTCGGTTGAAATTGCGGATCGCATCTATCAACTCAACGCAGTTTCTGGGCTATTTCGCGATGTCAAAGATCCGCGTCAAACCTCGGCAGGCGCAATTTTAACCGATGCGGCAATTGGCGCAGCCGGTGGCTATGTATTGGGCGAGGTGTTTGGCCGCGCTGACTTGTTAGAAGTGCTAGGGGGTGCGGCGGCAGGTGTGATTATTGGCAATACTACTGCGCCTTCGGTGGTCGTGATTCGCCCGCAAGATCCGATTGTGCTGACGTCCAACTAAGTCTAATCAAGTTTCTAATCAAGTTTGATTTTAGGTGCATTAGTTGATAGCGCTTTGATTTTTTCAGCTGGGCGATCGCTTTAGCCCACAGCACTGAGTAGCGCTGTTGACGTGGGTCGAGTTTGCGGCTCTACTCCAGCGAGAGCCAAAATTTGAGGAATTAGGTCTTCGCGCCGAACGGCCATCATGTGCACGCCTTGACAGAGGTCGCGGGCAGCTTGAACTTGTTCGGCAGCGATTTTGATGCCCTCTTGCAGTGGGTCAGGGGCTTTGTCTAAGCGCTCGATGAGGTGCTGCGGAATGGTGACGCCGGGGACGCAGCGGTTGATGAAAGCGGCATTTTTGGCGGATTTTAGCAGGAAAATACCGGCGAGGATGGGGCGATCGCACCCTACAGCCAAATTATCCATAAACCTTTCGAGCTTATCAAAATCAGAAATGAGCTGACTTTGAAAAAACTGTGCTCCAGCCGCTAGCTTTTTCTCAAAGCGACTCTGTAAGCCTGACCAGCTCGGCGATTGAGGATCGATTGCCGCTCCTGGAAAAATGTCTAAGCAGCCATCGGGCATGGCGCTGTTGTTGTAGTCAGTGCCACCATTGAGCTGACGAATGACTTGCAGCAGGCGAATGGATTCTAGCTCATGTACGGGTTTGGCTTTGGGATGATCGCCTGCTTTGAGCGGATCGCCGGTGAGCGCGAGTATGTTGTGAATGCCAAGCGCATGTGCGCCCATCAGATCGGCTTGAAGGGCAATCGCGTTGCGATCGCGCCCTGTCATTTGACAAATGGGCTCAATTCCGGCCTGCTTGAGCAGCACTGAGCAGGCTAAAGAAGACATTCGCAGCACGGCTCGACTACCATCTGTAACATTGACGGCATGTACCCAGTCTTGGAGGTGCGCGGCCATTGCCAGCATGTGGCTAGGGTCACCGCCTTTGGGCGGCATAACTTCGGCCGTGACAATAAATTCTTTGGCCTGAATGGCTCGGCGCAAACACCTTGAACTGCGTGGGGGAAGGTCATTTGTTAGACCATTCGGGAGAATGCCACTCGATAGACCAGAAGGAAATTGTCCGCCGGATGCAGTATTCATAGCCAATTTTAATGATTTCTTATGGGATATCTTACCTAGTTTCCCCATCGAAAGCGGGGATACTGCATGATTGAAATTGCTCGTGGTCTACAAGCAACGTTGGTAAAATATCGTTAAAAAGGCTAACAAGTTACTTCGGAAACTGGAGCTAAAAGCGAGCAATTAGATCACCCCCCGTGGGTTTCCTAGCGAGGGAAACTGAGCGGGAGGTGCTAGCGGAATCAGAAATTTAACGTCGAGATTGATGAGAAACGCGTTGGCTACCTCGCCCATCCCTTAGCGACGATAAGGCACGGCTTTTTCAAAATCGAGCTTATCGAGATTAGTGGGGGCTGTAGCCGAGATTTTGGGATTGATGCTCTTGGCCATGTCGGTAAACAAGGTCGGATCACCATTTTTGGCCTTCTGATCGTAAGGCTGAAAGCTGCGAACCACTTCTTTCCAAATAAATTGAGGAAAGCCTATCTGGCCACGATGGTAAGCGTCGTAGCGAGGAGAGGTAATGTTGAACGGAGTTTCTCCCACTTCACGACTGGGCAGAATCCGTCTCCGATGGAAGGGAACTATGTTCTCACCAAAGTTTTCGATGTATTCGTCACTGTTGAGCAAATCATCGACAAAGCCTTTAACGCCTTTTGTCATCACAATGGCTGACCAGGCAATTTTTTCACGCTCATTGTAAACGCGACGGCCCAGAACTTTTTCAACACAGTGCTCAACAAATCGGTAGTTACTGTTTTTGTTGTAAAAGCTATCGATAAAGGTATTTGATAGCAGTAGCCCGCGAATAAAGTCACGGACTGTAATCTGCCGGTTGCGCAGCTGAGACTCAAGTACCGTTTCGCGATCCCACTTAAACGCGGAAAAGAAGATTTGTCGGTAGGCCGCGTTAATCAAATTCCCTACATCTGTTGGAGAAAACTGATCATCTGCTGAATAAACAATCGCTTCGTCATCTTGAGCCCCTAAAGCGTCTACGCGCTGGTTGGGACAAGAGGGAGCATAAGCTAATAAAGGAATAGTCACGTTTGTACAAACCCTACATCTAACAATACTTTAATTTGACACGGCCTTAATTTGATACAGCTTCAGTCTGACCATACTTTAGTCTGACCATAGTTCAGTCTGACCATAGTTCAGTCTGACCGCAGCTAGCGCAAAGACTTAAAGCGGTGTAATGCTGGCAATTTTTCCGCCTTGGCGCTGCACCCTTTGCATATGGGCCGTGAGTTCTTCAAAAGGAATAATGACGGCTTTGTTGACTCGGCGAACCTTAGGATATCTGGGTTTATTAATGCCAGCAACTTCCACCCGGAAGAGTCGCCCTGAGCCAAATGCTTTTGAGCCGCCAAAGCTGCTGTAAGAAGCGTCGCCTTTGGCAGCGCCCTGGTAGGCAAAACCACCGCCTGAGGTCGGCAACACAGCAGAAGCTGTATTCCGAGCGAGGTCTTTGACCAACCGAGGGGCTTTGCCAGTTAACTGGGCGCGATCGCTGCTGGCATATCCTCGGTATAGCTGAAACAAACGCACAAAGCCCACTGAGCGCTGCCCCATCCCGGTGGTCACAAAATCTAGATAGTAGGGGACGATATTTTCTCCAAATTTGGTCTGATACTCGGGTGAGTCAATATAGGAATCAATATCGGCCTCAAAACCCTCAGATTCATACAGATTTAGGTGCGCTGTAATTTCTGACTGGTCGTAAGGGGCTCTGCCGAGCAGATGTTTATAATTCAGCTCAATCGTCCGGCTCTGAAAACAATTTTGAAAAAAATTCTGCTTGTATAGTTCTGATTTGGCCACCTGACGGACAAATTCTTGAACCGTTATTTTGCGATCGCGCAGTAAAGACTCGGCGATCACTAATCGTTCGGACTTAAGCAGGTGAGGATTGCCCAATACTTGCTTATAGACCGCGAGGATAACCGCTTCAATATCACTCTGACTGGCCTTGGGGCGCAGTTCTAACGGCGCGGCATCACTGAATGCTGATGTTCCTAGTCGAGAGGCTGCTGTTGTAATAGCCACCTGAAGTTCTCCTTTCAATAATTTCGTAATGCACTCGAAATGGAATAAATTCTATAGCTGGCAGCTTTAGACAGCCGTCACACTGATCACTCGACTGCCCGCACGACTGAGCTGTTTTAACTTGGTCGTGAGCTGGCTATAGGGTACGAGTAATTC
>JBGTNW010000179.1:0-13234 GCA_041742865.1 Phormidesmis sp.
TTGGCCTCCCGTGCCGCGCTAAAAGGAGCCTGATTAAGTCGCTCGATCTGCGCTCGAATGACGATCAAGCGCTGTCTAGCGCAGGGCAAAAAGATATCCAGGTCAGTCTCGTTGGCGAGAGTATTGAGTCCTTGAGTTATAGGTTGGGTAAACGGCATGACGGTAACCTTTTTAAGTGGCTGAAGTTGAAACCCTCGGTCAGTTTGAATCGGGCGGGCGGACTGCTAGCAGCATCACGCGCCGCTCACGACTCCAGGTTGATTAGCAGTTGGGATGAGGCCAAATCAGAGGATTCCGTGAGGAGATGATCGTCAGGGCTGAGGGAGCGAATGGCCGCATCGGTGGTTTCAAAGCAGCTGTCTGTGCCAATATGCGCCAGCAAACCGCTGCGTTCCAGCAGTTGTTTGACCTCGGGCTGTAGACCGCTGAGGATGAGGCGACAGCCCCGCCGCTCCAAGTCGCGGTAAATATCCTCTAGCGCCACCAGTCCTGTGGTGTCCATATTTGGCACAAAGCGCAGCCGCAGAATCAGGTATTTCACCTCCGGCTGATCGCGCAGGAAGGTGGCGAAGCGCTCGGCGGCCCCAAAAAACAGCGGCCCATCCACTCGGTACACCGCAATTTGCTTGCTCAGCTCCAGCGGTACTCCGGGCGGAAACACTTCGGCCTCAGGCACCCGGCCCATGCTCAAATCACTCATTCGCTTGATGAACAACACCCCGGCGGCAATCAGCCCGACTTCTACCGCCAGCACCAGATCAAAGCAGATGGTGACCAGCCAGGTGAGCATCATCACAGCAAAGTCAGCGTAGGTGGCTCGTAGCAGCAGGCCGATTGCCTCCCATTCGATCATCCGTACGCTGGTGACCATGAGAATGCCTGCCAGCGCCGCCAGGGGAATCTGCGCCGCTAGTGGGGCCAGCGTCAGCATAATTGCCGCCAGGGCTAGCCCGTGAATCACGCCGGACAGACGGGTTTTGCCTCCGGCCCGCAGGTTGACGGCGGTGCGGGCGATCGCCCCGGTGGCTGGAATACCGCCAAAAAACGGCACCACCATATTGGCAATACCCTGGCCGATTAGTTCGCGATCGCTGTTGTGTTTTTCGCTCACGGTCATGCCGTCGGCCACTACTGCCGACAGCAGCGACTCGATGCTGCCCAGAGCGGCCAGCGCCAGCGCCGGGTTAATCAGTTCGCGAATCAGGCCAAAATCGTTCCAGTGGGGAATGCCGTGGGGCATGGGCAGCACCTGGGGAATGGTGCCAATAGTGGGCACTTGGAGATGGCACCCGGTCGCGATCACCGTTGCTAGCACCAACCCCACCAGCGACCCCGGAATCGGCGTCGAGAGTCTGCCCCAAAACAGCTTGGTGACAATGACCACCAAAGCTAACCCCACCGCCGCCCACTGACTGGTCTCTATAGCCTTTAAGGTCTGCCACAGCCCCGGCAAAAAGTGCTCGCTGCGGGGCAGTTGCAAACCAAAAAAGTTGTTCAACTGGCCAAAGAAGATGATCACCGCAATGCCGTTAGTAAAGCCTGCCGTTACTGGGTAGGGAATAAACTTCACCAGCTGCCCTAGCTTGGCCACCCCCAAAGCAATCTGAATCAGCCCCGCCATCAGCCCCGCCAGCCACACTTTCTCAATGCCGTACTTGGCCACAATGCCAATCAGCACCACGGCCATGGCCCCGGTAGGGCCGGTAATCTGCACGGGGGAACCACCGCAGATCGCCGCTAGAGTGCCCGCCACAATTGCCGTGTAAAGACCTGCTTTAGGGTCTACGCCGCTGGCGATCGCAAAGGCCAGTGCCAGCGGCAGCGCCACAATAGCAGCCGTCAAGCCGCCGGTCACATCGCCCCGCCAGTGGCGAAAAACACGGAACAACCCCTGAGAAAAGCCCTCTTGGGAAACAGTCAACTCTGTCATGAGTACAAGGAACCTCCTCGGTTCAAATTTCAGATAAAAGGTGGCTAGCCGTGCAGCCATGAATTTGGCAACAAACGGGTTAGAAAGAAGAAAAGAGGTAGACCATCCCCTAATCCATCGGTAAAGAGACCGGAATAAACTCTATCAGCTAAGCCTGAAGCGTTTGGCTCATCTGGCATCACTAAGTTTAAGTATACACAGATTGCAATCTTTATATCTAGCTATCTTCAAAATCTTGCGGATAGCTAGATACTTGTGCTAGGGTTTACCCATCGGCACTTTTAGCACAACTAGATAACTGCCGGTGGCATAGTTTGTGGGCATCAGCGATTTGGAAATATGCCCACACCTTCGTCTTCTACTGCCCGTTGCGCCCCCTAGCGGGAAGCGCCGCCGGGTTCCATTGGTTCCATTCCACCGCTTCAGTGAGTTTGTTCATGCATATTCGTACAGAGCTTTTTAGACGTAGTTTGGCCCGCCAATTTGCCCCCGTCGTCCCTGACCCTGCCGCCACATTTTGGTGCATTATTCGCCCTCTGCCTTCTCTCCAGAGCGTGGTTGTTGCCCGCTTCCCCTCTCGCTCCCACGCCGAGGCTCACCTCAGCTTTCTCAAGCACAGCCGCCCCGACACCCCTTACGAAATCATGTTCGATGCCGCCGCCGACTGAGCTTCATAAGGTGGGCAGCGCCTACCGCTTAAACGTTTCAAGCCATTACTTCTTTTCTCCGCCCTATGGCCAGGAGTCCCATGCTAGATATTCATATTTTTGACGTTGATCGCGGTTTTTGTGCTGTTATTGACCGCTCCAGTCGCCACACCATTTTGATCGATACTGGCTTTAACGCTCACAACGGCTTTAGTCCCCAGCAGCACCTGCTCAAGCGTCGGTGTCACACCATTGACTGCTTGGTATTGCCCGCCTACAGTCCAGACCATTTAGCCGGGGTTCAGCCGCTGCTCGATCACTGCCTTGAGCATGGCCTCAACATTAATTTATTAATAGCTAACCCCACAGTTGCCATTGATCAATACCCTGAGCTGAGAGCCGCTTCCCTATGGGCTAAAAACTCTTTAGAGGTCGCGACAAAAATGCATCCTGAATGCCAGAAAATTAGCCAGCACATGAAAGTTGATGAGGTAGATCTCTCATTCTTTTGGAATGCTCAAGATACTGGTCACGATTCGCACGATCTGAGTCTCGTGACCTTTGTCTCCTACGACGATATTAAAATTGTGTTTCCCAGTAATCTGACAATCGCAGGCTGGCGGGCTCTGCTCCAGTGCGCAGATTTTCGCACCCACCTGCAACAGGTTAATACGTTTGTCGCGTCTAACTATGGCCACGAAAGCGGCTATTGCCCCGAGGTGTTTAACTACTGCCGCCCTGACGTAGTACTGATCTCGAATCAGGGGAACAAGCCAGTGTCTCCGGCGATGTTGAACCAGTACAAAATTCATGCCAAGGGGGCACCCAATTGGGTGTGCGATCGCAAGGTGCTCACCACCTACGACAATGGCACCATTACTATCTCAAAGTGTCTAGATAGAGCACGCCACATTACCGCCAAATCGTTGGCGTATCAGTTTGAGTCTATAGCCTGAAATGCCCAATGCTAAGCTATCTGAAGCGATTACTAGCGACATAGATCGATTTAAACCCATGACTTTCAAGCCCAGCTATTTTAAGGCAGACCTGTTTAAGGTGTTGTCTAACCCAGTGCGAATTCAAATTCTCGATACTCTGCGGCTGGGCGAACAGAGCGTAGGCTACATCGCCGAATGGCTAGAGCTAGAAGCCTCGGCGGTATCGCAGCAGCTCGCCGTTCTGCGCAGCCGCAACCTAGTAGTTAGCCGCAAGCAGGGCAACTTTGTCTTCTACGCCGTGCGTGACCCGGCCATTTTTAAGGTACTCGATGCCGCCCTAGAGGTGTTTAACAACCACTTAGTAGATGTGCGCGAGGCCCTCGAACAAATGGAATAAGATACCTCCCTCACCCTCTACCCTCTACTTCCCATGCCTATATCATCCCGTGCTAAAAGAAGCTGGTGTAGCCAAAAGAGCCTCGCCCCCTACCCTCTACTTCCCATGCTCATATCTCTCGCCTCACCCGAGACCGCCTCTGCCCTCTCGGCGGATCGTCTCATGCGGGCTGCGCAAAATCAGCCTGTTGATCGCCCGCCCGTGTGGATGATGCGTCAGGCAGGCCGCTACCTTAAGGTCTACCGAGACCTTCAAGAAAAGTACCCCTCCTTTCGCGATCGCTCCGAAATTCCCGACCTAGCGGTGGAAATTTCTCTCCAACCTTACCGGGCCTTCCAGCCCGACGGCGTGATTTTCTTTTCTGACATTCTTACGCCCTTGGCGGGGATGGGCGTAAACTTTGAGATCATCGATCACAAAGGGCCCATTTTGGCTGAGCCAGTGCGCGCTCAAGCTCAGGTGGAGGCCCTTCGCCCGCTCCACCCCGAGGCATCTCTACCGTTTATTGGCGAAATTTTACGCACTCTGTGCGATGAGTTGCAGGGGCAGGTGCCGGTATTGGGCTTTGTCGGCGCGCCCTGGACTCTGGCCACCTACTTGGTGGAAGGGCAAAACTCGACCCACTATAGCGTGATCAAAAAAATGGCTTGGCAAGAGCCCTTGTTACTGCACCAGCTGCTAACCAAACTCGCTTGCTCTATTGCCACCTACGCCCTCTACCAAGTTCAAAATGGGGCACAAATTATCCAGATCTTCGACTCCTGGGCAGGCCACCTGACGCCCGAAGACTATGCTACCTTTGCTCTACCCTATCAGTGGCAGATAATCCGCGCCGTCAAAGCAATTTATCCTGAGGTGCCGGTCATTCTCTGCGTCCACGACAGCGCCGCTCTGCTGCCGCTAATGGCAAAATCTGGGGCCGATGTCATTCATGTTGACTGGGCTATCCCGATGGCGCAAGCGCGAGCGGTGCTAGGCGATCGCCCTGTGCAGGGCAACCTTGACCCCTGCGTACTGCTGGGGTCACCGGAGCTAATTCGCGATCGCACCCTAGCTGTCATTCGCCAAGCCGGTTCCCGAGGCCACATCATGAATCTTGGCCAGGGCATTTTACCCAATACCCCCGAAGAGAATGTGCGCTGTTTCTTTGACACCGTGCGCAGCGCCACCTGCTGTAGGCATAGCGTTTTTTAATTGAGTTAAACACAATATCAGGAAGTTAGAAGAGTCTCTGAGGAATTTTATAATGCCCTCTCCCTTGTCCCTTGATTTGCGCCAAAGGATCATAGACGTTCATACCGAAGAAGCTATCTCCCAACGCCAATTAGCAGAACGCTTTCAAGTCAGCCTCAGCTCAATCGAACGCCTGCTCAAGCGATTTCATACCAACGAGGATATAGAACCCAAAGGCCACGGGGGTGGTTACCCGCCCACCTTTAGCCCAGAGCCACTGGAAAAGGGTTCGCGCTTTGGTCGAAGCCAATCAGGATGCAACCTTATCAGAACTCTGTGAACTCGTTGCAGCGCAAGAAGGTGAAACCGTCAGTGTGAGTACAATGTGGCGAATCATTGAGGGGTTGGGCATCACTCGTAAAAAAACGATTCACGCCAGTGAGCGGCATACAGAGCGAGTCCAAAAGTTAAGCGTTGAATACTGGAATACGATTGAAGAAGTCAACCTAAAAGATTTTATTTTCCTGGACGAAGCGGGTGCCAACCTGGCGATGACACGCCTTTATAGCCGCTCTCAGAAAGGAAAACGAGCCTATGGTCACGTTTTTGCCTTGATTGCTAGGCAAAAACGTGACTATCATTGGAGCTTTGAGTTGGACAGAGGGATTCATAGCACCCATGACTTGGCAAGGCGGTACAGATGGATTAACGTTTCTGACCGATATCGAACAAGTATTAGTGCCAAATCTATGGGAAGGAGCCGGTGTGGTGATGGATAATTTCAAATCCCATCATGTGGAAGGGGTGCGAGAGGCGATTGAGTCGGTGGGCGCAACGCTCGTATACCTATCGCCCTATTCGTCTGATTTCTCGCCCATTGAGAATTGTTGGTCAAAGATCAACAATTCATTGAGGTCTCAGGCTGCTCGAACCTAATAATGCTCTCAATGACGCGATCTCGGTAGCGATAGATGAAATCAGTGAAGAAGATATTATCGGCTGGTTTACTCACTGCTGTTACTGTACTCAAAACAACTGAAAAACGCTATCTTTCACACCGGTTGAATCCACTACAACGTGTCGGGCACCTTTCCCTTCAACCACGGGCAAGCTAACGCTCAGTTTCCCTAACCGTCTAGAGACCGTTGAGTGGTTGGGAACCGACAGCTCTACACCCATCAAGCTAAATAATGACTCGACAAAGCCTGCAGTTTGACGCCCTGCCAGCTTCATGACTGACCCTAATGTGCTCATGGTCGCAATCGCTAAGTCGCTGTAGGTCGCGGAGGCACCACGCTTGCCGGTCTTTTGCTCATTCAACCAACCTGACAACACATCATCATCGACCCAGAAGGTTAAGCTGCCACGTTTTTTTGAGCGCAGCATCGTACTCACGCCAATTGCGAACTCGATACTGAGTTTTGTCGGTTTGCTCTGACATCATGCTGGGCTTGGATCGACGAAATGACTATTGGTTAGTATTGCAGCTAACTCATATGATTTGTGCAACACCGCCCTTTGGAACTATAACTAAGTAATACCACTGAAATAGCACTGGATCAGAGAACTACATAGGCAACCTGACTCAGTAGCGTAAGTGCAGGGGCGAATTGTGGGGTGCATCTGCTATTACCCTCCCGAACTAACTTGCAGAATTTTTGAGAAGTGCCCTGAGAGTTCGAGAAAGGGTGCGAATAGTGAGATGAACCCATTCGTTTTTTAGCCCCTTTTTAGCGCATTGACTTGTTATCCCCCCTTAACTTTTTGGCTGTAATTGTTATGACTATTCGTCGTTCTGTAGAATCTTCTGTAAAGTCTGCGATCGCTAAAGCCCGACCTGCGATCGCTCAGCTTAGCGCCCAACTCAACGGCAAGCTCAACAGCGTTCCGACTGTCAAAAGCAGCCAAGGCTCAAAGCCATTTTGGCCACGGCTTCCCCGTGGAAATGGCAGGGGCTAAATCAGGACTAAACTACAGCTAGTGATCAACACACGCTGGGTTAGAAAATGGTTCCTGTTTTGGTGCTGGCAGTTGCGCAGCTAGCCGCTTTCAGTTCGCCAGCCGCCATTGAAAAAAGGGCTGAGTACGTTTTTAAATTAGAACCGCTTTTTTCAATGGCGTTGTCATCGCGCTCAAAGCAAGCTGTAGACGCGGATAAAGATGAGATAAATAGGCTTTTGGCGGCTGGCTATGATCAGATGGTGGCTGAGGATTTTGAAGGGGCGATCGCGACTTACCAAGCTGCGCTTGCCCTGATTCAGTCGCAAGCAGCCGCGCTTAATCCTCTAGCTAATTTTTCAATCAATCCCTTAAATGAGCTCCAGGGCGAAGCCCTCAGCGGACTAGGTAGCGCCTACGCCCGATCCGGTGACTATACGGCAGCACTATCGCCTTTACACTCAGCGCTGACTATTTTTGAATCGCTCTCAATGCAGCGTAATTTGAGATTTAATTCAGATCAATCAGCGATCGCTGATGAGGCCACTGACTATAGTATTAATCTGCTGTATCTCAATGGCACCCTAGGCGTTGTCAACTATCAGCTAGCCAATTTTGCCACAGCGCTCAACTACTACCGACGCACCTTGGTCGATCAGCCCGAGCGCAGTTCGCTCGTGTCGCTTCAGACTCAGGTAGAAATGCTGCACAATATTGGCGGCGTCGAAACTGAAATTGGCCAGTATGCAGAAGCTGAGGCCACCATTCGGCAGGCCATGAGCTATGACATCGACGATTCGGTGCTAGCCGGTAGCCTGGTTTTTAGTTTAGGCCGGGTAGAAGAATTGCAGACCCAATACGTACCAGCGCTACGTAGCTACCAAACGGCATTGGACTTTTTTCAGCGCAGCGACTCAGCGGATAGAACTATCCGCACGCTGAATAATTTAGGCACCGTGCATTTTAAGCAGGGCGACTTTGCCGCCGCGAAAGCCGCCTTTGACCAAGGGTTTACGCTTTTAGAAAGGCAAGACGATCCGCTAGAGCGCGCGGCGCTGCTAGATAGCTTAGGATCGCTATACCGGGAGACCCAGCAGGCTGATCAAGCTTGGTCGGCTCACTGGCAAGCGCTGCGGCTGAGCCAACGCCATGGCTATAAAATCCCTGAAATTGAGATCTGGCTGAACTTAGGCAAGCTAATGGCGCAGCAACAGCAGCCAAACTTGGCAATTTTCTTTTATAAACAGGCGATCGCCCACATCGAAACTATCCGTCAAGACTTGCAGCAGCTCTCCCTTTCAGTGCAGCAGCAGCACACCCAAACCATCGCCGCTTTTTATCGTGATACCGCCGACTTATTGCTTCAGCAAAACCGCCCAGCTGAAGCGCTGCAAATTTTAGATTTACTCAAGCTGCAAGAAATCAACGACTACTTGCACAGTGCCCAAACGGCCAGCACATCACTCAACTCATCACCTAACTCATCACTCAACACACCAGCTAACAGCGCCCAGACAAACCCTTCAATGCCAACTAACAGATTCAACACGGCATCAGAAACCGCCCTAGTCAATGCCCTAAGCGATTTGCCGGAAAACATCTCTCTCTTAGAGTTTGTTGCTTTACCTGCTGCTGTCGCGTTAAGCGATTTGTCTATCAGCGCTAGTCAATTGCCGCTCGACTTTAATGCGATCGCCTCACTCCGTACCTCACTCGCGGCTCAACCCATCCCTAGCGCTGTCCTATACCCCCTCATTTTAAAAGATCGCCTAGAGATTCTTTTAATTACCCCCACAGGCGAAGTCAAACGTTTTACAACACCTGTTTCACAGATGGATTTAACCCGTACAGTCAGCGCTTTGCAGCGGAGCCTAACTCACCGAGCCGCCAGTGTAGAAGACATCGAAGCGCCAGCACAACAGCTCTACGACTGGCTAATTCGCCCGCTAGAGAGCACCTTAGCCGCTGAAAAAGTAGAAAACATCATTTACCTGCCTGATAGCGTTTTGCGCTATGTGCCCTTAGCAACCTTGCATAATGGGCAACATTGGCTAGCAGAAATCTATCAGTCTCACAACATTACCTCAGCGATGGTGGATGATCTCACCGAACGTAATTCCTTACCCTTGAGCGTGTTGGCGGGAGGATTAACCAATCGCGATCGCACCTACCACGTTCAAATTGGCGCACAAAAATTTATCTATCATGGCCTTAGCGCGGCCCAACAAGAACTTGAAAACTTAATCGCCGCTATTCCCAACACCATTGCTTTTCGCGATACTGATTTTACGCGGCAAAAGATTTTTGACTCAGTTCATAACCGGCGCGTGATTCACTTAGCAACGCACGCTAAGTTTGTGCCTGGTCAACCAGAAGAATCTTTTATTTTATTTGGCGACGGCAGCACGGTAGATATGCGAGATATTCGCCAGTGGGCTTTGCCGAATGTGGATTTGGTTGTCTTTAGCGCTTGCCAGACGGCAATTGGTGCGGTGGCATCGGGCGATGATGGTAAAGAGATTTTAGGATTGGGCTTCCAGGTGAAAAAGACCGGGGCGAAAAGTGCGATCGCCTCTCTGTGGTCAGTCGATGACACCGCTACCGCCGCCCTGATGAACCGGTTTTACATTGCCCTCAGTCAAGGCCAAACCAAAGCCCAAGCGCTCAGACAGGCGCAAATCGAAATGATCCACAGCGAAGGCTTTAACAACCCGCGTGATTGGTCGGCTTTTATTTTGATTGGCAATGGACTGTAAACAATTTGGTTGAACCACAAGCTTCTAGATTAGGGGATTCCCTCGTTGATGGCCGCAATCATATGTCATCGTTAATCATCATCGAAGGTTTGCTCATTTGCCCCATACTCATCGAGGTGCTACCCGTGCAGCCAACGAGCGGGAAACGCTTCGTCGTGATCGATAGTATCGGGATAAAAGTTTATGAAGAGGGGGAGTAGAAAACGCGGCAGCATGGGGTAATCAAACGCTAGATATGGCGCAAGCTACCTGAAACCACAATGTTCCACTTTAAAGCAGCCCTTGGCGGCAAAGTCTTTTCCCGTCGAATAAACCGGCAGGTGAGTGAGTTAAAGATTCTGTAGTCTGGTGCTCAATCGAATGATCCAAGTCGCTAAGCCAGATAGCTATGCCTGCTAATTGGAAAGTACCCCTTAACCCAAGGGGTGGCTAGGATAGCTCTGGCTTTTTCATATTGGTGCAACAAAGCCGATATCCCGTAAAACACAGCGAACAACATACAGCGAACAATCTCTAAAAGCGGCCGGGCTATGCCCGAACCGCTTTTAGTGTCTATCTTTAACTGTGCAAGGTTGGGCAACTTCATACCCGATTATCTTAGCTCTAGGAGCAGGCGCGATCACAACGTCTTTTCACGAGTCTTATATGCATTGTTCTGAGCCATACCGTTTTTAGGTATTGTGCAAAACAACAAGTTTAGAGTCAATGGGTTCACGTCTCAACAGCTTGGTGCCTACTAACACCGTACCCAATGCAACCAAAGCCAAGACAAAGCTTGGCTCAGGCACCTTTTCATATGTTATGGTTTCACCCGGAAGGACGGGAAACAGAGCTGGCGGAATCCGCTTTTGAGAAGCCTGTTCGTAAGCATATGCGAGGCCAATCAGCGTAGGCTCCTCGTATGCTTTTGCCAGAAAGGTAATCCCATAAGGTGTTTTATCCGGGAGATAACCGCCAGGCACGATAATGCTTGGATAACCAGCCTTTGCGCCAATAGACGCACCTCGTGTCGCCGGAAACAAAACAGCGTCGAGACGGTTGCTATCAATGTAAGCATCTAGTCCTTGCTCTTTTGCAAGTCGCAAATCGGTTGCTCTATCAGCCAGGTATTGAAGCGTATCCTCGCTTCCCGGGGAAAGATCTTTTTCCTCGGCTGGGGCTGCACGCGTTTGGCCGTATTTGAGCGCGATTTCTGGATTGGCCTCATTGAATGCAAGCACGTCTGCGAGCGTTTTAACCGGTGCATCTGCTCCTAAGCTAGCTAAATACACATTCAAATCCCGCTTAAACTCGTAGGTTAGAACTGAAGAGCTGAATGCAGCAAGTTCTTCGACAGTGGGTATCTCTTCAAATACAAGCTCTGCACCCATATTCTGTAGGGTGGTCAGGGCTTGTTCTGTGATCGCTATTTGATCTTCCGACAGAGGATCCCAGTAGAACTGTTTGGGTACGCCAATCCGAGCACCCTTAAGGGCATCTTTATTCAAAAACTGAGTGTAGTCCGTGAAAAACTTTCCTTTGCTAGTTTCAGTAGCCGGATCACTGGGATCAATACCAGTGAGCGCACCGAGCAGATAAGCGGCATCCTCAACCGTTTTGCCAAAAGGCCCAGCCGTGTCCTGACTCGCTGCAATCGGAATAATCCCATCACGGCTCACTAATCCGACCGTAGGCTTAATGCCAACAATAGAGTTTTGATTAGCTGGGCTCAAAATAGAACCTGATGTTTCTGTGCCTACCGCAAGGGGCACTAAACCAGCGGCTACGGCGGCAGCAGAACCCGAACTCGACCCGCCAGGAGAAAGGATAGGCCGACCATCCCCATCGGGCAAAGGAAAGGGATTATAAGGGTTGAAGGTGTAGCCATTGAGTGAGGAATAGCCCGCGGGCATTCCATTCGTGAGGAAATTAGCAAATTCACTCAGGCTTCCTTTCCCTAAAATAATCGCTCCAGAATCTCTGAGAAGCGAAGTAATGAAAGCATCATCTGGTGAAAATGACCCTGCAAGTGCAACAGATCCAGCTGTCGTCGGCATATCAAACGTGTCGATATTGTCCTTTAATAAAACAGGAATACCGTGAAGGGGACTGCGGGGACCTGAAATCTGGCGCTCTATATCAAGCGCATTTGCTTCTTCCAACGCATTGGGATTGATATAGATAAAGTTGTTTAACTGCCCCTCATAAGCATCAATTCGATTGAGATAAAGCTGGGTCAAACTAGTTGAAGTAAGCGCCCCCGCATTAAAAGCATCGTTGATAGTCTTTACAGACGCATTCCCTGAGTTAAAGGTGACTGCAAATGCTGTTGCTGGAAATAATAGAGGCGTAAGGCTAACAGCCACGGATGCTCGGGATACTACTGCGCAAAATTGCTTAAGCATATTTCTCCTTAAAATCGTCAATAAAATCGTCAATTAGAGTTTGAACCCAGGGAAAAACAACAGATAAAACAGCGAGCCTATCGAATGTAGGAACAATTAAATAGACTACAATTGGAATGTCGTGGAGCAAACTGCGCGACTCAGACACTTGTCACTTCATATCTAGGGCTTTAACTACCTCCAGGGCCTTAGGCTTAGTGGTCAGAACTTGCTATTGCGTAGACTCGCTAGTCTTTATAATCAAGTCGCTTTTCTTTCTGTGAATTATTGCAAACCCATTCACAATCAAAATGTGGCTTGACTTACATTGTGAGCAGGCTTCATACAAACTTCAATTAACAGACCTCCATGCCAACGAACTTCACTTGATCTTTATAAAGTAATCTCAGCGACAGCAATGGCACGGAGGCATCACGGTGTTAGTAAACGGCTGAGGCCCTTTCTTTTATGTCATACAGCTGTAATACAGCGGTTTTAAGCAAACTAGGATTGTAAAAAATTCGGGGTAGTGCCTTAAAAGTAAGGATGGCTGAACCTTCCTATCAGCATCAATTTAACCAATTTACTGCCATGTGGAAGAATGCAAGTATCTGCCTATGAAATAGCCCCGAATGCTGATTATTTCATTAATAAACCTGTTGCGAAATAGGGTATTAGAATGGCCGCAGTGCTTGAACTTCGCTATCCCCCTTCTGTTCGATGCTGGATCTCAACCGTGTGTTCAAAGATGACCACCTGATGCGATGGTGCAGCCTCCCAAGCAGCCCATCCGGTCACAGCGAAGCGTCAAACTTGGCCGCAAGTCCAACCGGCTAGAGATAGCAAATAAGCTATTCTTCGTACTGTTCTACTTCAAGTGTTATCCCACCTTCAACTTGGCGGGTCTGCTATTCGACTTTAACCGGTCTCAATCCAACCGATGGCTGCATTGGCTCCAACCGATTCTAGAAACCGCTTTAGGTCGTGAGTGAGTGCTACCCAAGCGACAGTTGCACTTTAGAAAGAAGAGAATAAGGTGTTCAGGGGAGAACGGGTTGTTGTCGAATATGCCTTCGGGGGAACAAAGCGCTA